>NZ_JBCLVH010000005.1:0-214342 GCF_039548255.1 Lentibacillus songyuanensis
TACTCCCACGGGCAAATAATATATAAAGCCCACCTTAACTTATAAAAATTTGTGTCTTGACAATGGGGTCCACTTTACCTACCCTAACAGCCAATATCGGGATAGGTTATGGAAAAACTGTCTTTGGTGCTGAACAAAATGCATATATTGCGCTTGATTATTCAAAACTACAGGGGAAAAATATTGCCATCTTAGCAAATGAAAATGGGGATTTAGAGGGGCCATTGCATAATCATGATAGTCTTTCTTTTAGTTATCGTTCTGATAATTTAGCTATTATTGAAAAACTTAGAAATGCAGGTGTAAACCTAAGCACTTATAATAAAATCATTTCCATACAGGATAAGATGGGACAAGGCCCAGTCAGCGCTAATGATCTAGCAACTTGGCTCGATATGACACAACGTAACGCACGAAGAATTTTGAGCGACCTAGAAAAACATAATCTTGCTAAGGTTGTCGGAGCTGAAACACCTGGAACAAGGGGAAGACCTAGAAAAATATATAGGATAGGAGCATTACAAAACACTCAAAATACAGACCATTTATAATTAAGGTTACATGTTTATTTAAGTATTTAATAAGACTTATAATCTAAATAGTATTCCGAAACGTAAGTAGCAATAATTTAAATAAAGTATAATCAAAACCATTTAATGACCCTCATGAGCGAGGAATGGTCCAGGAAATGAATAATGCGGAAATTGGAAGTTTCAAAACACTGTCATTGCCAGTTCAATTTTCAAAGATCCCAAGACAAATCCAATCGTTTCCACCAAAATTAGGGGAACATACAATTGAGATTTTGGAACAACTAGGGTTGGATAAAGAAGACATCGAGCGGCTTATCAACGAAGGAGTGGTGAATTCGAGTAATGAACGCATTTTAATTAAGTAAAGGGATAATGGGAGGTAGATACCCTCCCCCTTATCCTTAATTATCAAACGCCGCTACTGCCTCCTCGACATTAACGCTATGCCCCATCTCTTCCAATGTCACACCAATCAACCGCACTGCTTCTTTTAACATATCTTTCGTGGTATTTCCCATATGCCCAATGCGGAAGGCTTTTCCGGCTAAGTGTGCTAAGGCACCTGCCACGACAACTCCTTTTTCCGCTAGTTTGGCACGAAATTCTGCGTCATCCACCCCTTCAGGATACAAGACACATGTCAATGTAGTTGCCGCAACATCCTCGCTTGCCAGAGCTTTCATGCCATATACTGCAAGGCCTGCCCGTACAGCCTTGGAAAATTCCTTATGGCGTTCGATTCGTTTTTCCATGCCTTCCTCAAGAACAAGTTTCATTCCCTGTTCATAGGCGTAGACTAGGTTTACTGCAGGTGTTGCAAAATATTTCTTTGGATCGTGCATAATCGGTATCCAATTGTTAATGTCCGTATAATATGCAGGTACATGTTCCAATTGTTTACGAACATCCAACGCACTTTGATTGAAAGCAACAACAGCGAGGCCGGGTGGTACGCCGATTGCTTTTTGCGATCCAGTTAGAACAACATCAATTTTTGCATTATTTTCGCCATAACCCTTGCTCATATCCTCTTCCATGGCCGCAGTTGCACATACCCCATCTACAATCACCAGTGCATTGTGACGTTTAACAACTGGAACCAGCGCATCCAAATCGGCAGCGACCCCGGTGGACGTATCCGCATGGGTGATGGTTACTGCTTTAAATGTATCTTCCGCCAATTTTGCCTCTAGCTCGTCTGCAGTGACAGATTTTCCCCATTCGGCCTGGATTACTTCAATTTCAATACCAAACGCCTGCCCCAGTTTAATGAATCGATCACCGAAAAATCCATTACTAACGATCAATAATTTCTCCCCAGGAGCTACCGTATTGATTACTGCCATTTCCATCGCCAGTGTTCCGGAACCTGCAATTACAAAAACCTCACCATCTGTTTTAAGCATGTCCTTTGTTTGATCAATCGCATGTTTATAAATTGCCGCAAATCGTGGATCGGTATGACTCCAGGTTTCTTGTGCCATCGCATCATAAATCGAATCAATAACTGGTGTTGGCCCTGGAATTAATAACATTTCCTTATTCCTCATGTTACATTCCCCCCCAAAATATGATAGTAATACTATCATATTTTATGTGGCGGTTGAAAGCAAATGAATTGCCCTAGGTGTAGATACTATTCTAAAAATTATAATTGATATTAAAGTGCACGAGATTAATTGCATCCAATCCATAACATCAAAAAAAGGCCTCGCAGCATTTCTAACCACAAAGCCTTAATCACTCGTATATCTAGATCAGAATTATGTCCGGGAAGTTTTACTTTTGCCCATCATTTAATCTTCTTGCTTCTTCAGGACCAGACATTTTGGTCGCTCCTTTATAACGCAATCCCACATCACGGTCTGATTCTACTTTTCCGCTTTCTTTTAACTTTTTTTCCTGACGATCTCTACCCATGGTACACACCTCCTTCACTTAACATGCGTTTTTTGGAAGATTTTATGCATCGGGGATCTATCGTAATTAGTTTTTCCGCATTTATTTGTTTTATCCCTGAAACCCCACAAAATTCCTGTTATAATCTAACTACAATACGACAGAAAGCAAAGGAGCGAACACATTGATTGAAGTATACACAGACGGAGCAGCCAGTGGTAACCCCGGCAAAAGTGGTGCCGGCATCTATATCAAAGCGGCCGAAGAGATATATGCATATACCTTTCCATTGGGCATGCTCTCCAACCATGAAGCGGAATTTCATGCGGTCATCAAAGCATTGGAAATTTACAAGGAACAATTTCCCGGTGAAATCCTGTCCTTTCGATCCGATTCACGGGTTGTTGTCGATGTGATCGATAAAAACTTCACCAAAAACCAAACCTTTCACCCCTTACTCAAAAAGATTCAGCAAGAAGCAAGCCACTTCCCCTATTTTTTCATCAAATGGATCCCCGCAAAACAAAATCACCACGCCGACCAACTCGCTCGAAAAGCCCTTCATCAATGAGACACGAGTCTACTATCTCAGATAAAGTGCTAATTATGGCGACTACTTAAAGGGCGCTTTCGATTGGGAACAAACATAAAATAAGCAAAATGTGGGGTTAATTGAAAGCAAGTCCGTACATTAGAGGATTAAGGACAAATATATCCGACCAATCCAGATTCCCTTCCAGCGCAAATTTAATCTTTCCCTGCCATTGACGATACACGCTTTTGTCGCATGTTAGGATAAAAATAAACCTCATAACAACCACTCTAATCTAGTGCTAGTATGAACGAGATCAGTTGAATTATATATGTGAATAAAAAATATGTAAAAACAAAATTCATCGTATATTCTCATAGAAAAAGTACTTTGTAACAGCAAAGCCCTTTTTTCAAACAAATTTAGTTCTCATCACTTTATTTTTCCCGTTTCTAATCCAATTTTGTCTAAACTTGCAGCACTTTCCTCAAAACCAATTATCGGTTATAATCGATTTAACAGAAAGGAGGCCATCAAAAATGGAAGACTCACAGTTAAAGGAAATTTTAAATGCACTTCATTTACATTCTGAGCACATCGACAAGAAATTAGATGAAAGGTTTCAAGCACATTCCGAGCAATTTGACAAAAAATTGGATGAAAGATTTCAAGCACACTCTGAGCAATTTGACAAAAAATTGGAGCAGGTGAAATCGGATTTGGAAAATCGAATGAATGAAGGTTTTGAGCGCGTTGATAAACGTTTTGAACAGGTTGACAAACGTTTTGAGCAAGTCGACAAACGTTTGGATAACCTTGACAAAAAACTTTCTGGTCATCGGGTTGAACTCTCTGAAACCCAGGAAACTGTTAACTTCTTAGCAAGTAAATCCGCCCAACACGAGAAAAAGCTACAAAACATCTCCGGATCGCACTATTCATTTTAAATTTTCCTAGGATGCCCCCATGTTACGCCTATTTAAAATAATAGAAGTAATCATGGAGGCATCTGTATTTGGAGCTTTCTTTTATGACTTCCATTTCGTTTGCTTATATCCTCCGACAAAATATCTTTCTATATCTTTAGATAACTTTAGATAAACAAGTTGCTTTTTATCAAACCATAAAGTTCATTGTTAGATATATTACATTAAGTAAATGTCACTATTTCCCGGGAAATATAAAAAAATGCCTCTAATTGTCTAAATCTGCATTTTTTATATTATGTATAAATCTGTACTCATGAAAACGGACCAACTCTACAATTTATCGATTATTTCCTTCTTTTTAACCTCCTCACCACTAGTAAAGCCATACCAATCCCGACACATGCACCAGCACTATCAATCAACACATCTCTAATTTCACCAGATCTCCCCGGTACAAATAATTGATGTACCTCATCCGTTGAAGCATAGAGCACAGAAGTTAATAGAGCAATCAAAGTAATCCGATATCCATACATACCGCTTCTTCGCAATGCATGAAAAACCAACATGCCAAGCAGCAAATAAGCAAGGAAATGAGCACACTTTCGTATGATATGGTGAAATTCGACCATGTTAAATTCCGAATGTGGAGCAACCTTTTCGACAACACTTACTACAGCATCCAATACACCCGTACTAAGCTCATTGGAATCGGAAGCCGGTTCATGTGATAAATAAAAAATAATAGCCATCCAAACAACAACAGCCGCCCAAAATAAAAATCGAGCCATTAACCTCATACTCCTTTTTGAAACATACTTCGCTTCTAGCGATGAGATAAGAGAACATAAGAGAGCCTAATCTGCTGAAAAAGTACTCTGGTATTTGTCATATAACTCACTTCACGCCCATCTTCATCAACTTCGCGCCACTTTTAGTATACCACTGTTTATCAGTTTTAGGATTTTACTACTACACTCCCATCCTCTGTCACGATAAAAGCGGTGAATTCAGAATCACATGCGCTAGAAACTAAACATGGCTTGAAATGCGGAGTCTTCCCGCCTTCCAAGCCACAAATCTTCAATTAAATGGAACTTTATGGTGTTACAATGCCCCTGTCCCCAGGTCACATCACAACAACGGCACAATCAATCCGGCAATTAACAAGATCAATGCTCCGCCAAGCCTCGATGATATCTGTGCAAATGGCATGAGTTCCATCCGTCTTGAAGCAGAAAGTACAGCCACGTCGCCAGTACCACCCATGTTGGCCATGCACAATCCTGCAGTAATCGCTGCTTCAATTGGGTGAAAGCCAACCAGCTTCCCAACTAAACCAGCGCCAATTATCGCACCTAATACAACACTAACAACAAGCAGGACATATTCCAGTGTTAACGCGTGAATGACTGAATCCAAGTCGGTATACGCCACCCCAATACCAATTAATAGTGCAAGCGTCCAGTTTTTTGCAACAAATTGATACCATTGGGCCGCTCCATTTTCCACAATTTCGGGCAACCATCCAGCAAGTTTAAATATAGCTACAACAATAATCATCAGTGCATACGGATGCAATGGAATAAAATTACCCAGCAATTGACCTATTATATAAAAAGATAATGCGGCAACAACTCCTACTCCCATCTCACCAATATGATAATCCAACTTTTTCGTCTCTACATGAAAGCCAGCCATTAATTGGCCATTCCCAGTTAATTTAGGGTACTTATCGCCTAATTTATTAAGTAAACCAGCGAAAATAATAGCCAGAACGTTACCAAGTGCTAAAGCAGGAACCAATATGGAAATATAATAAGCTGGATCATGTCCAAGAATTTCTGAATACACTTGAGACATCGGGACAGCTCCTGCTCCCATTCCACCACCCATGATCGGCATAGCGATAACAAGGATCGCTTCCTTAAAACCATAACCAATGACAAGTCCGGTAAATCCAGCCAGTAACATAGAAACAATTACCGCAGCAAGCAATGGTAAGGCAAATTTCGCACCTGCCTGTTTCAACGTTTTCGAGTTCATTCCTAAGATACTACCTGTAATAAGTGCAGCAATATAAAAGTTTAAAAATCCACCTGACTTCATAAAATCCGTAATAAGCGTAACTGTGTGTTCTGGCATTAGATGCGAATAAACCATAAAGGCGGCACCAAAAATGGCCAGAATGGCACCTCCACCTAAATAACTTTTAATGATTGGGGTGTGATCACCAATCCAGCCAAACAACTCTCCCAATACCATCATAATTAACAGGCCGCCAATCATTCCAGCAGGCAGATTATCCGTATACATCGCAACCAATGCTAAAACTGTTATGACCGCGAACCAGATGATTGGTATATTAAAGATACTTACCCGACGCCAAAAAGACCTCGATATTGTATCAACTTGTTCATTCGATTGAACTTGAGTTTGTTCCATCCCAACTTACCTCCTAGTGATTTCATTTACTAGATTCATATGCATCAAGAATCCGTTGTGCCTTGTCAATAATCGGTTTATCAATCATTTTCCCATCTAATTGAAAAGCACCTTTTTCTTTAACAGCTTGTGCGATCAATCGTTTTGCAAAGGCCATTTCCTCTGCCGTTGGTACAAATGCCGTGTTTGCCATCTCAATCTGGGCTGGGTGTATAAGTAGCTTACCTCCAAAGCCCAACGATCTTGCAAATGCACAATTCTTGCTAAACCCCTCACTATTCTTAAAGTCTGTGTAGACCGTATCAATTGGCTGCCCAATGTCCGCACAACGAGAAGATACAATAATTTCTGAACGGGCATAAAGTAATTCTGTTTCGTCTGTAGTAACTTCTGCACCAATATCATTGGTGAAATCAACCCCGCCGAACGCCAGCCTTGTTACTCGTGGGTCTGCAGCGGCAATTTCATACGCGTTCTTTACACCTAGTGCACTTTCAATTAGTGGGATAATCCTCAATTTCGCAACTTGTCCAGCGGCCTCCAGATACTTTGCCAGTGTTTTAATGTCTTTTTCTGATGACGATTTCGGTAACATAACCCCTTGTAACGCCCCGCTATGACTTAATTGCTTAAGTAAAAGCATATCCTCTTGAAATGCATTCGTTTCAATGCTGTTTACCCGAATAAAGACTGGCTTTTTCCACTGATCAATATGCTTTCTAATCAGATCTCTGCCACTTGGTTTATCATCAATTGCAATCGCATCCTCTAAATCAATGAGAATAATATCGGCTGCTAATTGATTTATTTTCAATAACATCTTTTCTTTATCCGCCGGTACAAATAATAATGATCTATTTAGCATTTGAATCCGTCCTTTTAAATAACGTTGGCATCTTTTAATTTCTCTATTTTCATTTCAGTTAACCCTAATTCTGCCAAAATTGCCGTAGTATGCTGCCCCACGTCCGGTATAGGAGTATTTTTAATATTTTCACTACCTTTAGCAGCTGGGGGCAACAGGGACTTAATTTTGCCTACCGGTGATTCCACATCTATCCACCGATTTCTGGCATCAAGCTGTTCGTGCTTGGCAAACTGTTGCATCCCTTTTAATTGGGCATTGGCAATCTTATTTGCTTCTAATTCACGGATGACTTCCTGTACGTTTTTTTGCAAAAGAACCTGTTCAATTTCTCCTTTTAGACTCTCCTGATTTAACACACGCTTGGAATTTGTGTTATAGCGTGCATCGATGGCCAAGTCAGGATTATAGAGAATATTCTCGCAAAAATTCACCCATTCCCGCTCATTTTGGATAGCAAAGAAGACCGTTTCATCACCAGCCGTTTGAAACGGACCATACGGATATATTGTTGCATGCTGTGCGCCTGTACGCTTAGGCTCGGCATCGCCATACATCGAATAATAGAGCGGATAACCCATCCATTCCCCTAAAGCCTCTAACATGGATATGTCAAGCACTTCCCCTTTACCGGTTTTCGATCGCTTAATGATACTGCTAAGAATACCACTATACGCATACATCCCTGCTGCAATATCAGCCACGGAAATTCCAGCCTTGGCCGGCGTGTCTTCTGTTCCCGTTATAGAAAGTAAACCTGCCTCGCATTGAATCAGCAGGTCATATGCTTTCTTATTTACATAAGGTCCATCCGATCCAAAGCCTGAAATGTTACAAATGATTAACTTGTCATTTATATCGTGAAGCTCCTCATTACTAAAACCAAGGCGATTCATAGCACCCGGAGCCAGATTTTGAATAACAACGTCGGCGTCTTGCAACAAGTCTTTGAAAATAGCTTTTCCTGCATCCGCTTTCATGTTAAGTGTAAGTGATTCCTTGGAACGGTTAATCCAAACAAAGTGACTAGACATGCCATTGACAGATTGATCATAGTTTCTGGCAAAATCACCAACTCCAGGCCGTTCAATTTTAATCACTCGTGCACCAAGATCAGCAAGTTGCCTAGATGCAAAAGGAGCAGCAACTGCTTGTTCCAACGAAATAATTTTGATACCTTCTAACGGCAACATTTTATTCCTCCTCTTGGATATTGTATAATGTATTTTGTATCCAATTTTATTAAGGTAATTATATTCGCTATCTATTAAATTGTCAAATCGTTATAATATAAGAAAGCGTTATCGTATAAAACAAGCCGTCTGTTAAAGATAGCATATCGACAACTAGACGCTACCCCTTAACTCAAAATTAATATAAATCTAATTCATCATTACGAAAAAGGAGCATGATCATCATGGAAAAAATCAAGCGTTTATCAACGAAAGAACAAGTTCTTCAATCACTACGGCGTTCTATCTTTAATGGAACACTAAAGCATGGGCAGGAAATAACTCAGGAGGAAATTGCTGATTTGCTAGGTGTTTCGCGCATGCCAGTCCGTGAAGCCTTTCAAGTGTTAGATCGGGAGGGGCTTATCCATATTCAAAGTAATCGCCGGGTCGTTGTCATTGGTTTAACAAAGGAAGATGTCGAGGATCATTATGATATTCGTGCTTTTTTAGAGGGAATGGCAGCGGAAAAAGCTTGTGACCATCCGGAGTTTTTTGATGAACTGAAACAGATCCACCAAAAGATAAATGCATCGGATGGAGCGAACTATGTGCAATTAAATGAAGAATTACACCGATTAATCTGGAAAGCATCCAACAGTCCACGATTATATTCGCTACTGTCAGATTTATGGAATGGTCTGCAACCACAATTTCCAGATTTCGTTTCCTTCCAAACCAGTAAATCGGCTGGTGAGCATGAACAGTTGGTAAAGGCTATTTTAGAACAAAATAAAGCAGCTGCCCGCAACCATGCTAGCAACCATGTATTACGGACAAAAAAAGACTTTTTAACCACCATCCATTTACCAAAAGGTTAGAAAATCAATCGGGCAAGATAGATAGTACCTGTAACTGTAATCGCACTAAAGATCGTTGAAAATAAAACAATTTGTGCTGCCAAATGCGGATGATTATCGTATTCCTGGGCAATCACCGAACTATTTACCGATGTCGGCATGGCTGATGCAATTAATAATGCCTGTGCAGCAATGCCTTCAATATGGATAAGTGAAATAATTGCGATCGCAATTAACGGCCCGACGACCAGCCGTAATACGATACTAAGATAAACGGATGACAGTTCCGATTTGAATTGCAGCTGAGCCACCTGCGCACCAAGTAATATCAACGCAATCGCAATCATTGCATCCGCAATATAATTTACCGGCACCCAGATAAATTGAGGTAACGTAATGTCGAATGTATTTAATAGAATTGCCGCTGCTAAGGCGTATATTATAGGCATTTTAAAATATCCCAAAAACGCCTTCCACTTGCCGATTTTAACCGATTGCATAGCAAAAATACCAAACGTAAACGTTAAAACATTTTGCATGGTGAGAACGACCACCTGGATCGACATCGCCAACGGGTCACCTTTAAACACCAAATCATTAACAGGCACACCATAATTACCAGAGTTAAAGAACATGACACTATTAGAAAATGTTGTGCTTTTTGAGCGTTCATATCCTTGTAATTTGGCAACCCCTTTTGAGATAAAAAACAAGATGAGAATATATAAGATAAAAAATAGGATAACAAACGAAAAAACCTTTACAGAGAATTGTGTACTGTAAAGCTTCACAAAAATAAATCCCGGAACTAGAAAATAAATGTTTAGTTTAGCAAGTGTCTCTAAGTTAAGTCGGAATTTCTTTTGCATTAAGTAGCCAGTTCCCATAATTATAAATACAGGCAGTAAGATGTCTTTTAAAATATGTAGTAATTCTAGCATGTGTTTTCCCCCAGTATTCGGATATATTAACCTAGTATAGATTAAAACATCCGAATACTGCAAAGGGAATGGACTGTGTGAGGCACGGGACAGACCAGAACAGACCCGTTCTCCCCGTAAACCGCCCTCACTAATTAATTCCACGCATCAGTCCGTGAATTTTTCTCGATGCAACAAATAGTAACAGTCCAAGCACAATCGAAATTCCACCGATCACACCGAAATACACAACCTCAGTATCAAAAGAATATAAACGAACGACCTGAGCATTAATGGCTTGTGCGGAGGCATTGGACAAAAACCAGAGACTCATCGTTTGTGCCGAAAATGCAGCAGGTGCAAGCTTGGTTGTTGCCGATAGCCCTACCGGTGATAGACATAGCTCCCCTAGGACAACCAAGAAGAAACTTAGCACGAGCCAAAACGGATTTACAAGTGTATCTGTCCCGTTCATAAGCGCAGGTATAATCATTATAATAAATGACAGACCTGCAAAAACCAAGCCAATAGAGAATTTTTTTGGTGTTGTTGGCTGCCGATTCCCGAGTTTAATCCAAAGCCACGCAAATACTGGAGCAAGTGCAACAATAAATAATGGATTCAATGATTGAAACCAGGACGATTGGATTTCCAGACCAGCAAAATGAAGCTGTGTGCGCTGATCCGCATAGCGAGCCAATATGATTGACCCCTGTTCCTGAATCGCCCAAAACATCATCGCAGCAATAAACATCGGAATATACGCAAGTAACCGCGAACGTTCCACTTCTGTTGTTTTTGAACTTCGATACATCACAACGAAATAAATAGCCGGAACAATAATTCCCAAGACACTGACAACCATTGTAAAACGGTCAATCGTTAAGAGACCAGTTTTAATTGCAATAGCTCCTACAATAACGACAACTGCAGCGGCAATGCCAATTCGGCTGAATACTACTTTACGTTCCCCAGCTGTTAACGGATTAGGAACTTTTGTGCCAGCTGGCCCCAGATATTTTCCCTTGGTAAAAATAAAGATGATCAGACCGATAAACATGCCAATCGCGGCTAAACTGAAACCAAGGTGAAAGTTGTATTCTTGTCCAATTGTTCCGACAATAAATGGTGCAATAAGGGCACCCATGTTAATCCCCATATAAAAAATACTAAAACCTGAATCACGACGATAATCTTCCTTACTGTATAAATCACCAACAATATTTGACACGTTTGGTTTTAACAGCCCCGTACCAATCACAATTAATCCCATTGATACGAACAAACCGGTTATACTCCCCGGAAAAGAAAGAACAATATGGCCAAACATGATCAAGATACCACCGTAAAAAGTGGTGCGTGCACTTCCTAATAACCGGTCAGCAACCCAGCCGCCAATAATCCCCGACATGTAAACGAGCGAACCATATACAGCCATAATTGACGCCGCGGTTCCCTGATCCATGCCCAAACCGCCTTTGGACAGCTCGTAATACATATAAAATAACAAAATAGCGCGCATGCCATAATAAGAAAAGCGCTCCCAAAATTCCGTAAAAAATAGCGTAAACAACCCTTTTGGATGTCCAAAAAAACCTTTTTGCGGGATATCACCAATCCCCTGGTCATTTGTTGTCATTGTATAACCTCCTTGTTGACAAATACATTATACTATTCATAAACGACGATGAAAAATTAATATTTAGTTACAAAAAACTAAATTATCTAATAATCATAGAACGCATACAAAAAGCCTCACCATCTCACAGTGAGGTCTCTTCAAAACTATTTTATCTGGCGCATCCCAATTCGGCTTTTTGGTGTTAGGGTTTCACATTTCCTATGTTGACTAGTAATACTGACCACTACTCCATGATCCAAATTCATGCCTATTATTTCATGTAACTTAACCAGCTAGTATGCCTGCTCCATTTAACTCCACGGTATCCGGGCATCCTCCCAAATCAATACGCCTCAATCACACCACAACCGATACGTTTCCCAGAATTTCCCGACGGCTGTGAGCGAAAATCATCCGGGTTCTGGTGAATAATAACTGACTTACCAATGATATCTTTACTTTTAAATCGGTTGGTAAAAAAAGTCATTTTGGAATAACCATTATTGGAAAACAGCACTGGAAAATCACCGGGATGATTACCATGTGGCTGATTTTCCGGATTCCAATGTCCGCCAGCCTGTTTAAATGGATCCGTAGCATCGCCAACCGTGCAATCACCATGTTCATGAATATGGAACCCATGTGGCCCAATTGGTGCTTTATCATCCTGTGCAGGCTGATAACGCGGTAATCCATTCACTTCTACTGTTACTTCGGATCCACCAGGAACATCGGTAAACAGGACATAACCGCGTAAATTTGGAGCCAATTCACTTCCCACGATCTCCGCATACGCATGGTTCAGCTCGTTTCTTACTGGATAATACATGTACGATGGAAAATAAACATATGGATATATTTTAATCCCCTCCTCACATATACCAGCTTATGCCCAGCAAGAATATTTTGTGCGAAATAGAGGAACAGATCAAGATTGCTGAAAAAGTGAAATGGATTCGTTTTAAAAACTTCCTTGCCCGTTTTGGGTGGGCATCGGCCCGTTTCAAGTAGGCTCCAGTCCGTTTCAGATGTGCTTTGACCCACTTTCTACCAAGTGAGATTATATCAGGTGCTTTTTCAGCTATCTTGAACAGATCCATCATCCTATCATTTAACGGAAGCCCCGCGGACAGTTTTCTTCAATAATAATCGCTTCGACTTTACCGCATCTGCACCATAAAAATGATTCCTGTGATACCTTTAATGTATTGAAATGAAAAAAACAAAGGAAGCTCTATCCACAAGTTTCCTTTGTTCCTTGAAGCTATTATTTAAAAAAGTCAGTCAAAACACGATCAATCTCTTGAAAATACGCCCTGACCGGAATCGGCTCAAGCGTCACTTCATGGTTAACTTCCACGTTCTGATAATTCATATGCCAAACAAAATGATCACTTGGAAGCAAAAATTGAATTTCATCAAACTCCGACTGATCCTTTACATAATCGGACTTCATGAAGGATATATTATCAAATTCCTGTCCATTCTGTAAAAAGTCACCAGCAAACGCACGTAATGCCGTTGCCTGATTTTCGTCCTCTTTCATGGCAAGCAGTACTTCAGGCTCTGACGTATGTAATTCATCGATCAAATCATCTGTCATCTGAATCGGCTGCTGATCCGCAACCTCCATTTCGAAATCCTCCATACCAAAGTGTTTCCGAAGCATATCATAAAAGCCATCGCTATTCTGGTGAAAGGAAAAAGCATGCTCCCCTCCGCTAACTGCCTGCACTAGCGAATGTTTTTTATTAAGCGAATGAATCAGCAATACGTTTCGTTTGCGCATATGAATGCAGCGAATTTTTTTCTTGGCATGAACGAGCAAATAAAGTAAATCCTCCAGCCCCTTGGCAATGCCGTTTTTCCTATTATCATCCCAATATCCCTTTTGCCTGAGTTTCGTTTCCGTTTCCTGAACAAACCGGGTAAACTCTGATTCACTTTTAATTAATTCTTGCTCATTCAAAATCTGACTCGCCATTTTGTCATAACCACAAAGGGAAAGTGCAGCAACCATTTCGTTGAGGGTTAGTTTGATTTGCTCTGTTTTTTGCATAGAAATCCTCCTTTGTATGTACCTTCTTCTAATATGTAAAAACAGTACCAGCAATAATAAACTGCATGGCCAATATAAGCACAAAGATAACGGCAATCGGTTTATTAAAAATAAGCGGCAATTTTTGTAAGGTTACTTGAACACGATAATTGAAGCCTGAAAATAGTACTGCGATATATTTGAACGTATAATCCATGATTCCATCTTTTTCTTCAAAAACATTCTGTTCATATATACCGATAGCCACTTTATGAAAAATAATTGAGTAGACCGCAGCAAAAAAATTAATGGCTAACACAACAAAGATAATCGTACTCGGAAATGGAATGCCCGCAGGAAGCATAAAAAGTGATAATAATGATGTTGCAAGAAGTGCAATAAGCATCCCACACCATTCATTCTTGAAAATCTTCTTATCTACCTGATGCTTCACACTATCCTTCTCAGGTTTTAAACAGGCACATATGGAAAGTAACACATAAAAAGACATTCAAACAAGAAAATGAATGTATCAACCTTGTCCCCTCCATCTGATTTCCATTCGGCCTTATTTAACGTAAACAATGTAATTAGAATTGCCAGCATAATGTTAGCCTTCAGAAGAAACCATAAACCGTTCTTTATAGAAATATGAGTTCTCAACGTTTTATTGCCCACAACCTTTCCACTAAGAAAAAATTGATTCTTCACACAACCCACTTCATGTTAGAACCTATCAAAAATCGCAATTACCCCAAACCATTGCCATAGTAAAAAGAAGGCAAAAACAATAGCAATTACTTTATTGACCAGCAACGGAAGTCTTAACAATATCATCTGCACATAATAATTTATCCCCGATAAAAAAATAGCAACATATTTAAAAGTGTAATCCATCACGGTTATTTTTTCTTGAAAAACGTTTGCTTGATATATTCCTAAAGCAACCGGATGAAAAACAATGGAGTACAAAGACACCATAAAATTGGTCATTAATATTAAAAAAATTAATGTACTTGGATAGGGAATGTTTGCCCCTAAGAATAAAAGTGAAAATATAGAAAGTGCTATAAAGGTAATTCCAAAGCCTAACCACTCTTTGTTTCTTTCCTTTTTATTCTCTTCTAAATCCTTCCCAACATAAGGTTTAATGCATGCTAAGAATGACAAAAATACAATGAAAATTTCCGCAAATACAAGATACATCATAACGTAACCCAAGCCGTCGTCATAACGCCACTCACTTTTGTTAATCACCAAAACAAGAATAATAAGTATTAATAGCATGTTTGATTTAATAAAAGCAAAAAATCCGTGTTTAAATGAAAAGTATTTCTGTTTGCTCATGTGTATTCAATTCCTTTTATTTGTTAACCAAATGCATAGATAAAAATACACGTCATTCATATGAAAACCCAATCCCGAGAAAAACCATTATTGTTACCGAACTTCTTGATCCTTAACCAAATTGCTTTGCAACTTACAAAATCGCCTATAAATCACTTGTCAAATACAATAACTAACACACTCCCTTCCCACACTAAAAATAGTACAAAAACAACGGCAATTGGTTTATTTATCAACAATGGAAGTCTTAACAATATCATCTGCACGTAGCAGTTAATCCCCGATAGAAAAATAGCAACATATTTAAAAATGTAATCCATCATGGTTATTTTTTCTTGGAAAACGTTCGCTTGATATATTCTTAAAGCAACCGGATGAAAAACAATGGAGTACAATGATACCATGAAATTGGTCATTAATATTAAAAAAATCAACGTGCTTGGGTAGGGAACAACCGCACCTAAGAATAAAAACGAAAACAAGGAAAGGACAATAAAGGTAATTCCAAATCCCAATAACTCTCTACTATGACTTTTTTGTTTGTCCTTTTCAAAATTTTCTCCACCCTTTGTATTAAAACATGCTAACGAAGAGAATATGACTATAAAAGATTCAGCTACCAAAAGAAAAAGAATAACAAAGTTCACCCCATCATAGCGCCACTCATTTCTGTTAACCATAAAAATCAAGAAAAAAAGTATTAAAATAATGTTTGATGTAACAAAAGTCAAAAACCCACTCTTTAACGAAAATCTTTTTTGTTTATCCATGTGCTACTCCATTCCTTTTACCTAAGACACCATCACTTACTACCCGCACTATGGAATGCTTTTTATTGAGAAACAGATCAGTAGTACATTACGTCTTCGCTTATTAATACAGCGAATTTTTTTCTTGACATGAACTAGCAGATACAATAAATCCTCCAGTCCCTTGGCAATGCTCGTGTTTCTACCGTCATCCCAATACCTCTTTTGCCTCGGTTTTGTTTCTGTTTTATGCACAAACCAGGTAAACTCTGCTTCATTATTAATTAGTTGTACGGGGATTAAAAATTGCTTTTCAAATCATCTGTCAAAAATTTTAACTACACCAAACCATTGCCACAGCAAAAACAAGGCAAAACAATAGCAATAGGTTTATTTATAAGTAGGGGGAGTCTTAATAATATCATCTGCACATAATAATTTATCCTCGATAAAAAAATGGCAACATATTTAAAAATGTAATCCATCATGGTTGTTTTTTCTTGGAAAACGTTTGCTCGATAAATACCTAAAGCAATTGGATGAAAAACCACGGAATAAACTGACACCATAGCATTTGTTATTAATATTAAAAATATTAATGTGCTTGGATAGGGAATGTTTGCACCTAAGAATGGGAGTGAAAATAAAGAAAGAAAGATAAATATTATCCCAAATCCTAACCACTCTTTTTCATTGTCCTTTTGATTACCTTTAAGACCCTTCCCAACAATAGGTTTAATACATGCAAGTAGCGATAAAAATACAATAAAATTTTCGGAAAATACGAAAAATACGATAGCGTAACCCTTACCATCATATCTCCACTCACCTATGTTAATCACAAAAACAAGAAGAATAAGTATTAATAGCATATTTGATTTTACAAAAGTCAAAAATCCGTTTTTAAACGAATAGTATTACTGTTTACTCATGTGATATTCCATTCCTTTTACGTGTTGAATAAGAACAAAGATCATTTATTCAAAAACGCTGATCACCAAAATACTTTGCCACAATAAAAATAGAACAAATACAATAGCAAAAATTTTATTAACCACTAAAGGAAGATTTAATAGCTTGGTTTGAACATAAAAATTAATTCCCGAAAACAGAATAGCAATATATTTAAACGTAAAGTCCAAAACGCCACTTTTTTCATCATAAACATTTGCTTTATACAATTTCAGGGCTATGGTATGAAAAAGAATAGAGTATAAGGCGAACATAAAATTTATTACCAAAATTAATATTACGATTGTACTCGGGAACTTAATACCAATACCTGTAAAGCCAAGCGATAACAGGGATGTTTTAATAATTGTTAATAACAATCCGATCCATTCTTTATTAGAAAAACTACTTTTGTTTCCCGAAATCGCATGATGATTTTGTCGGTTAAAACAAGCTATAAATGACAGTAAAACTATAAAAATCTCTGCAAAGAATATAAATATAAAAATAGGCGTTTTCGATCCATGATTAATCACAAAAACAACTGCAGCAAAAACAAGTAGCAAATTAGACATTATGAATGACTGAAATCCCTTTACCAAAGAAAACCCCCATATTTTGGTACAATTAGCTTTCATATGTGTCAATGATTTGTCCAAAGATTTCCTGCCTATTCATAGTTCTCGTTCCAAATTAATGAAAAAACGCCAAGTACCAAAGCAACGTCTCATAATAAGGACAACACGTTTCTGTTTTACTGTATGCCTTGGCTTAAATAAACTACTATATGCTCTCAAATCACCTGTCAAAAATTTTACCCACCCCAAACCATTGCCACAGCATAAATAAAACAAAAACTATGGCAATGACTTTATTTACTAGCAACGGAAGCCTTAACAATATCATCTGTACGTAATAATTTATCCCCGATAAAAAAATGGCAACATATTTAAAAGTATAATCCATCATGGTTGTTTTTTCTTGGAAAACGTTCGCTTGATAAATACCTAAAGCAACGGGATGAAAAACAACAGAAAACACTGATGCCATAGCGTTTGTTATTAATATTAAAAATATTAATGTGCTTGGGTAAGGAATGTTTGCCCCCAGGAATAATAATGAAAATATAGAAAGTGCTATAAAGTTAACTACAAATCCTAACCATTCTTTGTTACTTTTTTCTTGATTCTCTTTCAAATCTTTCCCAACATAAGGCTTAATGCATGCCAGGAATGACAAAACCGCAATGAATATTTCCGCAAATACAAGAAATATGAGGACGTAACTTGATCCATCATAGCGCCACTCACTTTTGTTAATCACCAAAATGAGAAGTACAAGTATTAATAGGATATTTGATTTAAGAAAAGCAAACAATCCGTGTTTAAATGAAAAGTATTTCTGTTTGTTCATGTAATATTCAAATCCTTTTATTTGTACTAAGCACACATCTTTTTCAAATGCTTAATTGAAAATACCTGAAATAAAACTTCCAACTCCTGAAGTCAAATCGTCAACTTTATCACCTACCCAATCGCTCGCCTTTTCGACTACTTTCTTTGTATCCTCATAAGTATTATCAACCCAGCGACCTGCTTTTTCACCTAAGTCCTTAACTTTGTCTTCTGCAAACCAGGATCCTACAATCCCAACACCTGCGCCAATAGCTCCGCCTATAACAGTACCAACTCCCGGACAGATCATTGACCCAATAACAGCTCCGCCAGTTGTGAGTCCAGCAACCCCAAGGTCTAGTCCAATGCCTCCAGCAAATCTACCTGACTTTTCAGCAAATGTTTTGTGCTTATTTTCATCACTAAAATATTCACCCGAATTTGTTCCTACCGAAAATAGTATTCCGGCATACGGTATCCTCTTTGCAAACTTCATTACACCCTTCGCATCGGTAAATTGCTTTGCTGTGCTCTTCACATCCACTTTCATTTTATAATTTTTCAATTCAGTTTTATCAAACTCAAGGACACTAGAATAGCTATTGGCTACTTTTCCAAAACTGATTTTATTCGTTTTAGCATTAAGTCCAATGATTTCCCGCAAAACCCCACTAGGTGCCTTTCCCGATTTGGCAATATATCGTTTAAGTGGGTTCGCCGAATTTTTATCGCCATTTTGCAATAACTTATAAATGTTACCCGCTAGCTTTGATTCATATTTTCCACTCGACCCTTGCTTCCACTTAGAAGACGCTTTAACAATAAAATTCCCCTTACCGTCTTTTGCCAAATCAAGCATACCGCTATTCATCACTTTAAATGCTAGTGCCCCTTTGGCAACATTATAGGCTCCATTTGTTTTCCCTAAATCCGATAGCCACCCAGCGATATCTCCCTGAATGGTCGAATCACCTTGTTTAACAGACAATTCCATCGCACGATCGATCATGTCATCGATTACCTCTGATTCCATGAAATAATTTTCAACTTCACCAATTTGTGAATCCGTTAAAAAGACCCCATTTTTCGTCCAGCCTTGAATCTTGGTGATAAATTGAGCAATTTGATCGACTGAATCAGCAGAATCACCCAATTTGGAAGTGCTGTCTTCATCAAGTTCGGCAAATTTTGTGAGTGTATCTTGAATAAGAGAGCGTGCTCCAGACAAGTGAAAGTCAAAGTTCGTCGTTTCCACGGAATCGTAAGAAACTAAGTCACTTACCTCATTATAATGATTATTAATATCGTCCACGATTTCGTGTGTTAAGTCATCCAGTTTATTAAGAGCATTTGTTACATCATCCTCAATGAATTCTTCACGCACAAGCCCATTATCATTTTCAAACGATTCGACCGATCCTTTTATTTCTTTTAAAATAGTAATATATTCTTCCAAAAACAAGTTAAATAGAATGATTGCCGGGAAATGAAGTGTCATAAAATGTTCTCTAATTGCATTTCCGCCTTCACCTTTTAGTGCGTCATCAAGATCAATTAGTTTATTCATGGCATCGCGAATAGAGAGAATTTGTTCCTTTTCCTTCTCCTTTTGCTTGACGACTTCATCTATTCCATTTACAACCTCAGACACCTTGATTACCTTCATCATGTTAACTCCTTCTTACATACTGACTGTTTTTTATTTTACAGGCAGTGGTCCAATTTGATTGGCAATGTTTTCATCTGTTTCTACATACGCCTGAATGGATTCATCCACATTTGTTTCCACTTTGGTCAATGCTTGCTTATAATCATTTAACGCCTGATAGTATTTTTTCTCGATGGCTTGCATTTTTTCAAGGAAGTCTAGTGAAGATGTGGAAAAACTCGGGTTTGGATTTGTTGTTTCTAACTCCTGTGTTTTTGTTTTTAAATTGCTTAATACCGGGGTTACTTTTTCCGGCTGCACATTAATTTCTGGCATGCTTAATCATCATCCTCCATTGCTCTTAATTGCCTTATCCGGTGACGATTTGATTCAATTGAATCGGAAAGGTCCGTGTTGGCATTCTTTAATCGTTGGATTGCATCAGAAATATTATCAAGAAGGCGCTCTGTTTCAGTATTCTTAATGTTATTATATTCCTGTTTCAGACTTTCCTGTTTATCTAAGAAATCATCTGCATAATTACCCCGCCATGTTTCGCTCGAAAGTTCCGGCTGGTTTACGGCACCCTTCTGCATACTAAGCTCATCTTGGTCACCAACTATTTTTGTACTAGAATCTTTGAGTCTGTTGATTTTCTCATTATTAGCCTGAATCGTACTATTAAAACCCGAAATTTCATTTGACAATTGATTTATTTGAAAAGAATAATCCATCGCAAACCCCTCATTTTGTAATCATTAAGTCCCGCATCCGGACAATTGTAATATTATTTTATAGTATAGCGGATTTGGAGGAAGTATTGAATTGATATGTGAAAATTTGGTGCTTTTATCCTTGTTAATTTCCGGTAAATGGATAATATACAGGCTTGTCTCTGTATCTCAGGTCTTTTGATACTTTTTCGTGACTTTAGAATTATAATTTACGCTGTAACACATCGTACGCTTGGTGTGTTATAATATTGAGTTAGTAAAACGATTAGGGAGAGAATGAAATGCCAGAGAATATTTCAAGAACACTGTACCAATCCTTATGGAATTCTGCGGATATACTAAGGTCAAAGATGGATGCCAATGAGTACAAAAGTTACTTATTGGGTTTGGTTTTTTATAAATATCTATCAGATAAAATGTTATTTAAGGCATCTGACTTATTGGAGTTGCAAACGGATGATGTCAATGAAGCACAAGAAACCTATGAAGCAGCTTACAATAATGATGAGTTGCACGATGATTTAATTGAAGCTGTAAAAGATGATGTTGCCTATATTATTGAGCCAAAACTAACATTTACAACCTTGGTGGCAAACATACATAAAGGTATTTTTCAATTAGAAGACTTAGCACAAGGATTCCGCGATATTGAGCAATCCAGTGAAATCTTTGAAAACCTTTTTGAAGATGTGGACCTGTATTCAAAAAAGTTGGGAGCCACGCCACAAAAACAAAACCAAAGTATTTCTGATGTCATGAAGGAATTGGCTAATCTGGATATTGCGCATGAGGGCGATGTATTGGGTGACGCCTACGAGTATCTCATCGGCCAATTTGCCTCTACTTCTGGTAAAAAGGCCGGAGAATTCTATACACCTCAGCCTGTATCGGAATTAATGACACGTGTTGTACTGCATGGTAAAGAGAATCAAAAAGGCTTTACAGCATATGATGCAACAATGGGTTCCGGCTCATTACTTTTAAACGTCAAGAAGTATTCAAATGAAATCGGAACAATATCATACTTTGGTCAAGAACTGAATACTTCGACTTTCAACTTGGCCCGTATGAACATGATATTGCATGGGGTAGATATAGCCAATCAACATCTACATAATGCCGATACATTAGATCAGGACTGGCCAACGGATGAACCAACCAACTTCGATGCCGTCCTAATGAACCCGCCATATTCGGCAAAGTGGTCTGCCGATAAAGGCTTTTTAGATGACCCACGGTTTTCCATGTATGGTGTACTAGCGCCGAAGTCAAAAGCTGATTTTGCATTCTTGCTTCATGGCTACTATCACTTGAAAGACAGTGGCGTGATGGCGATTGTCCTACCCCATGGTGTACTATTCAGGGGAAATGCAGAGGGTAAAATTCGCAAAATTTTACTTGACAGCGGTGCCATTGATACAGTCATTGGATTGCCGGCTAATATTTTCTTTAATACATCCATTCCAACAACCATTATCGTGTTGAAAAAGAATCGCCCAACGAAGGATGTACTATTTATTGATGCGTCCAAAGAATTTGAAAAAGGCAAAAATCAGAACTTATTAAAGAGTGAACACATCGAAAAGATACTAGATACATATGTTGATCGCACTGATGTAGAGAGATACGCACATCTTGCCAGCTTTGATGAGATAAAGGGAAATGACTATAACTTAAATATCCCGCGTTATGTCGATACATTTGAGGAAGAAGAACCCATTGATATCGTTGCGCTGGGAAAAGAAATAGTCTCTCTCAATGACGAAATCAAGGAAGCGGAGCAATCAATTTTAACGATGCTTGATGAGCTTGAAGTTACCGATGAGAGTAGAGACATCATTGCAGCAACGAAAGAGGTGTTTCGGCGATGAATAAAAACGAAAAAAGGGTCCCTGAGGTGCGGTTTAAAGGGTATGTTGAGGATTGGGAACAGCGTAAGTTGGGGGAGCTATGTGAAAAATTACAAAGTGGAAAGAATATTAAATCGCAGGATATTTGGGAGGAAGGTAAATATCCTGTGTTTGGTGGTAATGGATTTCGTGGATACACAAACACTTACAACCACAATGGATTTTATGCACTTATCGGAAGGCAGGGCGCCTTATGTGGAAACATGAATATCTCCAATGGGAAGGCTTATTTTACGGAGCATGCTGTCGTCGTAAAAGGTAACAAAAACAATGAAACAAGGTTTTTATTTTATCTTTTAGGCAAGATGAATCTTGGTCAATATTCAGGTCAATCTGCACAACCGGGATTGGCAGTTAGTAAACTTATAGAACTAACCGCTTTTATTCCGACTTTTGCAGAACAAGCTCAAATCAGTGGGTTGTTCAAACAACTAGACGATACTATCGCTCTTCATCAGCGGAAATTAGATCTATTAAAGCTGTTAAAGAAAGGGTTTATGCAGGTGATGTTCCCGCAAAAAGGGGAAGATGTACCGAGGTTGAGGTTTGCAAACTTTGATTCAAAATGGAAACAGCGTAAGTTGGGGGAAGTATCCACTTTTATAAATGGAAGAGCTTATAAACAGAACGAATTGTTATCATCGGGAAAATATAAAGTATTAAGGGTAGGAAATTTTTATACTAATGATTCTTGGTATTATTCTGATCTAGAACTAGACGAGAAATATTATGCTCAAAAAGGAGAACTACTCTATACTTGGTCGACAACTTTTGGTCCACATATTTGGGATGGTGATAAAGTTATATATCATTACCATATTTGGAAAGTTGAATTATCTGAGGAACTTGACAAACAATTTGCGGTTCAATTGTTGGAATATGATAAGACCAAGATTACTAGTGATAAAAACGGTACAACAATGGTACATATCACAAAAAAAGGCATGGAAGAAAAAAAAGTAATCCTACCAAATATTGCTGAACAACGGAAGATTGGTAAATTCCTTAAACAACTCGACAATACAATCGTACTTCACACAACAAAAATATATAAATTACAGACGCTCAAAAAATATTTTCTGCAAAAAATGTTCATTTAGCCCATCTTTCCAAAAATAACAATCTTTCTGATAATAGAATTGGTGATTCATTTACTAACTATTATTAGGAGGTTTTTATTATGCCAAGAAGGAAAAAATCAACACAATTGTTCTATGAATATTTTGAGGAATGGATTGAATTGTACAAAGTTGGAGCAATTAGAGATGTTACACTGCAAAAGTATTATATCAGTCATCAACGAATTGAAGAGTTGGCCCCTACTTTAAAGATGAGTGAGTTAAATCGAAAAAACTATCAAAAATTACTCAACGATTATGCACTTACACATGAAAAGCAAACAACAATGGACTTCCACCACCAACTAAAGGGAGCTATTCTTGATGCAGTTGATGAAGGGATACTAGACACAAACCCCACTCGTAAAATCGTTATCAAGGGAAGAACACCAAAGGAGAAAAAAACAAAATTTCTTAACCAGTTTGAGGTACAGGCATTGTTAAAGGGGTTAAACCTTCACAATGAGATCAACTGGGATTGGTTCATTCTTTTAGTCGCAAAAACAGGACTGCGGTTTTCAGAAGCTTTAGCACTCACACCAAGTGATTTTGATTTCCCGAAGCAAAAGATTTTTGTCAAGAAGACTTGGAATTATAAGGTAACAAAAGGAGAGTTCCAGCCAACCAAAAATGAATCTTCTAAAAGAAGAATTCAGTTGGACTGGCAAACAGCGATGCAGTTTTCCCAACTAATTAAAAATATGGACGTCAATGAACCGATCTTTGTAAAGGATAGGGTCTTTAACTCTACAGTGAATAATCGATTAAAAGCGTTATGCTTAAAAGCAAATATTCCAGTGGTCACGATTCATGGTTTGCGTCATACCCATGCATCGCTGTTACTCTTTGCAGGTGTATCTATTGCAAGCGTGGCTAGAAGACTTGGACACTCTAGTATGACAACAACACAGGAGACATATTTGCACATTATTCAGGAGTTGGAGAATCAGGATAATGATAAGATTATGAGACACTTGTCTACTTTAATGTAAGTACTATCTAAAAAGGCACGCTGGGTGCCTTTTTAGATAAACATTTTCTGCAAATATGCTTTTTTAAAAGATTGTAGTCTTCTAAGCTTGATTTGGCAAAGAGCGATAGACTTGTCAAGTTGCTTAAGAAAATGTCCAATTTTCTTCTGTTCTATTAAATCCTTTGGTTTATTAATTTTCTTTTCTAAAACTTCATTCTTAGTAATCCCTTTTATTGATGTTCCCTGTACAGCATTAAGTTCCTTTTGTAACTGGTTATACAATGAATACACACCAAACCATTTATCCACTTTCAGATAACTTAATGATAGAAAGTCTTGACTAGTTGTGTATTCAAATGGTATTAACGCAACTTTGCCAACTCCTACTCTAGTTACTACGGCTATTGAATTTTTAGGAATTAATTTAGCAGGAGAGTTTTTTAATCCTTCATCAGTTATTTTTTTATTGGCAATAACACCAGAAACTTGATGTTCACGAAAATCAGAACTTTGAATCCAGGGTATCTCACCATTCCAATACGCATTAGTCGACGTCTTAGGGGTTCCTCCACCAAAAGATTTCTCTGAAAGGTCCATTACGTTAAGTTTTTCCCATTCTGAGTCAAAATCTAAAAATCTTAACTTCGGTACATTCTCCTCTTTTTGCGGAAACATCACCTGCATAAATCCCTTTTTTAACAGCTTTAATAGATCTAATTTCCGCTGATGAAGAGCGATAATGTCATCTAGTTGTTTGAGGAACTTGCCAATTTTCCTTTGTTCAATATTTGATGGAAATACCCCATAATACTTTAGGAGGTTTGTAGCGCTAATTCCAAATACTTTCATTCCAGTGCCAACCTTATAACCATACCTTTTAAAAGTAGGTGAATTGAATAAATAGAAGAGAAATAAAGAATCAGCTTTTCTAGGTCTTAAAGCAATTGTATGAAGTCCAGAAACTAGTTTATATGTCACATTAATGGTAATTACAGCAGGGGAAGCTATCCCTTTATAATCTTCTGAGGCATCAGCTAATACTAAATCGCCATTTTTCAAAAGTTCATAGTTTCCAATTTTTATATTTGGTAAATTACTAGATTCATCAATTATATGAGCAACTTTGGTATGGATATCACCATAATGTATATATTTATAACCTGTATAATCGGTTGATTCAACATTACGAGATAAGGCGTATGATTTTACTCTATTTACAACCTCCCCCAACTTACGCTGTTCCCAAGTAATCCTCCAACAACCTATGTTATACTAAAATTATCTATAAGCACAAAAATCGGGGTGTAAACATGATCTACGAAACCACACCAGAAGCAGAACTAGAAAACAATCTCATTAAACAATTAATAAATGGCGAATCACAGTGGACATATCGCAAGGATCTACATACAGAGGCAGATTTATGGAATAATTTCAGAGAAAAATTGGAAAACAACAATAAGGCCGTTCTGAATGAAATACCTTTAACAGAGCAGGAATTTCGCCAGGTGCAAAACCAACTAAACTTTGTGAATTTCTATGAAGCGGCACGTTGGTTGTCAGGCGAAAATGGAGTCGCAAAAGTACAGGTGCAGCGGGAAGATGCAGCGCTTGGCACGATTCGCCTGCGTGTCTTAAATCGTGCAGATATTGCTGGCGGAATGTCATCCTATGAAGTAATCAATCAAGTTGCAAGTTCAAAACGATCATCAGAAGATCAAAATCGCCGGTTCGATGTCACCCTATTAATCAATGGCTTACCCATGATACATATTGAATTAAAAAATCGAACCCGCCCATATATGGATGCTTTCCGGCAAATTGTGAAATATCTAAAAGAAGGAAAATTTACGGGGATTTATTCTTGTTTGCAAATGTTCGTTATTACTAATGGAACAGATACCCGCTATATCGCGACAGCTTTGGATACCAAGTTAAACGAACAATTTTTAACGAAATGGGTGGATAAAAACAATAAACCCGTGGACGATTATTTGGAATTTACACGTGATGTTCTATCAATTCCGCAAGCGCACAAGATGGTAACACAATATACTGTGATAGATAGCGAGAAAAAAGCCCTGATTCTATTACGACCATACCAGATCCATGCCATTGAAGCAGTGAAAGAGGCTTCAAAACGGCAGGAATCGGGCTATATTTGGCATACAACAGGATCTGGTAAAACGCTAACCTCTTATAAGGTAGCACGTAATCTCCTGCAAATTCCATCGATTCAAAAGACCATCTTTATTGTCGACCGTGTAGATTTGAATCAGCAGACCACGTCGTCATTTACTTCTTATGCCGAAAATGATGTGATTGAAGTTGATGAAACAGATAATGTTAATGATTTGATTAAGAAGCTATTATCGAATGATCGTACTGTCATTGTTACCACCATTCAAAAACTAAATCATGTCATGAAACGATTTAATGGGAAGGAAGAATCCAAACGTTATCGTGCCCTTACACAATTAAAGGTAGCTTTTGTTGTTGATGAATGCCATCGTGCTATTTCCCCACAAAAGAAACAGGAAATCGAACAATTTTTTGTACGTTCATTGTGGTATGGTTTTACGGGGACGCCTATTTTTGCGGAAAATGCCAAACAAGCAATAGGCAATCTGCCAAGGACAACGCAACAGCAGTACGGTAAAAGATTGCATGAATATACCGTTAAGGAAGCGATTCATGATCATGCTGTATTGGGATTTCAACTTGAATATAAGAGTACTTTTTCTGAGGAGGAATTGGATCATGTCGTTGTAAACTTAGTGAGTGAAAACAAGATGGATATCGATTCCATGTCGGTGTCCGAAAAAGAGAGCAATTTGCCAAAAGATGTTTACAAAGATGAAAAGCATATGTTGCAGGTCATTCACTCGATTGTTAATAAATCTCGTCAAAAGCTGGGTTTCAAAAAAGGAGCAGGACAAACATATGAAGCAATTTTGACAACTTCCTCCATCGAACAAGCACAACGTTATTATGATTTGATTAAAAAGGTGGAAGCTGGAGAAACGTCTGTTCAAATTAGTGAAGAAACAAAACGCGTTCTACCAGATTTTCCTAAAGTAGCGATTACCTATTCTATTTCGGAAAATGAAGAGGCCTCTTCGTTTAATCAAGACAAAATGAAAGAATCGTTGCGAGATTATAATGCAGCATTCGGAACAAGCTTTACACTGGAAACGATGAAGGCATATAACAGCAACGTGAATGATCGCTTGGCCCGAAAGAAAGAGAAGTACCTTTCCCGTTCTGAACAATTAGATCTAGTGATTGTTGTCGATCGATTATTAACGGGGTTTGATGCACCAAGTCTGTCTACTTTATTTATTGACCGGCCACCAATGAAGGCCCATGATTTGATTCAAGCATTTTCTCGAACCAATCGTTTATTTGATAAACCAAAAAAGTATGGCCAAATCGTAACGTTCCAAACACCCAAAACATTCGAAGAGAAAGTTAAGGAAGCGTTGGTTTTATATTCAAATGGAGGAGAAAACGATATTTTAGCGCCAGCATGGGACGAAGCCAAGCAATCTTTCTTAAAAGCCGTCCAAGAATTGCGGGAAGTAGCACCTTCACCAGAAGAAATAGAAATAGATGCAGATCATATTCCTTTCTTGAAAAAATTTGCGAAAGTTTATCAGGCTTTCGATAAAACCTTTTCTGCTGTCCAAGTATACAGCGAATTTGACGAGAACCAATTAGGAAGTGTTTTTTCCATTCAATTTGATGAAATCGAAAACTATCAAGGTAAATACCAAAATACATTAGAAGTAATCAAAAGCGAAAATAGAAATGATCCAGTTGAACCCGTGGAAATTGATATTGAATACGAATTAGAATCCATTAAAACAGAAGAAATTAACTATGAGTATATCTTGATGCTTATACAATCCTTTGTGCCATCGGGAAATGACGAATACGAATTAATTCCTGATATGAACAACAAAGCTATAACAGAAGTGAATAATTATATTAATAATTTGGAAAAAAGCAATCCGAAATTGGCTGGTTTAATGAGTCAATTGTGGGATGACATCAAAGAAAGTCCCGAAGATTACCGAAATCAAAATGTATCCGTATTGTTAGAAAATATGATCCAAACAACGAAATATGAACTGATTGAAGACTTTGCTCAAAAGTGGTGCGTGAATGAGGATGATCTTGATTATGTCGTTTCCAATTACAATCCTGGCCGCAAACGCCAAAATGGTGAATCAGAGCTGAAGGAAAACAGCGACTATGATAAATATAAAGAAACACATCATGATCCGGTAAGCAAATTGCGGTATTGGAAAACTGTGCGTCAAGATTTGGGTGAATTGATAAATAATGAAATATTGCCATTGAGAAAGAAGTAATGTGTAGTGGCGGAATTTATCTATTTCTGCCGTCCGTTCCCCTACCGAGCCTCTACTGCTATTTGGGGGATTAATCCGTAATTTTCGCAAAAGATCAACCCCCCAGATCCTTCTTAACTTGGTCTTGTGTTATCCATTCATCACCCGTTTTAATGGCCTTTTCAGCTTCCATAAGTTTGGATAAAAGTTTCATTGTAGCTCGGCCTTTTTCGTATTCTTTCATATCAAGAAGGGCGAATCTGCTCAGACCATTATTTGTTAGAAAAACTGGCTCTCCTATAGCGGCATCCTTAACACATCATTATAGTTTTTCAAATCATATACAGGCCTAATATTTGGTGTCATATCAACTCTTTTGAGTAAACTATTTTGATCGTATTAAGTGCAAAATCAGACATGTTGTTCTTCTGTTTATTTAAAGAGTAAAACACATGAAATATCATAATATTCATGTTACAATTTACCTAAATAAAAAATTCTGATCGGAGTCATAATGTTGCATATTAATTATAATCCTAATCTTCCTTTATATCATGGAACAATCAATTTGTATTCCGACAGTATCATTAAATATGGTGTAAAGATATTCCCACGCAAAAAGGTGGCGTGGATTTTGGGCCAGGCTTTTATTTAACAACCAATTTTAATCAGGCCAAAGAATGGGCAATGCGTAGAACTACAAAACCAATTCCAAATAAATCAGCATTAGACTTATTTAACATAACTATTCGTGATTTTCTAGCGATGAAAAAAGAGTTCCAGCCGGTGGTACTCCAGTTTGAGATTAAAGACATATTAAAATGGGAACAATTAAATTGTAAGGTATTTGAATATGATAATGATAACTGGAAACATCTTGTATGGAATATGCGTCAAGATAATGGACATTTATCACAACCTGTGCAACGCAATTTTGACTGGATTATGGTCCCATGGCTGATGGAGGGCTAGTATCACTTAATTATAAAGACATAAAAGCATATAATGATAAAAATCAGCTGGCTGTATTAACGAGTAAAGCTACTGAAAACATAAAAGTAATGGAGGCGATAAAATGTTAAATAAAAATGTTAACGCAGAACTTCGTAGTGAAATTGACTTAATAATTAATCGGATTGCCCATGAATTAGTTAATGAGTTTGGCAAAAGTCAATATGAAGCAATGGAGTTAATAAAAAAGTCAGGTGTAGAAAAATCTTTAATAAGGGATAGAATGGGATTTCATGAATCACCTTATAACTGGGCATTAAGTATTTTGACGGATAATGATGACTTTGAGGCATTAGAGAAATATTTATATCATTAAGGGCATAAACCCTGTCAAGCCTCTGTCTCCACTACCATTACCGGATTTTCCGCAAAAATGCGATGTAATAAATATTATTTTATTGCATTACCAATTGACTACCTCCCCCCCCATTCATTCTAGGCCACTGAAAAACTACCACCTTTTGAAAATTAATTCCTAAATCTAATTCAATAATTAGTATGAAGTGGGGATTGAAGTATATTTTCACATCCGATTTACTATAAACCTGCTTATAGAACTTGAACGCCTTATCAATTCTGATCACCTTTTTAAAAACGGCTATAAAGGGAAACCTTTTTCTGCATCCCCCGTGTTATCCTCCCCTTTTTGGACACCCTACCAAATAGGTGATTTAAAAATGAAAGCAACCGAATTAGAAACCAAACGATTTGATAAGGCCTTAGACGAGTTTATCGAGCTGTTCAATAATCTGGAACAAGATGAGCCGATCATTCATTTTGGCGAGGATGTGGTCAAAAATATTGAGCTTGCCAAGAAAAAGTATGGGGATGATATGGTGGATGGAAAAATAAATACCGTGGTGCGTGAAATGCTATCATGGCTTGATTTGGATGATGTTGACACGGAGGAAGAAGAAGGAAATCAGGAAAATCAGGATGGCGACGGGGAGGATTAGACCATTTTTAATGCTTTTTTTCATTGTGAAATCCATTTTGGAACAGGCTCCCTAAGTCTAATCCCTTCCATTGCCAACCCGCACTTTATATCAAATGCGAATCGTCAATAGACTTAAAAGCCTACACTTCATTCCTTATCCCAAACTGCATTCTCCTGTCTTTTCTCATTAACCACCAACTGAAAAACATCCGGTCGTGCATAATGCCCTACCACATCAAAATCAAATTGTGCCCCGGCGATTTTATCCATATCAATATCCACATAAATGATTTCTTCCTTGCCAAAAACCGGCTCCGCAATATACTGACCTAATGGATCCACAACGCAGCTGCCACCCCTGGACAATTCATCTGGCAACTTGGCAAATTCTTCACGAGCTGCTATGTCTTCGGGGAACATATCCTTTGTCGTGTATTGATTGCATGATAAAACAAAACATCTGCCCTCTGCCGCAATGTGTCTCATCGAAGCAAGCCAGGTATCACGGGGATCTGCAGTTGGTGCGATATAGATTTGCACGCCCTTCGCATACATAGCAGCTCTGGCAAGCGGCATGTAGTTCTCCCAACAAATGAGCGAACCAATTTTACCGTATGGCGTATCGAAAACCGGCATGGTACTGCCATCCCCCTCACCCCAAATCAATCGTTCCGAGCCAGTAGGTTTCAGCTTTCTATGCTTGCCGAGCAGCTCCCCATCCGGTCCGAAAAATAATGCGGTGCAATACAGGGTACCATGACTGGAATCGCTGTCTTTCTCAATCACGCCAATCACAACGTATGCGCCAACTTGTTTAACCGCCTTCCCGATTTGTTCTGTCTCAGGACCCGGAACCTGGATCGAGTTGCGCCAATACCTGGCAAAATCCTTCCTTCCCTCATCGGATCGGCTTCCCACCACCGCTCCAAATGACATGCCGCGGGGATAGGCTGGGATAAAAGCTTCCGGAAAAACAATGATCTTTGCGTTGTTTGCACCGGCTTCTCCAATTAAGCGAACGGTCTTTTGTATCCCCTTTTCCTTGTCCATCACCTCTGACCCTGCTTGTACGACTGCAACTTTGTATTTGTCAATCTCAATCAAGTGTGATCATCCCTTTCTGAAAACGTATGCATTAACATTTTCTAGATAACTTGCGGAATTTCCTTCCTACCGTATTGTTTTTGTTGGTATGTTTAGTTTGTGGATTGCTTTTGATAAGAATAAAAGACACGAAGAGAATTAGAATTGGAGCTAGCGGTAATCGATCGTTCGGGGGCCTTATCTAATTTTGACTTTTGATCTTACCTCCATATCCAAGAAATCCTTGGAATTTAAACAATCTAAGACAAAACCCTTTATCTCGTCTTGATATTCTTTACTATGATTCCTGTTTGTCTCTAATTCACGTAAAATAGTTAGTCTATCTTCCCAATTCACTTCTGTTTGGTGGGAAACTGGTTTCATCTGATCACTTCCTTTTGCTAATTATCTAATGATTACAATATCTAGTCAAGCATTAAAGCAATCATATTATAACCGTTGCACACAACCTTCTTCACACCCTAAAAAAACCTTTTGTAATCGGATTATAATACAACATCAGCTGCTCGCTATTCCCTCTGAAATGCCGGTCAACAGTATATTCCAACAATGGTACAAAATAGAGAATCGCATTATCCAGGCTAATTTCCACTTCTCCGTTCGCTTTGTTATAAATTTCATGTAGCTGCTTATCACGCTCTAATTTGATGGTTTCCGTTTTGCTGATAATTTCCTGTCGCTTTTCCTCACTCAGGCCCTTGCGATTGATACGCTTGTCATTTTCTGCTATAAGCGCAGCATAGTAATGATTGATACGCTCGATATCTTTGCCTATTTCCCGATCATTGATTTGCTCTCTTTTTTGTTGTTCGCTTTTTTTCTTTATCGTTAAGGTGGCGTTCTGAAACGCTGCCTCCATGTCAAGGGCAACCGGGATTGGATACGAAACAGGTGCATCCGATTGGTACATGATTCGATTTTGCTCCTGGTTCATGACCATATCAACATCGTTCGTTACCATGTTCATCCATATTTGTTCCGTGCTTTCTATGCGTTCATCGGCCAGAATGGCGACATGATAGTGAAATACTGCCCAGACCCCATAGACAGCCCTTTCCGCCTTCAACTCCAGTTTGCCATGCTCATCCTGTAAAAAGGCAGCAATCTTTTTCTCAGGATTGCCGAGCTCCAGCCGATCAACTACGGCATATCGTACAGCTGTTTTTGCCTGTTGGTGGACGATGGCCAATAATTGTTCCAGCACATAACTTCCAAAGGTGACGAATTCGGACTGCGGGTTTTCTTGGGCGACTTCAAAATCGAAGGAAAGCTCCATCTCTGTTTTATTCTGAAAATACGGTGCATACGCTTCAGGGATCAGCACATGACACAATGCATATTCCACGGGCATCACTACACCACCAAGGTTTTCGATCGTTTCCGTTACAAATTGCTGCAATTGCATACTTTTTTGTCACCTCCATTTAAAATAAGGTATCATCCAACTCGCGATGTTTGATTAGTTTTTGTTTGTTTTCGAGCATTTTGTCGCCAATCTCGTCCAATTCTTCTTCCACTTGCTGCTTGTTTTCCGATTCAACCCAAGCCTTCATCACTAGATCGGAAAAATCTTCTTTTTCTTCCAAGTCGCCAAGAATCGCATCCACTTCCCCTACGACAAGTTCAAACATATTAATTTTGCGGTCCAGCAGATCCAGAATGTAATATTCAATCGTATCCTTTGCGACCAAGTTGTAGACGAACACATCTTTTTCCTGGCCAATACGATGAATCCGGCCAATGCGTTGTTCAATCGCCATCGGGTTCCATGGCAAGTCATAGTTAATCATCCCATTGCAAAATTGCAGGTTCCGGCCCTCACCGCCAATCTCCGTACTAACCAGCACATCTGCTTCATCACGGAAATAAGTGACCTGTTCTTCCTTGTCTTTCCGCCTTAGTCCACCGTGAAATTCCGCAACCTTAAACCCTTGTTCCGTTAAAAAATCACTCAAATACCGCTGGGTAGAGGCAAATTTGGTGAAGACAATCATTTTCCCCTGAAATTCCTGCAAAATGGCTGCCGCTTCTTTTGCCTTTTCATGGCCACTATCCTGATCAGCCACAATCATCCGTGCCTCATCCAAAAATCGCTGCATCGCCTTCTGGTCAAACGCTGTTAGTTTCTCATTGACCACCAACTTTTCCAGCGATGGGATGAGCGCCGTTATCGTACTGCCAATTTGCTCCTGAAGCCGTTTCAAGCGGAAACGATTCAACACACTATGCTGGCGCTCATAATTGTTTCGAATATACGTGCTCAAGTTATCATACAACTGCTTTTCCCGCTCCGGAATGGTAACCGTTCTTGTATAAGCAGACCGTTTCGTAAACGTGATATCCACGTTACTTCGTTTGTTGCGAACCATAACATCCGCAAGCAAACGTTTCAGCCTGTCCGCATTTTTCACCTCAATACCTTCTTTATCTTGCACAAAGTTTTTCCGGAAATAGCTGTACGTGCTTAACTGTCCCGGTTTCAGCAGTGTAATCAAGTTATAAAGCTCCTCCAGATGATTTTGCACTGGTGTTGCGGTTAGAAGAAAAATATATTTTTTATTAATCGCATTGACAAACTGCCATTTTTTCGTCTGTCTATTTTTCAAATGATGGGCCTCGTCCACGATCACCAGGTCATAGTACTGTTCATTAATGGTAGCCTGATGATTTTTCCGTTTCGCCGTATCAATCGAAGCAATTACTTTCTGATAGTGTCCCCAAGCATCGTTACCCATCTTTTTAAACTGGGCATCATCCGCACGAATAAAGTCCTGATTAAATTTCCGCTTCATTTCGTTTTCCCATTGCTGCACAAGGGATGGCGGCACTAATATCAAAATCCGCCTTGCCAATCCACGCATAATATATTCCAGCATCGCCATGCCAGCTTCCACCGTTTTGCCAAGTCCTACTTCATCACTCAGCATGACACGTCCTTTAAAATGTCCCAATACGGACTGAACTGTTTTAATCTGATAATCAAACGGCTCCATCTCACGCGTATATGGCAAGCACAGTAATTCATTATCATTCGGATTCATCTGAAACTTCTCTGCTGATTGATAGAGTTGAAACCACGTATCTTTATGATTGACAAAGCCAGTCAAATCCTGCAATACGGACTGCGCATGGTCCGGGTTAAATAAGAACTGATTCTGATCGGCTGCTACTTCATTTTGTGCAGCCACCATGATTTGTCCATCCTCCTGGCAACCAATCCACAAATAGTCTGCATCATATTTAGCAAAGAATCCTTTAATCCCTCTGCCCTGTAGCAGTTTGTCGTCCCAGTTAATCGTGAACTTCCGGCGCAGCCCCCGATCATTTTCCATCTCAAAGGTCTTATCTGTTATATCCATTTTCTGAAAGAAGGCATATAACGCCTCATCCATCTCCATGGCTTGCAAATCAAGCAGTTCCCTGTCTACCTTAAATAGATACCGTTTCATTGGGCACCCCAGCCTTTTTTCGAGATTTCATACTATTATTCTATCATATTTAGTGAGAAGAGGAGACAAGTCCCGTATCCCACCTTTTCTGGAAGTAGAATTCACTTTAAAAACGTTTTTTAACGGAGTTTTCATGGCTTTTATCGGCGGCTTCGCTTTTTTAGCAATCCTGACAGACCGTGTCCCACCTTCTGGATATAAAGCAAAATCGATTGGTTCATTTTCAATCCTGACATCCGTTCTAAAAAGCAACTGATAAAGTGAAACCTGCATCGTGCCGGCTGAGAACAGAATCCGACCTTTGTCATGCAGCTGACCCCCATTTATCTTTTTTATCTGCCCCTCAAAATCTTGAAATGGGGGTCTTAGGCGGAATAGTTTACATTTGTTATATTATCTAAATATATTGACATATCAAATCACTAATGCTACATTTTATTTAACCAGGTTTACGCTAACGTCAACTTAAAACCTCTCGAAAGGAGAAACATATGAAAAAAACATACGCCATTCATGAAATCGCTTCTATGTTTGATATTACATCCCGGACAATTAGGTACTATGAAGAAGTCGGATTATTAAAAGCCGAAAACAGAAAACACCCGAACCAACAACGTTATTTTACAGATGCAGAGCGACGAAGACTGAAACTTATTTTACGTGGGAAGCGACTAGGTTTTAAGCTCGATGAAATTAAAGAAATGATCGACTTATATGAACAGAATCCAACCGGAAAGAAAGAAAAACAGCGAATAATAGAATACTCAGAGCAAAAGCTGCAGGAAATAGAAGAAAAGATAGACGAATTGGAAACATTAAAAGCTGAAATTCTCGTAAACCGGCAACGACTGATAGAAGACAAATAATAAGGAAAGGAAGTTGATTTATGAAAACAATACATGGCATGTTAGAAAATAACGCTAAAAAACACCCCAATAAGGATGCATTAATCACCGCGACGGTCCGAATGAGCTATCCTGAATTAAATGCAAAAGTAAACCAAATTGCCAGGTGCTTACAAGAATCTGGTGTCCAAAAAGGTAACCGAATAGCGATTATCTCAACAAACAACGAGCATTTCTTTTTTGCTTATTTTTCATTACTTAAAATAGGTGCCATACCTATGCCTGTCAATGTGAAATTAACATCGCCGGAAATACATGCAATTTTGACGAATGTAGATGCGGATGGAATCATCTTTGAACATGAATTCAACACCACGATCAACACAATTCTAGAGACATGGTCATCTGCACTAGTATTTACCATTAAACAGTTGTTAGATCAATCACGTATACAGGATCAGACCAACTTAAATTTGCCAATTGACACCAATGACATTTGTGAAATTTTATTCACCTCGGGAACTACCGGTGTGCCTAAAGGTGTTGTATTTTCACACAAAAATGTGCTAACGCTTACACAAGCAATTGCAACTGAGTTTAATTTTACAGCCAAGGATAAAGCACTAACGATCATGCCTTTGTCCCATTCCGCACCATTAAACAATTTTACATTGGCACCAATCTATGCCGGTGCATCTGTTGTTGTCGATAATTTTACCCCCCAGGCTTTTTTACAATGGATCGATGACGAAAAAACAACATTTACATTTGTAGCACCCGTCGCCTATTTATTAACAGCAAAACAGGAAAATATGAACGACTATGATCTTTCCAGTATGCGTGTTTTTGCGTATGGTGGAAGTGCCATGCCGCTTGCTACATTTAACTATGTCACAAAGCGCTTTGCTAATAAAAACTTCTATCAAGTCTATGGATTGACAGAAGCAGGTCCTAACGGGTCATTACTTAGACCGCATGAACACATAACCAAAAGTGGTAGTATTGGTAACAAACCCGTTATCAATATGGAACTGAAGATAGTCGCAGAAGATGGGAAGGAGACAGCCCCAAACGAGTATGGGGAGATTTTATTAAAAGGCGATTCTGTGATGGCGGGTTATTACAACAATCCAGAGGCTACCGCGAACGCCATCAAAGACGGCTGGCTTTATACCGGTGATATTGCATACAAAGATGAAGACGATTACATGTATATCATCGATCGGAAAAAGGATGTCATCATACCCGGAGGAGTCAATGTTTACCCACGTGAAATTGAAGAAGTGCTGACCAATCATCCAGCTATTTACCAGGCATGTGTGGTCGGTGTCCCTGATGAAAAATGGGGGGAAACCGTTAAAGCGGTTATTGTATTGAAGGATGATCAGCTTCTGACGGAAACAGAATTACACGAGTATCTAGCAACCTATTTAGCCGATTATAAACAACCCCGGATTTATCGCTTTGTTGACGAACTGCCACATAGTGCAAGCGGTAAAATTTTAAAACAACAAGTAAAGGAGATGTAACGCGATGAATAAAGCAGCAGTCAGGGAAAAGTTCGCCATTAATTACAGCAAATGGGAGAATGGGAATGATGCGAATTGGTATAGTGACGATCCCATTTTAACCCGATATGCCAGACGTTACTTATCAGAGAAAGTACGCGAATATGTGGAAGCGTCCTTTCAAAAAACAGGTGCCCTTGCATCAGGGCCAATGGATAAACGGGCTGTTCATACCGATCGGGAGGGACAACCGCGGTTAATTCGCTATAATAAAAAAGGGGAAGAAATTAATGAAATCTGGTACAACGAGGGATATAGACAAACCGTTAAAGATGGCTATGGCACGGGAGTAGTCGCCTATCGTTATGATGCGAATGCCCCGGAAAAAATCCCATTCGTGGTAAATGAAATCTTGCTTTATATGATGTGTCAAGCGGAATCCGGCTTTACCTGCCCTGTTGGGTTATCCCAATCAGCCGCTTTCGTACTCGAAAAGTTCGGTTCAGAACAGCAAAAGGAAGCATATCTATCCCGCCTGGCATCATGGGACCCTGAAACACATGCAGAAGGAGCAACATCGCTTACCGAAATTCAGGGTGGATCAGATGTCGGTGCTACAAAAACTACGGCTGTTAAGAATAGTGATCATTACTTGTTATCCGGAGAGAAGTGGTTTGTCAGCAATTGTGATGCCGAAGTATTAATTGCGTTAGCGCGTGTAAACGATAAACCATCAACAAAAGGGCTTGGCCTATTTTTGGTACCACGCAAATTAGAAAATGGCGGTAAAAATAATATAACCATTCGCCGTCTAAAGGATAAATTGGGTGTTCGTGCTGTAGCCAGTGGAGAAGTGATTTTCAATGATACCGTTGGCTATTTAATTGGTGAAGAAAACAAAGGATTTAAGTATATGGCCGAAGCGTTAAATGTATCCCGGCTAGGCACAGGTCTAGCAGGAATTGCTGTTGCAAAGAGAGCGTTCCTTGAGGCCGCAATTTATACAACACATCGGGAAGCTTTTGGAAAATCAATAAATAAGTTTCCAATGGTTCGAGAAACACTCGTTAATATGATCACAGCAATCGAAGCAGCCTGGGCTACTCTTGCACAGGTAATGACGTGCTTCGATAACGTACACACGTATAACAATGAGAATAAAGAAGACTATGATCTATTGCGGATATTACTCTCATTAAACAAATACCGCGGCAGTGAATTAGGCGTTCAAGCGGCTAAAGAAGCTTTGGAACTCCATGGAGGCAATGGTTACATTGAAGAATACGTCACCCCTCGTCTGCTTCGGGATGCCATTGTTAACCCAGTATGGGAAGGAACAGCAAATATACAAGCACTCGAAATACTAAAGACAATGCAAAAAGCTAGTGGTGAGCGATTTATTCAAGATCTCCGGAATACATTAAACCGTGTACACCATGAAAAACTGACATCGTTAAAAACGTTCTTCCAGGAAAAGGTAATCAAGCTAGAAGATCTAATTAACCATACCTTAAGTCAGGATGAATATACGCAAACCGCTTTAGCAAAAAAGTTATCTGACATGATGTATGATGTTTTTTCAGGTGTTCACCTGTTAGATGAGGCCCAGTACGATCTCGAAACGAACGATGACGGCCGACGTGTACTTGTCGTAAAGCATTGGATTCAGATGACATTGGATACATCAGTGGAAAAAGACATTTTATCCAATTTTGCAATTTCAGATACGGTGTTTGATTCTCTTGTTTGTTTTGAAAAAGCAGAAATAGAATAGAAATCTCCTGAACAGCTTGATGATTACGTGAGATGAGATGGGTCAGCGTAGATTAGCAAACCTGCAAAAGGTGATATTCCGGTTTTGCGGGTTTGTTTCGCTTTTATTCCCACTACCGGATGTTTTGCCTGTCTGGACTACTGAAAAGTGCTATCGATTACGGAGCAAATTTGTACTTTGGAGGGCTCTGGCTCGATTTGACGCGCTCTCTCCCGACTTTGATGTGCTCTCTCCCGTTCTTGACACGCCCTCTCCCGACTTTGATGCTCTCTCCCGATTCTGGCTCACTCCTACTTCTAATAATTAACATTCTTAGCTGTTCCTTTGTTCCTTAACGTGCTACACTTAATCATAATTAACATCTATTCCCAAGGGGGGGACTGTCATGAAGAGGTTAGGCTTTGCCATCACCACGTTTACAGCAGTAGCAGCTGCTTGTTGCGCGAATATCTACCGCGAAACGCATTATTTCAAACAAAAACACGTTACATTTAGCAGCAACAAACTTCCAGCGGGGTCCAGCTTTACCATTTTACAAATCAGTGACTTACATAACCACGTTTTTGGTGCGGATAACGAACGATTAATTCATACTGTGGAAACATCTGGCGCTGACATTATTGTGCTGACTGGTGATCTCATCGATAAAAAAACGAAAAACTTGAAACCAATTTTTTCGTTCATCAGTCAAATAACCGCCCACAATCCAAACGTCTTGTTTGTATCCGGTAACCATGAGTGGGCAAATAGCCGTACAGGTGAATTCTTCCATGGGTTGCACGAGCGTAACGTGACGATCCTGGACAATTCGAACATGCAATTCACAAAAAATGCAACGGCCCTTAACATAGCTGGTATCGCTGATCTCTCAACAGCACACGAAGATCTCCATCAAGCCTTTCATCATATTACCGACGAGCACTACACCATTTTACTGTCTCATTCCCCTGACATCACAGAAACCTGTCATACCATACCGGCCGACCTTATTTTGAGCGGGCATACACATGGCGGACAGGTACGGTTTCCTTTTATTGGTGCATTCGTGGCGCCTGGGCAGGGTTTTTTTCCAAAACGAACAAAGGGGACATATCCGATTGGACCGAATCAATATTTATATATTGACAGCGGACTTGGCACGACAAGACTTCCAATGAGGTTTTTGAATCAGAGTCAGTTGAGTTTGATTACGATTGTTGGAAAATGATTAATAGAAAAATCCGCTCTATTTTTCTTTTTTCGCGTTTATATTTCAATGCTTTGCCTATACTCCCATACTAAGAAGAATGATGGTGAGGGATTTGCAATGGCTGAAATAATCGTAATAGCGGCAATTTCTGCAGCAATAATTTTTTTGTTTAAAGAAAGTGATAAATATGTGACAGCCTACAGTGGGAATGAATCGGATTTAAGTGAGGCGAACAATTTTTATTGGTTGCTGCGAAACAACAACATCCCAGTTTCGTACGTGATTCCATATAACTGGGAAAATTTCTCCCGATTTGGCTACAAAAGAAGTTCTGTCTATATAAAGGTAGCTAAAAAGGATATAGAAAAAGCAAGAGAAGTAATGATGTATTATCGGGCAGAGAGATTGAAAATGAAACGAAATATGGAAGCAGTGAGAAATAGATAGAGATGGCGAGCTCAGGGGGGGCATTACTTGAAAAAATATTCGATTATTGATTACTTTTGCGTTAACAACCACAGAAAGCCGGCCTCCCCAGCCGGCTTTCCACCCCTGCTTAGTAAATAAAGTGAAACTTCATTCAGTAGAGGCTGCTGAAAAGTGAAATAGATTCGTTTTGAAAACCTCTGCACCTCGGACGTTTCAGGCCTGCTACCGCACGTTTTGAGTCTGTTCTCGCACGTCTCAGTCCGTTTTCTCCCAAACAATTATGAAAGGTACTTTTTTAGTGATCTCATTCAGTGGGGGGCGACGCAGGACGTGCTATGCAGGCGTGTTGTTACAGGACGTGACGGTTTTGGCCTGCCCTTTCACCCCCACTTAATGTTAGCCACTTCATGCACATTTCAGAGTATAACAATCCCCGATAGACTGTATTCCAATTATTTAAAGCCTCGAAGTATTAGCTTAATTTTATCTTATTCTACAACGAATCACTAATTTCAAACCATGCAGGAATTCCAGCCGTAAGAATACAAATATAACCAGTATCTGCTAATTCTGCTTCCGTTACACCGATAAGTCTTGCTTTATCTATCCAATGGACTGCATCTTTTCCTCTTAATTCCGTAATGTAGTTACCAACCATGTTTATATATTTTTGCTTGGAAGAAACCTGGCCATCCATAAGTATTTGTTTTTCTATTTTTTTGGAATCGCCCATTTTCGCCATATCCAGTAGTTTTTCTAAGAAGCTTGTATCTTCATCACGCAGCAAACCTATTATCGTTTCTAGCACTGCCTTAAGTGTTTTAAGTTCTGTATCTCCTTTTGCAACAGATACACCCTTTAATTCCAATGCATAGGATATTGCATCTAAAGACATGTGAAGTGCTGGAATTCCCTTATAAAGGTAAGCTACCATAAAGTACTCCACCAATTCTGGAACAGTTAAGCCATGATCAATGGCTCCTTTTGTATGATATAGCATACTGCGGGAATAGAGGCGCGCTGCATTCATACTGGCGATAAGTGTATCCTTTTCCTTACGCGTTAAAGCACTGTCTTGCATGACTTCGCTCCGTATATTTGTATAATGGTCCAACACATTCGGACTGTAATCATGCATTTTCTGGACCCATCGCGGTACTTCATCATATACCTCTTTAAAGTAGGCCAATCCATTACTCATTCGCTTTTCACTCCTGTCATCGATTACCGTTTATGCATACCATTACTTTAATAATTTCGCCCCTTCTGCCCATGCTGGCATACCTGCAGTCAACATGGCTATCAAATGACATTCCGCTAATTCAGCCATTGTTGCGCCACAAGATTTTGCACCCTCCGTATGAATCCTTACTCCCTCTGGATAACGCTCAGAAGTATTGATTGCCACTAAAGTCAGTTCCTTCAATTTTCGCGGAACGTTCCCATCATTTAAATTGCCATTCCTTAAATTTGTATAATGTAAAAGGGTTGCTGGTTGATAATTTGCAAGATCCATCACCCATTGCGGTTTTGAGCCAAACGTATGTTGATAATAATTCAGGCATTCATCAAGGTCAAAAAAGGCATCATCTCTCATTGCAGACGTCGCTTCAACAGTTTTTCCCTCGGCGACCTTCTGAGATTTCCCAGCAAAAGCCAATGCCTTGATCCCTTCCAGCCATGCCGGCAAACCACGTGAGAGAATACAAACAGAAAGAATTTCCGCCAATTCTTCCAACGTCGTTCCGGCTTCGAGTGCCGCTTTGGTATGGTGAAACATACCAGCCTCATAGCGTCTGGCCGCATTGACTCCAACAAGAATACATTCCTTTTCCTTCCTCGATAGCGCGCCATCTTTCAAAATCACCTGCTCTAGTCGGGTGTATGCCTCAAGCGCGTCTGGCGCATATTCCTTCATCTGGCGCACCCAACTTAGCAGTTCTCCATCCGCTTCTTGATCATAGGTGTGATGATTGATCATGTATGTCACCTCCAAAAAGTTACTATTTAAACGTAACTACCGTTTTGCCTGGTGCTTTATCTAATGCATTTTGAAAACCTTCCTTAACCCGCTCATATGGAACACTTTTTGTAATAAGATTGGCAAATGGGAATTCCGGATTTGCTGCATAGTCTACCGTTTTACGTAAACTGTCACTCGTAATACCGTAGCTTCCTTTTAGTTGGATTTCACCTCGAACAATTTGATCCATTGGTAACGAGACGTCATTCGTGGAGATACCTACTAACACCATTTCTCCACCTTTTTTCAAAATCTTGATCCCTGTTTTGGGAACGGAATGATGACCGGAACTGTCAATGATCGTATCATACCCATCAGGATTAATGTGAAGCAAATCACCTGCCCCATTTTCACTCAATAGGATCGTTTCATCTGCTCCAAGTTCTCTTGCCTTCTCTAACCGCTGTTCATCGCCTGGAACTCCAGCAACTACAAGCTTTTTCGCATGCAGGCCAACAAGGATACTCACAACGCCTAAGCCAATCGGACCTGGACCAAAGACGACTATTGATTTATCATGTATGGCGTCAATTTTATCAGTAGCTGTTACACCGACACCAATTGCTTCTAAAATGGACCCAACCTCGTTTGAAATAGTATCATTAATTGGGAGCACATTTTTCTCAGGTACGACAATATATTCCGACATCCCACCATTTCTTCTAAAACCGTATTGTAAGGATTTAGGTGGGAGTTTATCAACAAAAAGCTCCCCTGCATCACAACGGTTTTCCTCTCCTTTTAAACAGAATTCACATGTCCCACAGGGGATATATGGATTAATAATCACCCGCTTGCCGACCAGTTTCTGATCAGCATCAACACCAACCTCTTCAACCGTTCCTGTGACCTCATGTCCAAAAACCAATGGATAATGAATCCAATCATAGCCGCTGTGCCCGGCATACATATGCAAATCGCTTCCACAGATCCCTACAGCAGATACTTTAATACGTACATCCTTGTTCCCTACGGCTTCTTCTTCGATATCTTTAATAGAAATATCATAGGCTTTCGCTGAATTCTTTACAACTGCTTTCATTTATCAACACTCCTCTAGTTAAACTCTTTTTAGAATGGTTGCAATGCCTTGTCCGCCTGCTGTACATAACGTAGCTAAGCCTAGTTCTGCTTGTCGTTTCATCATGGCATGGAGTAACGTGACACAAATACGTGCCCCGCTATTCCCGATTGGATGTCCCAATGCAATCGCCCCGCCATTTACATTCACTTTTTCTTTTTGTAAGCCAAGCTCCTGAATAACCGCTAAGGATTGGGCCGCAAAAGCCTCATTTAATTCAATCAAGTCGATATCGCTTAATTGTAGATCGCCCATCTGTAACGCTTTTTTGGTCGCCTCTACTGGACCGATCCCCATACGATCTGGAGCCACCCCGGCAACACCCATTCCTACAACTTCAGCTAATGGTTCTAAATTGTACTTGTTCACCATTTCTTCTGAGACAACCAGTAACATGGAAGCACCATCATTTAATCCGGACGCGTTTCCCGCAGTTACCGTTCCATTTTCCTTAAAGACCGGCTTTAAGTTAGCTAGCTTTTCAAGACTTGTATCCCGCGGGTGCTCATCCACATCAAACTTCAATGCAGTTTTTTTCCTCTGTGGAACTTCAACCGGAACAATTTCATCCTTAAACTGCCCGGACGTAATGGCTTCTGCCGCTTTTCGTTGACTTTCTAAAGCAAACTGATCCTGTTCCTCTCTGGTGATAGAATAATCTTCGGCCAGGTTCTCCGCTGTCATGCCCATGGTAAGCCGTCCGTATGGGTCTTCTGGCTGTGATCCCGGTTGGCTTTCTTTATTAGGATCAAGTAATAAGGCATTTCCCGCTCCGTAGCCATACCGGGCATGACGCAAATAATATGGAGCTGTACTCATACTTTCTACACCACCAGCTATCACCACGTCATTCATTCCACTAACGATGGACATATAAGCATTTTGAATGGCTTGCATTCCTGATCCGCACTGACGATGTACGGTATACCCTGGTAACGATTCTGGTAAATTCGCCTTTAGTAATGAATATCTGGCAATGTTTGATTGATCTTGACTTTGTTTTGCTTGGCCAATAATTACTTCATCAATTGCCTCTTTGGGAAGACCACTTTTCTTGAGCGAATCTTCATACAATGGTACTAATAACTGATCGGGGGTGAGACTTTTTAAAGTTCCTCCCATCTTCCCTACGGCGGTTCGCTTTGCATGCGCAATAAATACTTTACGTCCCATTATTCTACTCCTTTCGTTTGGTTCGTACGTACGGATTCATCTATTTCAAACGTAAATTCCGTATGTTCCTCCACTTGTTCCAAGGTCGTATCGTTCATTAATTCAGCCAAATGCCATTTTCCGTCTCTTTGCTCAAATACAGCAAAATCGGTAATAATCATGTCGACGATTCGATTAGAGGTAATCGGATAGGTGCATTTTTCGACTAGTTTTGCTTCGCCTTTTTTATTGACATGGTTCGTGGTAACAATGATTTTTTGGGCACCAACAAGCAGGTCCATCGCTCCGCCTACGCCCATGATGTTTTTTCCAGGAATAGCCCAATTAGCGATTAGACCATCCCCATCTACTTGCAAGGCACCTAATATAGCAACGTCCACATGTGCGCCGCGAATCATGCCAAAGGAGGTTGCACTATCAAAATAAGATGCGCCTATTCCTTCATCAACCGGTAGTTTACCAGCATTAACTCTTAATGGATCATACGCACTTTCGTCAACTAATTCCGTTACACCTAGTAATCCATTTTCGGTATGGAAATGAATCGATTCGGAATCAATATACTTGGAAACCAATGTAGGAATTCCGATACCCAGATTTATAATCGAACCTTCCTTTAATTCAGCGGCCGCTCGTTTGGCAATCATTTCTTTGGACGTCATCATCTCTTTATTCATTTCGAAACTACCCCTTCCTTCGTTAACACTTTCTCGCTTGCAACAATGGCATCAACAAACAAATGCGGTGTCACAATTTCCTCTGGTGATAGCTCTCCATTTTCGACAATCTCGTCAACTTCAGCGATCACGATTTTACCCGCTGTCGCCATGATCGGATTAAAATTACGACCGGTTTTATAATAGGTTAAGTTCCCCAGTCGATCGGCCTGATGCGCCTTAATCAGTGCCACATCTGCATGTAAGGCTGGTTCAAACAAATAACGTTCACCATCGATTTCACGTACTTCTTTTCCCTTGCCAAGTTCTGTATCAACCCCGGTTTTTGTATAGTAACCACCTAAACCTGCTCCACCAGCTCTAATCGATTCCGCAAACGTTCCTTGAGGCAATAACTGCAAATCTAGCAACCCTTCATTATAGGCAGCTCCCACTTCACGATTACTTGTAAAATACGAGCCGACTGCTTTTTTGAGTTTCCCTTGCCGAAGCAATATGCCTAATCCCTTACCAGGTTCACCGATGTTATTACTCATAATTGTTAATCCATCTACGTTATGCTGTGTCAACGCCTCGATTAATGTCAGTGGTGCCCCAACTAAGCCGAATCCTCCGACCATAAGCGTTTGACCTGATTTTACTTTTTGAATTGCTTCCGCTGTATTCATTACCTCTGCCATATCAATCAATTCTCCTTCAACTATTTTCAGTTTATTCGCATACAAAAATAGCCCACCCCAGAAAAGAAATTTTCCTTCCAGGATAGACTATATAATCTTAACTTTAATAGAAACGGTAGGTCCCTATGATTAAGATTCTGGCTCTCCTACTAATCGGTTTACCATTCTTCTATCGCGATTGCACGGATTGGAGATCCTGTCATCCCCTTTAAATTTAATGGTGTTCCGAAAAAGTAAAATCTGTTTTTATTTAATTGATCTAGATGAACGATATTTTCCATAATCAGAATGTTTCTGCCTAATAACTTTAAGTGAACATCCCGACGCATGTTGTCATTGATATCAGCATTTGGCAGATCCAAACCGATCGCTTTTATGTGGTGATCGACAACCCAATCACCGACAGATCCATCCAGTGCTTTGCAATCAAAATAACCATCTTCCTGCCATTCCCCCGGCCAGCAGCGAAAGAAAACAATATCCCCCTCTTTAAGCGTCAGGTTATTTTCTTTCACTTTGGCTTCCACCATTTCTCGGGTAACCGGCTGATCAGGATCTTTGTCAGATACATCAATTAACACAGCTTCTCCAACGGTAGCATCTAACGGAATGCCCTCAATTGTTAACCCATCCTTAAAGAAATGATAAGGTGCATCCATATGGGTTCCCCCGTGATCAGACATCATGAATACTTTACTATTAAACCCTTCACACGGTGCAATATATCTTGCTTTTGATCGTTCCTGTGTTTCATAATCCATGATGGTAACCTTCGGATGAGATGGAAACGATACGAGCCCATCATATAATAATACAGATAAATCGACAATTTTCATTCTTGTCTCCTCCTTTTTTTCACGAATCATTAACCTAGATAGCCCCACACTAGCACAGCACCTATATAAATGATACCTACCCAGAACATGGAAACAACAGTATAACCCATGACATCTTTTAGTTTTAATCCTGACAACGCTAGGGCTGGTAAAATCCAAAACGGTTGTACTAGGTCATTCCAGGCATTCCCAAGCATGACGGCCATCGATGTTTGACCAAGGGATGCTCCGATTTGGTGAGCCGCATCGATCATAAACGGCCCCTGAACAACCCAATGTCCACCGCCAGATGGAGCGAAAAAGTTGATAACAAATGAGCTAAGTAATCCCCAAAATGGTAGTGTTGCTGCACTTGAAATATCAACAAATATTTTTGAAATGGTTACGACTAACCCAGAAGCAGCCATTATCGCCATAATTCCAGCATAAAATGGATATTGTAGAATAATACCTGAAATCGTTTTAATTCCTTCGTTTAGTTTGGCAACGTAATTCGCCGGATTCCCCAAAAGAATAATGCCAAGGAATAAAATCATGAAATTTATCAGGTTTAAATCCATTGAACCGTGAGAAACAAAATGATAAACCACATAAACGATTCCGACGATACCAATAACCATACTTAATAACCGGCTATTGTTTAGCTTGGTTGCAATCGTGTTATTTTCCAGAACTTCTTCAGATGCTGCAGCAGCTTCTTTGCCCTTTTCAACAGCTGGATCATATTCAATGATATCCTCCGCTTTCTTCGGATGAAGCCATGCGTTTAACAATGGCAATGTAATAATGACAATCAAACTCGTAATAACCATCGGCAGTGAAAAGATCGTATGGGATAGGCCAATCACACCCATTGCCTCTTCCATCGGGTGCCCCGGTGTTGAGACCAAAACAGGAATACTTGCCGATAATCCCAATCCATACAACGTAAATCCGCTATACGCAGCAGCGATGATCAATGGATAATGCACGCCTTTTACTTTTGCAGCCAGTTTTTTAGCCATGATACCACCAATGACAAGTCCAAATCCCCAGTTAAGATAACTGCCGATCCCGCCAACCAAAGTTGCAATAATAATTGCCGTTCTTGGTTTCTGAACTCGATTGGCAATTTTTGATAAAAACTTATCCACAATTGGTGCGCTGGCTAAGACATAACCCATGGCCAGGATAACCGCCATCTGTGTTGTGAAGGCAAGTAAATCCCAAAAACCATCTCCCCACGCTTTCGTAGTATCCAGAAAGCCTTTTCCTTCCACTACCATTGCTAACACTAATGTTAATAATGTAAGACCTATCGCAAAAACAAATGGATCAGGTAAATATTTACGCATTAGATTTGTGAAAAATTTTGTAACCTTTACCATCTCTAAACCCCCTGTGACAAACTATTTTTCAAGCCAATGCATCAATTCATAGAGTTGTGCATTTTTTCGTTGTAATACTGCTTCTGGCTCCTCATCCCATTCATAGAAGCCCTTACCTGTTTTTATTCCCAGTTCGTTATTTTCCACTTTCGAAGTTAGAAGATCAGAGGGACTGCTGCGATTTTCTAGATTGCCATATAAATAATTCGCAATATCATAATGAATATCCAATCCGTTTAAGTCTCGCTGTTCCAATGGCCCAGTGAATAATAGCCTTACTCCTAAACTATAACGAACAACGGTATCAATATCTTCAGCAGAAGCTACACCAGACTCGGCCAGGTACAATGCTTCACGCATCAAGGCATGCTGAATTCGATTGGCAATAAATCCCGGAATATCCTTATGAATAAGTACAGGCTTTTTATTGACTTTTTTTAGTATGGCCATGATACGATTTGTCGTTGAAGATGACGTGTATTCACTTTTTATTACTTCCACCAAAGGTATTACATCCGCAGGCATAAAAAAGTGTGTGCCTATTGCTCGTTCCGGATGCTCTAAAGCGCATACAATCTGATTAATAGATAGTCCCGATGTATTGGTTGAAATAAGTGTTTCCCTACTGCAATAGCTTTCAATTTCTTTAAACACATCTTGCTTCAATGACAGCTTTTCTGGAACAGCCTCGATAACAATATCTGCTGTTGAGACGTTCGAGATCCGTGTGGATAACGTTAAGTGCTCCATCGTTTCACTTATCATATTTTGATCAAAGAGACCATATTGCGATAATTGTTCCAATTGACCAATTATTTTTTGTCTTCCTCGTGTAAGTGCACTTTCAGATGCATCAATCATGGTAACGTTAACATTACCTTGTAAAAATAATTGAGCAATTCCACTTCCCATCGTACCAGCTCCGACAACGGATACATTATTAATTTCTGGTACCACTTTACTCCCTCCCTTTTTTAACGAAAAGCTTTAAAACATAAAAATAGCTTTCCCATTAATAAATAAAGGTAATAGAGTCCACACCTTTATCGCTAATGGAAAAGCTATAATTTCCTAACGACTATAAAAGGGTTGCTTTTATAATTAAGAAACGGCTTTTCGTACGAATTTATTGAACATGTAATTTATATTAAGAATTCTACCAAAGCGTTTATTCATTTGTCAATGCCTATTCCTTGCTTTTTCAACAAAGTTTGACATGTTTTTAACGCTAATCAGGTTGTTATATTCCTTTTGCCCTCTGTTCCCGATATCGTTGAAAAGCGGTTTTTAACGCAATAATAACAGAATTTGTCGATGGTGCAAAATAGTGCTGCTCAATTCGCTTGATTAAATCCTCGATCCCTTTTGATAAATCATAACCTACCAATAACTTCCGGAAAAAGTCCTGTGCCAAATCCGTAATTAATGTAAATTCAGCATCAACAATTATATTCGACTCGATATCAATTTCCAATACAATACCCGAATGCTTGTATTGTTCATACATTGCTGTACCCTGAGGGGCTTTAGCATAACCAGTCACTAAGACTGTTTCTAGTTCCTGAAGTTTTTTTGTCATTTCTGCAATCACCTCAAAAATATTCTATCATGAAAAGGTTTGAAAGCAACTAAAAGCAACCAAGCGCAAACTCAGCTTCCCCCAAATGCCTGCTTCGCCAACTCATCTGCCAAATCATTATATGTATCTCCAGAATGGCCCTTCACCTTCACAAATGTAATATCCATCCGTTTCGCCATTGCATCATAGTACCTTTTATAGGCAATCGTCCCTTCCTTTTTGGCTTGCCATTCGCCCGTACACCATTTTGCAATGCCTTCATAATCGTGATATATGGCAAGACTTTTCGCTCCATTTTCTGCAGCAAACGCCATGGCCTTTTCGGAACCTTTTATTTCACCAGCAACATTGCGCATGGCCGCCAATTCCGGATCATTGAATTTTTCCGAAAAATGATGCTCCTTTCCTTGAAAAAACACCACAGCACCACATGAGAATTCTGAAGTCACTTTATTAAAACTGCCATCCACATACGCTACTACCTCCGATTTGGAGGGCGCTTCATTTGTCTTACCATTTGTTCCTTGCAAGAAATTTTCTGCATCTGATTTATTTGTAAAGCTTTTATACACTGCCCCCGATACTCCGAGCACATTGCGCTTGCATTCGTCCCAGCTTGTAAATATGCCTGTTTTCTTTCCCTTTTTTACCGCATAAAACTTTTTTGCCACTTAAATCATCACCATTCCTGTATATCATATTTGGGGTTTAATAATAACTTTAACACCTATAAATAAAAGAGCACCCCATTAATACAGTGCCCTGCAAATTCATCATGTCCCTATACTTTCTCTCCCAAGAGACCCACCATTGAAGAACATGAAAGGACCAATACTTCTTTAAAAAGAATGTTCATTTACCATAAAAAGCATTCATATACAAAGCCTATTTACGAAATGATTGTTCAACCTGTTTAACCTCTTCGATATCGAGTTCCAAGATATTCGCCACTTTTTCAGCATCCATGCCATTTCTAAGCATTTTTTTTATCGACTCATCCCGCCCCACTTTACGCCCTTGCTCCATTCCTTGCTCTATTCCTCGCTCTAATCCTTGCTCCATTCCTTGCTCTATTCCTCGCTCTAATCCTTGCTCCATTCCTTGCTCCATTCCCTTTTTGACTCCTTTTTCCCAACCTCTTTCAAGTGCTTCTTTTTCCCGCAGCTCCGCCTCTCTAACAATCGCTTCTTCATCAAGTACTCTCTTTAATCGTGCCTCGTATGCCAATCTTTCCTCTTGCGTTCCACTCAGTGCATCCCAGCTTTCAAAGGCATCTTTTAGTTTTTCATCTTTCATAGCAATCGCCTCCAATTCAGAATAAATATCCTCATACAATTTACCGTTACGATGGTCGACAATCCCGAGCAATAGCATCCATCTGGCAAGCAAGTCACTTCGCGGATCCAGTTTTTCCTTTTTCCAATCACTGATTAACTTTGGCATTTCCAGGAAGTGAAATTCCATGACATCTGTTAACGGAAAAAGCGCTTCGTCTTCATATAGTTTATAAGAAGTGTGAAAACGCTCCGTTTGATCAAATAGGTTAAAGTTCGTGATGTTAATAGCTATCACGGGATTCAATTCTTTATATGCCATTTTTTTCTTCATCGGACTTCTGTACACGCCAGCCCAGTAATAGATAGATCGTTTAATCATATCGTACGGGTTTGTGAATTGAATTTCAATGTTAATGGTTTCATGATTATTTGTAACTGCCAGTATATCCATTCTTGATTGCTTATCTTCCTTATATTCAGCACTATTTTCGGTATTTCCAAACATAATATCTTTAATACACTCATTGCCGCTTCTTTGCAATATTGCATTCAAAAAGACAACCGTAATATCTTTATTTTTTTCTGTTCCAAAAAGCTGCTTAAAAGCGTAATCCACTTTTAAGTCCATTAAGCGATGGAGAGGCACTCGCTTCAGCAATCTTGATTTCATCGTATTCACCAGTCCTTTATTAACATAAAATGAAACTTCATTCAGTGGGGTTCCCTTTCTCCCTCACTGAATAGAAGAACAAAGGCTAAGTTCACAACATACTGTTGCAACGCCTTTGTGACCTGCATCATGCAGGCTGAGAACAGAATCGGACCTTTGTCATGCAGTTGACCCCTACTTATCTTTTTTAGTTTCACCTCAAAATCTTGAAGTGGGGGTCTTACTGCTCTTTAAGGCGGGATAAAATGTCTTTTTTGATTACGAATTTTCGCGATGTGTTTTATGATGATAGCGTAATTTCCCGTGGCAAGAAGATAAAGCGTGAATGGGTTAGGGAAAGGTTTCTGAGGGTAAAAGGTGATTTTATTAATACAAAGATAACCAATCCAGCAAAAAAAGTCAAGAACGTTTGTTTCGGTTAAAGCATCAATTTCTTCAATACAAAAATACAAAAATATAAAAATAACACTGAAAAAAAGCAACAAAAACAAATTTCTTTAAAAAATTACATTAGATTTACCTAAAGCAAGGATTTTTTGATTTATCACTCACGATGTTATAGAAATTGAACTATGGTGTTCCTTCTATATCTTCGTGTTGTACTGAATGTGCAAGGCAGAAGTGCTAGCACGACAAAAAAACGAGAAGCCTTCAATAACTCCTCGCCTTCATCCAATCATCTCTCCCTAACAAAAAACTAATCCTGAAGCTTAAAGCGCAAAATTCGTTCTACAGCATCGTCAATTTCGTTTTCTGAGATCTTCCCGTTTTCGACCGCATGTAAAATACCGTTATACACTTTCTCTTGACTTTCAAGGGTGTGGCAGACAAGCAAAAGATTGGCTCCAGCATTGACAGCCCGGTATCCCAATTCCTCATAACTATATAAATTGCTCACCGCCCCCATTTCCAAATCATCGGTTACAACGATCCCCTCATACCCCAGCTGTTCTCGTAACAGATCCTTAATAATAACAGGGGATATACTTGCCGGACGTTCCTTGTCGTAAGCCGGATAAATGAGGTGGGTCACCATCGTAAAATACTTGCTTTGGTCCACTTCTTCAATCATTTTTTTAAACGGATAAATATCACCGTTTTCCAAATCGCCTTTCTCTGCATCCACAGATGACGAGTCAACATGAGGATCGACTGTGCTTCGTCCGTTACCGGGAAAATGTTTCAGCGTCCCGGTAATAGAGGAATCAGCAAACCCTTCTAATACTTGTTTGCCAAACTGATACGTTTTTTTAGGATCTTCCCCAAATGAACGTGTATCTGTTGCCGATAAATCAAGGACAGGTGCAAAATTGACATTAAACCCCATGTCTGCAAGTTCCATTCCTGTATGCTTTGCAGTGGCGTAAATCTCTTCTTTATCGCCTGCTGCACCAAGCTTTTGCTGTGACGGAATAGGAGTGACTTGGTCCCGCATCCGGACAATCTCTCCCCCCTCCTGGTCCACACTAATAATAAGGGGGACCTTGTTCGTTGATTGCAGCGCCAGATCTTGCAAATCCGCATTTAAAGCCGTAACCTGCTCAGGAGTTTCCATATTGCGGTCAAACAGAATAATACCCCCAACATGGTAGTCTTCAATCATTTTCTTCGCGTTCGCATCTACTTCGGTACTAGGAAAACCGACAACCATCATCTGACCGACTTTTTCTTCCAATGTCATAGTTTTCAACAACTCGGCAATCCTTTTATTCGTATTCGGTTTCTCCGTATTATCTAAACTTGACTCGATTGCTTGATTGTTTTCTGTCTTCGTTTTCCGATTATCCTTGCCTTTTAATCCGCTCGTTTTTTCTGGTACATCTTCGGTAGAATCTGCTTGATCCGTTTTTTTAGATCCAGAACTGTGGAAAATACTGAAACCAACCGCACAAATTCCCACAATAACGAGGGTAAGACTAATAATCATGAACGTTCGCTTCATCATTCTGTCCAAGAATCCACCTTTTCCAAATCTGACTTATCTAATTTCCACTTGCCGTTTTCTTTGACCAATGTCCAATATCCTTCCCACTCCTGGACAAGGATCGAATCATCATCCTGATTATCATACGACGTCATTTCTATATACGCTTTCGCTGCGTCATCGTCAATACGTTCAATTTCCATAGCCGTTACATCATCACTAATATTGTCCGCCAATCCGCTTGCCCAGCCATCAACACCAAACTTGCTTTGCATACCAGAGGAAAACAAGCTATATGCCGATTCAAAGTCATCATTTGAAATTCGCAGGTAGTGGTCATTAATTGTCTCACTCACTTCATACGCTTCATCATCAAATGCTTCTTGCTCTGCTTCCTCCGCTTGGGCTAACGCATATTCTTCATCATAGTCATCATAATCAAGATATAACCCTGCATTGTCGGTATCTTTACCAATTATGGTTGTATCGCTCTTTTTAACACCTGTAGAAAATTCCTTTCGCGCGAACAATTCAATGGAGTCATCTTTTGGAACAGGGCCAAAGATGCCGATGTCGCCGATTTTTTTCTTCGTGCTCTTTCCATTTACATAAAGAATAGCATCATTGTTGTCTGAATACAATTCAACATAATTACTGGAAAAGTCAAAAGCCGGACTTACCCCTTCTTCATCCTTCTCGGAGAAATCTACTTCCTGAACGTTTTCCACTTTGCCATAATCTCCATCGATAACGGCTTTTACATTATAGATCCCCGGCAGGAAGGGTCCAAACTTTTTCTCCTTTTCGCCCCCAACTGTTCCAACTTCTTTGCCTCCGACGAAAATCGCCGTCTCATCCTCCGTTGAAGTGACCTCGATGTAAACAGGTTTAATGTTAACCACATAATGATCAAACAATAGCCACTTTTTGCCGTCCTTTTTTAAGCTTGCTAAAGACATGTCTTCTGCAGCTGAAGCAACATTCATGTAATCCGGATGATCCAGATACATCTGCACATCATGTTGCAACTGATCGGACATCGCCGTAATCATTTGCGGACGATCATCCAAAAATGTCAAAAAAGCCTTTGTATCCGTGTTAGATGCGTCCATCTCCAATTGCCCGTCATTGATATATCGTCTCACTTGAGTTGCATCTTTTTCCTTTACCGCTTCCATAAATCGGCTGGTTACTGCCTCAGGACTCATTATCATCTTATTAATCGTATAATAGCTTCCAAATAAAATAATCCCAAGGATAACAATAATCAAGCCTAAAATTTTGGATCGTTTACGTTTAATAGCAGGTTTCTTCTCGCTGCTTTGACGAACTTTTGGGGTACTAGCAACAGCTTGAGATGACTGTTGTTTGGCGTTATTTTTCCTTGACAGTGGTTGTGATTCATTTATCCTTAATGGTTGTTCTAGTTCATTTTTCCCGGATAGCTGTTCCGGTTTGTTTTGCTCTGACAGCTGTTCCGATTCATTTAGCTTTGGCGATCCCTCTGCCTGCATAGATACCCCGCATTCCGGGCAAAACCGCGCCCCCTCTCTCAATGAATGTCCACAATTCTTGCAATACTTCATTCCTTCTCCCCCTTGACAATGTTATGCGGGCAGCGATTTTTATTTTATTTGTCGTGATCAATCAAAAAATGCCAAACGGATAGCATAAAACACGCTTATCCATATTTTTGCTCCTTGTTATTATGTATTTTCGCCCGCACAATTCCATTAATGCAGCATTAATTTGTTTAGATTATACCTCGAGAATGCAAAAAAGTGCAAATAAATAGTGATAAAATACCAGTTGAAAAAGTTAAGATAGGACTATCAACTCACTATTTTGCGGGAGTAACAGTGGGAGGGCTGGATACGTCACTGACCTCATAATTAGATCCGGTTACCTATTTCTAAACAAAGCAGACCTATACAATCCTGCCGTTTAAGGTGTATAGGTCCGATGTTAACGATTACCTCTATTAGTTTTGAATGGTAATATTCATTCCGTTTCTGCTCCATACATCTCAACTATTGCAGCGCAAACGCGAAGATGAATTTACTGATCGACTAGAAGCGACCATGCACTTTACCTTTGGTGTATAAAAAGATCCGATCAACCGCTCTGACAGACATCCTCAAGTGAAACCTTACAACCGCTTTAACGAGATAGCCTTGCGCATATCTTGTAATGCTTCCTTCCCTTTTTCCTTTCCAGCAATCATCACATTTGTATAGAGTGCATCCATAATACTCAATTGGGCAATTCGGGACGATAAGGCTTCCGAACGAAAATCCGTTTCCTCCGCTACCGTGTACAGTGAAATATCTGCTTCCTTCGTTAATGGGGACTTCGCGAAATTCGTAATACTGATCGTTTTCACCCCTTTTTCTTTTAAAACCTGCAAGACATCAAGTAAATCCTTTGTTGACCCTGAGTGTGAAATCAACACAGCAGCATCCTTTTTTGATAACTGTGATGCTGACATAAGCTGCATATGTGAATCAAGATTCGCATTTACCTTCAGACCACTTCGAATAAATTTATGGTACCCATCAAGTGCGATCAGGGCTGAGCCACCATTTCCAAAAAATTCAACCCGGTCCGCTTGCAAAATCATATCTACAGCCTGTTCAATCGCGTTACCATCTAATATATGCAATGTATCTTCCAAGGTTTTAATATTCGAACGAAATACCTTTTCAGAAACGGTTGCAATACTATCCCCGTCATTAATCGTTTCATGAATATCCTTCATTGGTGTGACAATCTCAGCAGCAAGTGCAATCTTTAATGCCTGATACCCCTTAAATCCGATCCGTTGGCAAAAACGAAATACGGTTGATTCAGCTACATGTAATTCATCTGATACCTGATTGATTGTATGATGGATAATATTTTGGGGATTGTGTAAAATGTAGTCTGCTATTTTCTTTTCCTTTTCGCTAAACCTGCTATAATTACTGCGAATGCTTGCTAAACCATGTTGATGTACGTTATCCATTGAACGTTCCCCTTACTTTTATTGTCTAAGTCTATTATAAATGAAAAAAGTTTTTTTAAAAGTATTGCTTACGGAAAAATATTTGATATAATTTATTTAAGATGAAAAAAAATTCTTCTATATGAGGAGGACATCATGAAATTAGGTATAGTTGGTCTTGGTAAAATGGGCCTCAACATCGCATTAAATTTAGCCGAACATGGACATGAAGTTATAGGCTATGACACTCATTTAACTGTAGTAGAGAATATCGCACAAAAGAACTTAGAATTACAAGAATCATTAGAAGAACTTGTGAAAAGGCTTCCGTCTCCCAAAAAAATTTGGTTAATGGTTCCCGCCGGTGATATCACGGAATCGGTAATTAATGAATTGGCACCACTGCTAACTGCAGGTGACATACTGATTGATGGGGGCAACTCAAACTACAAAGATACGCTTCGCCGTGGGAAATCACTGCAGGAAAAAGGAATTTATTTTTTTGACTGCGGTACGAGTGGTGGCCCTAGCGGTGCAAGGCAAGGCGCATGTACCATGATTGGCGGTAATGCCGATAAATTTGCAGAAATTGAACAGCTTTTTAAAGATATGTCGGTGGAGAATGGCTATCTGTATACCGGTAAGTCTGGTAGCGGGCACTTCCTAAAAATGGTTCATAATGGCATCGAATACGGGATGATGCAAGCAATCGCTGAAGGGTTTGAAATTTTAAACAAAAGCGATTTTGATTATGACTACGAAAAAGTTGCTAACGTTTGGAATCATGGATCGGTCGTCCGTTCCTGGCTAATGGAATTAATCGAAAGTGCCTTTTCAAAGGATGCAAAGCTTGATGAGTTACGCGGCGTCATGAATTCATCTGGGGAAGGCAAATGGACGGTCGAATCAGCACTTGACTTCCAGGTCGCGGCTCCTGTTATCGCATTATCATTAATGATGCGTTACCGCTCCAAGGAAGAGGATACTTTTTCGGGAAAAGTTGTCGCCGCACTTCGAAATGAGTTTGGTGGACATGAGGTAGTGAAGAAGTAGCAGCAAGCCGGATTGGATCCGATTCATCCGGCTTATCATTAAAAAAAAATGAAAACGTTTAAAAAGGGAGGAAAATGAAATGTCAGGTTCAACATTAATTATTGTGGCGCTTGCTGGTATTTTCGTATTATTATTTTTAGTTATTCGCACAAAGCTGCACGCATTTGTCGCTTTATTGCTTGTAAGTTTACTAGTCGGCATCGCTGCTGGGATGCCACTAAGTGGAGTGATTGAATCCATTGAAAGCGGAATGGGGGGAACACTTGGATTCGTAGCAGTCGTTGTCGGTCTTGGCGCCATGTTTGGTAAAATGCTTGAAATTTCCGGTGGAGCGGAACGGCTTGCCCAAACCCTAATCAATAAATTCGGGGAAGAAAAGTCACAATGGGCCCTAGGTATTACTGGATTTATTGTCGCAATTCCGGTATTTTTTGATGTTGGCTTTATTATTTTGGTTCCAATTATATATGGATTAGCAAAAAAAACCGGAAAGTCATTACTTTATTATGGAATCCCTTTGTTGGCAGGTCTTGCCGTAACACACAGTTTTATTCCACCAACCCCCGGACCAATCGCTGTTGCTGATTTAATTGGCGCTGACCTGGGTTGGGTTATTCTATTCGGGGCGATAGCAGGTATTCCTTCGATGATCATTGCCGGCCCGATATTTGGTAAATATATTGCTAAGAAAATCCATGCCGATATACCCGATTACCAAAAAATCGAGGAACAGGAATTTGATCAGGAATTACCGAGCTTTGGAATGATCGCATCCTTAATTTTCATCCCATTGGTCCTGATCCTGACGAACACATTATCCGAAGCTATCCTTGAGGAAGGCAATACGATTAGAAGTATTTTTACATTCTTGGGACATCCTTTTGTTGCCCTGACTATTGCCACACTATTAACCTTCTATTTCCTTGGGGTTAAACGTGGCTATTCCAGAGATGATGTTCAGGATATGGCAACAAAAGCATTGGAACCGGCTGGAATTATTATCTTGGTAACGGGTGCCGGTGGCGTTTTTAAACAGGTATTAATTGATTCAGGTGTTGGTGATGTGATTGGTAACATGATGGTAGGTTCTGCATTACCTCCAATTCTGCTGGCGTTCCTGATTACCGCATTTGTACGGGTTGCCCAAGGTTCTGCAACCGTAGCCATGGTGACGGGTGCCGGCTTAATGTCCCCATTATTCGATACACTTGGGTTCTCAGGTCCTGTCCTTGGATTGATGGTAATTGCCATTGCAGCAGGTGCAACCATTGCTTCCCACGTAAACGATTCTGGATTCTGGCTTGTTAACCGGTATTTTGGACTTGATGTAAAAGATACGTTGAAATCATGGACCATCATGGAATCATTAATTGCGTTCATAGGCTTTGCAGTAGTATTTATATTAAGTCTATTTATCGGCTAATTAAAATGGGAAAGGGAATATTTTATGGTTCCCTTTTCTTTTTTCCGTTATAATCATTTGCAGCACGTAAAACAGGAGGAACATCAATGACACAACAATATTATTTAGGTGTCGACATTGGTACAACAAGTACAAAGGCTGTTTTATACACTAAGCAAGGAAAAGTTGTATCAATGAACACCATCAACTATCCGTTACACACACCAAACCCATTAACTGCCGAGCAAAATCCGGATGAAATAGTTGACGCCGTCACAAATGCTATAAAAGAAACAATCAGGAATATAACACAAAGTGAACTGGCATTTGTCTCCTTCAGCTGTGCCATGCATAGTCTTATCGCCGTCGATCAGACAGGAAGTCCTTTGACAAACAGTATCACTTGGGCAGATACCAGAAGTGCCGAGCACGCTAAAAAAATTAAAGAAGTGCACAATGGACATGAAATTTACTTACGGACCGGTACACCCATCCATGCCATGTCCCCACTTGCCAAACTGGTTTGGTTAAGAGAAGCAAAACCGGAAATTTTTGAACGGGCCGCAAAATTCATTTCGATAAAAGAATATGTCTTTTACAAGCTGTTCGGAAAGTTTGTAATCGATTATTCCATCGCTTCTGCAACAGGTCTGTTCAATCTGCGGTCGCTTGATTGGGATGCAGGTGCATTACAGCTTGCCGGCATCATGCCGCAACAATTATCCGAAATCGTTCCAACCACCTATAAATTAACCGAGCTTAAAAAGGAATACCAATCGTTAATGGGTATAGACAGCGATACACCATTTATTATCGGCGCAAGTGATGGGGTTCTTTCCAACTTGGGCGTAAACGCCATTGAACCCGGTGTTGTAGCCGTCACGATTGGTACGAGCGGTGCCATTCGTACGGTTTATAAGGAACCAAAGACAGATCCAAAAGGACGGATTTTCTGTTATGCGTTAACCGAAAACCATTGGGTAATCGGCGGTCCAGTGAATAATGGCGGAATTGTTTTGCGCTGGCTTCGCGATGAATTTGCTGCCGCAGAAGTGGAGACGGCCAAACAGCTAAATATTGACCCGTACGATGTTTTGACAAAAATAGCCTCCAATGTAAATCCAGGATCGGATGGCTTGATTTTTCATCCTTATTTGACGGGAGAACGCGCCCCACTATGGAACGCAAATGCACGGGGATCATTCTTTGGCTTGAGTATTCACCATAAAAAACAACATATGATCAGAGCCGTTTTAGAAGGAACAATTTATAACCTATATACCGTACTGCTGGCGCTTGAAGAATTAACTGGCGAGCCAAAACGCATTCAGGCAACGGGAGGATTTGCTCGTTCCAAAATGTGGCGGCAGTTAATGGCAGATATTTTTGAAAAACCGGTCATTGTGCCAGAGAGCTTTGAAAGTTCGTGTCTTGGTGCTGTCGTTCTTGGCATGTATGCAACTGGAGAAATAGATGACTTTTCCATTGTTTCTGAAATGGTTGGGAATACAAATACACATGTCCCAAACGAGGAAACTGCCGTTATCTATCGGGAACTCTTACCAATCTTTATCCGTCTATCACGAATGCTTAATGAAGAATATGAAAGTATCGCGAGGTTTCAGCGGAACTATTTAGGTGATGAAGCGCATGAAAAATGATAAGGTCATTGGGATCTTATCATTTTTTTATACCCCCTCATTTGGAGTAAGGAAAAGTTGAGACTATCGGAAAAGTAAAACTGATTGATCTTTAAAATTTCCACTCTTTACACTTTTATTGTAACACCTTTGTGAAGATAAATAGCGCGCACTTATTTGTTTTCAAGGGCGTTGGTACCGGAAACCAAAGCCTCTAGAAAGCCTTTTCGAAAGTCAGACATGTTGCTAGTCAGCCACTCCCGCCATTATTATCGACATTCACTCCATTTATTTCACGTGACAAAATTTCAAGTAAACTCTGTTTGGATTCCACTGGCAATAATTCTGCCAAACGTTCTAATCCCATCGAATAGATCAACGCAATTGTGGAACGACCTCAAAATCCATGGGGTAAAAATGATGATCAAACCCGAAAACTTTGTTAACCCGTTCCTTTTTCAGCCATATATATCTTGATCATGTGCCGTGGAGCCGTCTTTTTCACCATTCTTAACCATTCCAACAAGTTCAAACAATGGATCCTTTTGGGCTGTTCGATTGCTTACCAAAAAGTTATCAATCGCCTCCCGTATAATTTCCGCTTCCGTCCTTCCTTTTATTGCAGACAATTGTTTCACTTCCTTATTTTGATCAGGCTCAAGATAAATTTGTTTCCTAATCTTCCGTTCATATTCCATACGTGTCGCCTCTCATATTCATTATACAATAAAGTGAAGCCTCATTCAGCGCGGGTTTTCGACGCACAGGACGTGACGGTTTAAGCCTGCCTTTTCTCCCCCACTGAGATAGAGAAACAAAGGCTAAGAACTCAGGCGTCTGAGTTGCAGTGCCTTTGTGACCTGCATCGTGCAGGCCCGAACAGAATCGGGCCTTTGTCATGCAGTTGACCCTCCCTTATCTTTTTTCGTTTCACCTCAAAATCTTGAAGTGGGAATCTTACTACCCGTTGAGGCGGGTTAAAGTGAATGACCCCACCTTACCATCCTATCGGAATGCTTGAAGATGGGGCTTCCTGTTTCACAGACCTTTGCATCTTAGGGAATTCCCAAGACGTCTTACATGGTCTCCACAGGCTTTGTTTATACTGTTCGGACACAACCTTGCCCTACAGTTTTTTGTGTTTTATTTAGCTAAAAGCTGCCATCTGATCCAACCTGTCCATCCCTTTTCGCAAAATGTTCACGCTTGCATTGTGGTCGCGGTCCATGATGTTCCCACATCTCTTGCAAATATGGGTACGAATGGAAAGCGACTTCTTTACCCTGGTCCCACACTTGGAACAGTCCTGTGACGTGAAGGCGGGATTGACTTTTAACAGGAGACCACCATTTCGCTCACATTTATAGGAAAGCATATTTCGGAACATGCCCCACCCAGCGTCAGTTATGGATTTGGACAACCGTTTATTTGTTACCATATGACGAATGTTAAGATCCTCCAAGACAATGACGGAATAGTCTTTTGCCAAATGGTAGCTCAATTTATGTAAAAAGTCTCTTCGCTGATTCGCTACCTTTTCATGGAGGGAACGGACGTTACTAACTGTTTTTAGATAATTTGCTGATCCGCATTTCATATTGGTAAGTTTGGCCTGTGCCCTTTGAAGTTTCTTCTCCGTTTTGTGAATGAATTTCGGGTTTTCATAACTTTTCCCATTGGATAAAACTGCATATTGATGAATACCTACATCTATACCAACGGCAAGGTCAAGATTAATTGGCGCTGGGTCTGCCTGTCCTTCGACACTAAAAATAGCATGCCAGCGGCTGCCTTGCCGCTTGATAATTAGTTGTTTGATTTTCTCATCCATAGGTCGATGTAAGTGAATCGGAATTTGTCCAAGTTTGGATAGTTGCAACTTGCCATTTTCCGCAAAAGATGCTGCGTAACGATGATGGGTGTTCGGTTTGAAGCCAAATTGTGGGAAAGTCATGCTGTTGTAGTCCTTGTACTTCTTGAGTTTGGGGTAGTTCGCTTCTTTTCGAAAAAATTTGGTATAGGCATGGTCGAGTCGTCGGAATACTTCTTGTAAAGCTTGGGATGGTACCTCTTTTAGGAATTCCCATTTTCCTTTGTCTTGTTTCAATTGCTTTTGCATGTCGAAACGACTATATGTTTCCTTCGATTGGTTGTATTTACGCTGTTTGTCCAAAAGTGCAGAATTATATGTTTGTCGGCAACAGGAAAGCCAGGATTCCAGTATGTCGATTTGTTCGGGTGAAGGAAAGATTTCATATTTGTAGTTTAGTAACATGAATCCACCTCCTAACTCTAATTATAGACCTTATGTTCGGGATTTTCAAGTACTTTGCTGAGCAAACCGAAATTCATCTCCCTCTTATCCTTGGGTTTCACCCGTAACAGGATGGAAGGGGGAGACTTCTTTCGGAAGGCTGTTAAAAATTTAAGTATGAGGTGCCCAGGGGATAGTACAAAGAAGTTTCGCACAAAAGAAAATGGTAGGGTGATGAACCTGCCCCCTTGTCCCTTACATATATGATAGAATGGGAAAGGTACACGCCGACAACCAACCTGGGAGTGAATCAAAAATTGAACAAAAAAGACATCGCAAACATTCGTAAGCAATTTAAGATAAATAATGATTTATTAAAAATCCATGAAATCTTTAACGTATACATCATGAAAGAATCGAGTGATATTTACCATCATCAGAGTACCCCATTTGAAATGCTGGAGCAGGAACAGCAAGAGTTATTTATGGATAATTTTAAAAAAGTACTATCTGGGCAATTGGATGAAAAGCTATTCGAATTAAAATTCCAGCGTGATGTAGAAAATAACAGTCAGCTCATTCTTCACCAGAGTCTATTAAGCAATGATACCGAAGAATGGAAAGGGCAGATGCTGCATTTAGTAGAAAAAATGCTGCAAGATAAGCAATATGAAATGGATATTGTCGTAACGTTTATTCGCGGAGAATATTTAAAACCGATGAAACGCCAGAGTGACGAGGCAGAAGAAAGTGAACGTGACAAAGTCTACTCTCATTCCTTTATATTATGCAGTATGAATAAAACGCAGGATCCGAAGAAGGAATTACTGTTTGACTATGTAGAAAAGGAATTTAAATACAGTTTCGTTGTGGACCCTATCATCAATCTGAAAGCACCGATATCCGGGTTTCTCTTCCCGTGTTTCACGGATAATGCCGCAGATGTCAATCACATCCTTTATTCAGCAGGGAAAAAGTATGAGCCAGACTATTATTTTATGGAACAGGTATTAAATGCAGAGGAAATCATGACCGCTGCTGAGGATAAAGTCGTTTTTGAAGAAATTGTTAAAAAGATTGCTGGTGACCAAATCAATACGTCTACACTTTCGAATGTGTACGAAGAAATTCATCATGTCTTAGAAGAAAATGAAGAGGAAGATATCCCGAAATTAGACCGCAAAGATGTGGAGAAGGTTTTGAAAGTAAGCGGCGTAAAAGATGTAGATACCCAAAAGGTAGAAAATGCGTTTAAAACAGTAATTGATGATGAGTCATACGAATTAAAAGCGAGTAATATCATACCGAAATATACATCAAAGTCGATCAAAGTAAAAACAAAAGCTGCAGACATTTCTATTAGTCCTCAAGATTTACGCTATGTCCGCCAAGTCCAATTGAACGGAAAGCTTTGCTTGATGATTGAACTGGAAGAAAATACGGTGATTGAAGGCTTTGAAATGATTCCGGAAGCTTTGTTTGAAAAGGCCCAAGGGATTGATAAATAATAGACACATTAAAAAGACAGGAAGCTTATAGTAACCTGTCTTTATTTATAGCTTTTAAGGAGAGAGGGCCAAAGATCGTTTGACGTTAACGTACAGTTGAATAATGAAGCCACTACCTCATGTATATCCTTTCCATTCCCTGGGGTAGCAGCCTGAACTTTATATTATCCTATCGATGTAAATACAACATAATACAATCTATTCAAGTACCTGTGATAAATTTTTATACGCTTCTTTCAACGTACGCTTTAATAGCTTACCAGCCGATGTCGTTGGCAGTGAAGATCTGAACACAATATACTTAGGGATTTTATATCCTGATAACCTATCACGGCAATAATCTTTTATTTCTTCTTCTGTAAGTGTAGACCCACTTTTTAATACAACAGCTACCGCTAAAGCTTCCCCCCAACGCGGATCAGGGACTCCAAAAACCGCGCATTGAGAAATTTTTGGATGGTGGCTAAGGGAGTTTTCAATTTCCTGACTAGAAACGTTCTCCCCTCCCGTTTTAACGACATCTTTTTTTCGATCAGCGAAATAATAATTGCCATTTTCATCACGGATGAGAACATCGCCCGTATAATACCACCCATTTTGAAAAGCTTTTTCATTTGCTGCATCATTATTATAATATCCATTTACAACAACCGCGCCTCGCGCAAGTTGCTCACCGGGCTGCCCATCTTTTACTTCATTTCCGTCTTCGTCAACCAATTTGATTTCACTTCCCGTATGAGCCACATATCCAACATACCGTCCATCCCCATTCGGAACCTCATCCCATGTGTTAAACCAACCCCAGGTTAAAGGTGTTGCTGTTGTTTCACTCGACCCCTGGATCGTTAAAAATCGTGCTTCGGGGGCAAGCTTATTCCACCCATCAACCATCGCTTTGGGAATCGTGCTCGACCAAGTAACAAGTTTACGTAGCGACTTAAAATCGTAACTATCGGTGTCTTTAACATTAAGAATACCCAAATATAAGGTTGGTGGTAACGCGGTAAAAGAAATGCGGTACTCGTCAATTAGCTTTGCCATTTGTGATGGTATGGGAGTTTCCGTCATAGTAATTGTTAGACCAACCATATGAGCATTGAGCATAAAGGTGAAACCAGCTACATGAATTAAAGGAAGAGAAAGAAGCAACTTATCTTCTGGTTGAAAACATCCCGCTGCCATGTATGAATAACTGGCATGGAAGAAATTCCGATGATTGATCATTACCCCTTTTGGTACCGATTCCGTACCACTGGTATAAAATAGTGCTGCAACGTCTTTATCATCAATTTCTTCTACTAACTCATTATCGTTTCCTTTTTGCAGTTGCTGGAAATCAATCCAACCGGCCGGCACTTCATTGGAACGATAACAAACAAACTGCTCAACCGTATTTAATTCATTCACAATTGATTCAACAGCATTCATGTTCCTTCCATCCACAAAAAACATACGTGGTTGTGAAGTTTGAATTAACTGGCTAATTTCCCGAGGAGTCAACATGAAATTTAACGGTGTGTACCAAGCACCGATTTTTATTAATGCATATGATAAAATCACAATCTCCGGGCTATTGCGACCGACTACAGCAATTCGATCTCCCTTTTCAACCCCCATCTTTTTCAATGAATGTGCCACTTGATTCACTTGCCTATTTAATTCTGTATACGTATACGCACCGCTCTTTCCTGCTTCGTCATAATAGATTAATGCTTGTTTAGTTGGGAATCGATTACTTGCTCTTTTTAATGCATCACCAATTAATCCTCTTGTTAATATATTTTTGGTAATAGTCATTTTAATTCCTCCCTTGAAAACCCATTAAATTTTTTAATTGAGTTCCATCATATAATCCATAATCCTGATCGTGTTCACTGCACAAGGAGCGCTTTAAACAAATTATTCCAAGCTAGCGGTTTCTCCTTTTGCGTTTACGTAAAGGCTTTCATATCCCTTGATAATTTCTCTCTTATTAAATTTTCCTACGCTCGTTTTCGGGATTTCCTCAACAAACAGGATTTGATCCGGGAATTGCCATTTCGCAAATCGTTCGTATAATAATTTTTCCAATTCCTCTTTGGCAATCATTGCATTTCCTTTAGACACAATTAATGCAAGTGGACGTTCCTGCCATTTTGGATGCGGGATTCCAACAACAGATGCCTCCATAACCTCAGGGTGCCCCATTAAAGCGTTTTCTAAATCAATAGAAGAAATCCATTCGCCCCCACTTTTAATAACATCTTTTATTCTATCAACAATTTTTACATAGCCGAATTCATCAATTGTACCAGCATCTCCACTTTTCCAGTAACCATCACGAAAACTGCTTTGGGTTCCCGGAGCATTATGATAAGAACCGGTGATCCACGGCCCTCTTAAACAAATTTCCCCAACTGACTGACCATCACGAGGAACTTCCTCACCCGTCTCGGGGTCACATAATTTAAAATCAATTCCTGGTACCTGCAATCCCTGTTTACGTCTTAAATCCCATTGTTCTTCCACCGTCAACCTATTTTGGATCGCGGGGTTCAGATGATAATTAATGGCTACTAACGGGGTTGTTTCCGTAGCCCCATATGCATGAATAATGTTCGCTCCAGTTAACTCTTTAAAGCCCTTCATCATAGAGACGGGCGGCTCTGTGGCACCAGACAAAAGTCTTGCTTTACTGAAGTCAGGCTTTTTTTCCAGGCCCCGTATATAATGAAGCATTGGTAAGAATATAGCTGGTGACCCACAAGTAAGGGTAACATTCTCTTCATCCATTAGGTCCACAAGTGGTGAAGTATCTTCGGCTGTATAACGTCCCGGGAAAATCATTTTCGCTCCCATCATTGTAGCCATATGAACAAGCCCCCATGATTGTCCATGAAACATCGGTACAATGGACAATAAACAATCATTGCAGTTTACACCCAAGTACCCAATACCCAACAAGGTATGAAGGTAGATGTTACGATGCGAATAATACACGCCTTTGGGTCTCCCAGTTGTTCCCGATGTATAGCACGCACTATAAGCAGTTGTTTCCTCGATTACTGGCCAATCGTAATCTCCACTTTCTTCCTTAATCTCATCCTCATAATGGTACAATGGTGTCAAGGTTGTATTTATTTCTGACATTGGTTTATCTGTCATGACAATAAACCCCTTGACGGAATTCAAATATGGTGCAATTGCTTCAGCTACTGATAGTAACGATTCATCGACAAAAATGTATTTTGCCTCGCTATGATTTGTTACGTAGGCTAAATCATCGGGTGAAATACGTAAATTCATTTGCAACATTGTGGCACCGGTTCCAGGAATCGAAAAATACAATTCAAAATGACGTTGTGAGTTCCAGTCTAATGTGCCAATTTTATCTCCTGGTTGAACCCCTAAACGCTTTTCAAGAAGGTTAGCAACCTTTCCCATACGTATGAAAGCATCCTTGTACGTATACCGCTCAATCTGGTCATTATTTCGATATAAGATCTCCTGGTTCGGAAAGTTTCGAACAGCATGGCGGATCATTGTTGTTGTATTTAATTGATAATCATCCATTGATGTTGCAGTACAACCTTTTACCATTCGCATCGTGGTAAAATCCTCCTTTTTGATTTTATTCTACAACCTCTTATATAATATCTTTATAATGAATATTCAGTTTTTGGAACTTGTAGTTGATTGATTATTAACAGCCTTGAAAATTAGGTTGACGTTTTTCAGCAAATGCTTCTCTGCCTTCAGCAAAATCTTTTGTTTGAAATATGACCGATTGCCCATAAGCCTCCATCTCCAATATTTTTCCAGGGATGAATATGGCGCTTGATGCATGATACGTTTCGCCATTCCCAATGATTTCGTTGGGCCACTTGCCAACATACTTGCAAGTTCCCTGCCTCTATCAATGGATTGGCCATCCGTTACCATCTCATTAATTAATCCATATTCTAAGGCCATAGGAGCACTCACTTTTTCTCCTGTAAAGATTAATTCAGCCGCTTTATGCATTCCAATTTTCTGTGGTAGGAAATACAACCCCCCCAAATCTGGCAATGCCCCCACTTTGGCAAAGATTTCCGAAAAGGTAGCTGATTCATCCGCAACAATAACATCACAGGCAAAAGCCAGGTTGCACCCAGCCCCAACTGCAGGACCGTGAACTGAAGTAATGACAGGCTTTTCCATATTATAAAGACCTACTATTGCTTCATGCCCTATTTGTAAAAATTCTTTTATCTCAATTGGATTATCGGGATCAATTCCAAAGTCAGTCAAGTCCCCGCCTGCGCAAAACCCTTCACCTTCCCCATATAGTAATACTGAACGAATTGCTGAATTTTGCTTTGCTTCCCTTACAACTTCCGTTAGTTCGAAAAGTAAATCAGCATTTAAGGCATTCAATTTATGCGGGCGGTTTAAGCCAATTTCATAAACACCATTTTGAATCTCTGCCGATATGTTTGGCATTTCTGTGAGCCCTCTTCTCTTTGATTTATGATTGGAATTGCTGCCGAAGTTGAAATTTCATCAGCTTGCCGGATGCATTTCGTGGCAAACTGTCTTTAAATATGACCCTCTTTGGAGATTTATAACTTGCAATATTTTGTTTTGTAAATGCAATAACCTCTTCTTCCGTTAATGCCGCGTTTTCTTTCTTAACGACCACTGCAGTCACCAGCTCACCCCATTTTGGATCCGGAGTACCGATAATTGCTACATCCGCAACGTTGGGATGTGTTCCGATCGTATTTTCCACTTCAACCGAGTAAATGTTTTCACCACCTGATATAATCATATCTTTATTTCGGTCAACCAATAAAATGTAACCTTCCTCGTCTCTAACCGCTAAATCCCCTGAATATAGCCAACCATTCCGTATGGTTTCGCAAGTGGCTTCCGGGTTTTTATAATAACCTTTCATAACAGATGGGGCTTTAAAGATCAACTCCCCCACCTCTCCAGCCTTGGCTGGTTCACCGTTGGCAGTTACAATATCGGTCAATGTAAACATTATGGGTTCTTTTCCAGACATACCTGCATGCTGTTCATGGTCTTTCGGAAATAACACAATACCTGTCGGGCCAGATTCTGTTTGGCCGCATAAACTATAAAATTTGTTAGCACCAAAGTAGTCAATACAGCTTTTGACAACATCTTGTGAGATCGGGGCTGCTCCATACAGAAATTTGTCTACCGAAGAAAAATCAAAGCCCATTTCCTTAGGTACCTGGAGAAAAGCCTTATACATCATCGGAACCCCCAGCATAGCCGTGATTTTATTTTTTCCTATATCTTCAAGAATTGACTTTGGATCAAATTCCCTGTAAATGATACCGAAACCACCAACATACAATTGTGGTACCAAACATATGAGTAATTGTGCACCATGAAAAAGAGGTGCAAAGTGTAACCATCTTTCCCGCGGGTGATAACCTAAAGTAATCGTTAATTGTAACGTGACATATTTAATCCTTTCATGGTCAAAAAGCGCACCTTTGGGTCTACCTGTTGTACCGGAAGTATACATAATTTGCAAATCATCTGTATCCAAAATTTCAACATCGGGATTGGCACAATTATCTACTAAAATGTCAGTAAATGACACGAATCCCGGGCTTTTCGTTTGCGGAATTGAGATTAGATTTTTTATAGGGATTTCATTAATTGCTTGAATTATTTCGTCTTCAAATTCATGATCAGTAATGACGTGTTTGCTGTCCGAATCATCCATAATATATGCAAGTTCTTTATACAACAGTCTAAAATTCATCGGTACAACAACTGCGCCGATTTTAGCAAGTGCAAAATAAGCGATAGCGAAATAATCGGAGTTCCTCATCATTAATGCAACTTTATCACCCTTTTCGACACCTCGCTGGATTAAACCATTCGCCAATTGATTAACGGTGCTATTAAATTGGCTATATGTGTAAAGACGGTCTTCGTAAAGCAAAGCTTCTTTATTTGGATGCCTTAATACGTTACCTTCTAATACCTGGACGATATTCATTATGATAATCCTCCTTTTTATGCTAACTTTGCATTTCTTTAGCTCCTCAAATTACATATAAAACCCGCCATTTACCTGTAGAACTTGCCCATTTACATAATTAGATAGTGGAGAAGCTAGATATAATATACCTTCTGCAGCCTCCCGGGCTTCACCAGCGCGTTTCTGGGGAATTTTATCGACAAACTTTTGAAGGATTTTCTCTGGAATTCCCACTCTCTCACCATTTAATTCATTTTCTTGTTCCTTTGGAAGAGTCAACCTCGTTTCAATAAGTCCAAACGCTACTGCATTGGAATTAATATTGAATCTTCCCCACTCCTGAGCAACTACTTTTGTAAGACCAATAACACCGGCTTTAGCTGAAGCATAATTTGCTTGGCCAACATTTCCGGCTATTCCCGCAACAGAAGAGACATTAATAATTTTTCGATAGTTCACTACCCCCTTTTCTTTTTCTTCAATCGCACGTTCTCTCATATACGGTGCAGCCTCACGAATTAGTTTAAATGGTGTTGTTAAATGAATGTCTAGCATTTTTTGAAACTGGTTGTCTGTCATTTTATGAATAAGACTATCCATGGTGTAACCCGCATTATTTACTAAAATATCAACTTTGCCAAAATGAGAGATTGTTTCCGAAATTATCCTCTTTGGACAGCCTTCCTTTGTAATATCTCCACAAACAATTATTGCCTCGCCGCCATTTTTAATAATTTCCTCTTGGACTTCCATGGCAGGTGATTCATCAATATCTGTGATGACAATTTTTGCTCCATTTTCTGCAAAAAGGAGGGCCGTTTCCCTTCCCACACCTCTTCCAGAACCGGTAATTATTGCAACCTTATTGTGTAATAACTTATTCTCCATTTTCAGTAACAGCCACCTTTTAATGTTTAAATACTAGTGATTTCCAGTTCGCAAATTCTATATTTCGGTCCCATCCGTGATGTTTTCTAGATTTCTCTTGCTCTTTTAAAGGATGCTTTTGAAGCTTTTGTGTTGGCGTTCTAGGTAAGTCATCTACCAATTCAAAATAGCGTGGAGTTTTGTGATAAGCCAATTTATCAAAGCAAAATTCCACAATATCTTTAAAATTCATCTCTTGAATATCATCTTGTGGAATGATAAACACTTTAATTTCCTCACCTTTATATATGTCATCAACTGGAATAGCTGCGCATTGTTTGACGTTAGGATGACTATTGATCACCTCTTCTATTTCAAATGCTGATATATTTTCTCCACCGACCCGAATCATGAACTTATTTCGATCAACAAAATAGTAGTAACCATCCTCATCAACTCTTAAAATATCCCCCGTTTTGAACCATCCATCAGCAGCGTATGCATTTTTTGTGGCATCAGGATTATTCCAATAGCCAAGGGTTAAGAAATCTTCCCCTTTTACTAACAGTTCACCAGTTCCCACTTTGATTTCATTATTATTCGCATCAACTATTTTTACAGCTTTTTCTAAGTCCTCAAACAATGGCTTTCCACAAGAGCCAACTCTTCTTTCTTTTTTGTCAGGATGTATGTTTTGCATTCCTGCTGGAAATTCCGTCATCGAATAGGCTTCATTTATGATGATGTTGAACTTATTTTCAAAGCGTTCCCATAAGTCTTTAGATGTTCCCCCCACAAATACAGATTTTGCTGAGTGCGTTGGAACATTCTCTGTTGAATAGATCGAATCTAATATTTGCATCATTCCTCCGATAGTATTGAATGTATCTACTTTATACTTATTGATTTGATTAAAGAAATTTGATGCACTGAATTTTTTATCTAAAACTAATGTTCCACCTAGGGCTCTCATACCAAATGTCGAATAGCATTGTGCATTCGCATGAAAAAGGGGCAGACAAGTATAATTTCTATAATCTTTATTATTCGTAGCCCCCATCATTAAGGCTGCATAAATAGCAGTCTTATTACTTGTAATCGCACCTTTAGGGGGACCTGTTGTTCCAGAGGTAAACATAATATAAATGGGATCAGAACCTGTAACCTCAACGTCTGGATTTTTGTCGGAAGCTTCTTTAGATAATTCTATTAAGGAAAATAAGTTCTTCTTTTTAAAACCTTTATTTTCAATAGCATCTACATAGATGATATTCTTAATATAGTCTGTTTCCCGTTCAACTTTATTTAGTATTCCAAACTGGTCAATTTCAGTACTTGTAATAATCGTTTTAATTTCTGCACTATTAACCATATAGGTGATTTCTTTATCTTGAAAATCCGGATTGATTGGCACTTGTATCAAACCTAGTTTTGCTAAGGCAAAGAGAACAAAAATATATTCAGGGGAGTTAGGTAAATAGATACCCACCCTATCTCCCTTTTTCAATCCAAGTCGTGCAAAAGAATGTGCATACTTATTAGCAATTTCATTAGATTCCCTATAGGTGTACTCTCTGCCAGTAGGTGCATAAACTAGATACACTTTATCACCTAAATGTTCAGTAGCCTCTACAATTTCTTTTACAGTCCATTTATCTTTGACTTCGGGTGCATATTTATTAATAATATATTCATAGCTCCAATACATAATTACTCCCCCTGGTTTTCGATTTAAGCTTTTTGATACGCTGTTACCACGCAGGCACCGCCAAGACCTACATTATGCTGAAGTGCTACTTTTGCACCTTGAACCTGCCGTTCCCCGGCATCCCCTCGTAGGTGCCAAACCAATTCCGTACATTGTGCCAAGCCAGTCGCTCCAAGTGGATGTCCCTTTGACATTAATCCTCCCGATGGATTAATGACATATTTTCCACCGTACGTATTGTCTTTATCGTTGATGAGTTTTTCCGCCTCACCTTCCGCACAAAGCCCCAATCCTTCATACGTAATGACTTCGTTTGGTGTGAAGCAATCATGTAGTTCTACGACATCGACATCTTCTGGGCCTATGCCAGCTTTTTCATAAACCTCTTTAGCTGCACGAACTGTCATGCCATATCCGACCAAACGGAGATTATCTTCGTAGGTATCTGGTTTATCGGTTGTCATGGACTGGGCAACAATTTTTACCGTCTTCTTGATATTATGTTCTTTTGCAAATTGATCACTGCAAACAACAACCGCTGCTGCACCACATGTTGGCGGGCATGCCATTAATCGTTTTAATCCCGGGTAGACTTCAGGAGAATTCATTACCTCATCTAATTGAATTTCCTTTGTAAACAGGGAATATGGGTTATTTATCGCATGCTGCCGGGATTTCACTGCCACTTTTCCGTAGATATCCGATGTCACCCCGTATTTTTCCAAATATTCTTTTCCTGCTGCTCCAAATACCTTAAGTGCGACTGGACCATCTGGCAAATCGTTATTTAATTGATCAAACTGATGATAAATCCATTGAAATGGCGATGTTCGATCAGACCAATGTTCACCCAAAGCGCCGGGTTTCATTTCTTCAAATCCGAATGCAAGCACACAATCACTCGCCCCAGATTCTACTGCCTGGCGGGCCATGTATAGCGCTGTTGATCCCGAAGAGCAATTATTGTTCACGTTTATAATAGGGATACCAGTCATCCCTACTTGATAAAGGGCTGTTTGACCACACGTACTATCCCCATACACATAGCTGGCATAAGCTTGCTGAACATCTGATAAAGAAATACCTGCATCAGCTAAAGCACCAGTGATTGCCTTTGAAGCCATCATTTCATACGGTTCATTCCTACCTGGCTTCTCAAACTTCACCATACTTACGCCAATTACATTTGCTTGGTTTGTCATAATAAGACCTCCCGTTAATTTTTTATGGATTACTTGTTTTTCTATCTTGGTGCCATACGAATGCCACCGTCTAAACGAATAACTTCTCCATTTAAGTATTCATGTTCCATCATAAAAGTTGCCAGTTCCGCAAACTCGCTTGGTTCGCCCAACCGTTTTGGGAATTCTACACTTTCTGATAGTTTCTGGATCACTTTTTCAGACAACGTATCTGACATTGGAGTCATAAACAAACCAGGTGCAATGGTATTCACACGGATGCCAAAACCTGACAAATCGCGCGTAACAGGCAATGTCATCCCTGCTACACCGGCTTTACTTGCCCCGTAAGCCGCCTGCCCCATTTGGCCCTCAAATGCCGCTACAGAAGCTGTATTCACAACAACACCCCGCTCACCCGAGTCTGTTAATGGTTCATTATTTTTCATCTCATTTGCCGCTAATCGTAATACATTAAATGTGCCAATTAGGTTAATCCCTACAACCTTATTAAAATCCTCCAGCGGCAATACACCTTTTTTACCAATTGTTTTACCCGGTGTACCAACACCCGCACAGTTTACACAGATGTGAATTGCACCAAATGTTTCCATTGCAACTTCAATTCCTTTTTTTACGGATGCCTCATCGGATACGTTCACAATTGCATACGAAACATAGGCACCTAATCGTTCAACTGCCTCCTTTGCTTTTGTCTCGTTTAGGTCAAAAATAATAGTCTTGGCTCCTTTTTCTATAAGTCTTTCAACTGTTGCCAGCCCTAAACCGGATGCTCCTCCAGTAACAATAGCTACTTTATCTTTTAAATTCATACGCTTTCATCCCCTTGTTTATTTACTAGTTCGCCAAAAGTCCCTTTCTCCATTAATGCCTCCATTTTTGCCTTGCTGTATCCGGCCTCTTCCAAAACTTCTTTCGTATGTTTTCCAGTTTGTACACCCGTAAAACGATACGAAGCTGGTTCGGTGGAAAACTTGATTGGAAAAGCAATTTGCTGTTGTACCCCACCCTCCGTTTTCGGCACAGGGACAACCATTTCACGCGCCTTCATTTGTGGATGCTGAACTGATTCCGAAAACTTCAAAACAGGCTCTACACATCCGTCAAAATCATCATCAATCAATGTTAGCCACTCATCAAACGTTCGCTGTTTAAAGGAGTTTCGTAATGTTTCCTTAAACTCCTGCTGATCTTCTGAATCAGTACTTGCACGAAGCTTGTTTAGCTGTTCATCACCAATTAATTCACATAATCTTAATTTAAATTTTGGTTCTAGGCTGCCAACCGAAAAGTACCGTTGATCCTTGGTCTCATAATAGTCATAAAACGATCCCCCGTTTAATAATAGGGATTCCGCTTCTGGCTCTTCACCTCCGACAAGGTACCCGGAACCATACATGGCGTTTAGCGAAAAAACGGTATCCGTAATGCTCAGATCCATATACTGCCCTTCGTTTGTTTGTTCGCGATGGTAAACAGCAGCTAGAATACCAATCACCGCCGGCATGGAACCGCCTCCAATATCAGCGACTTGAATACCAGATGGAACCGGTGCCTGATTTTTTCTGGAGGAATAGCCGGCTGCCCCTGCTAATGACAAGTAATTAATATCATGCCCCGCCTTATCCCTTAGCGGCCCCGTCTGTCCGTAGCCTGTAATGGAACAGAAAATAACTTTTGGATTGATCTCTTTTAGCTTTTCATAACCAATTCCCAGCCGGTCCATCACACCCGGCCGAAACTGTTCAATGACAATGTCATACGCTTGTATCAGTTGATAGACAATTTCCTTTGCTTCCTCCTGCTTCAAATCTAAAGCAATTGACCTTTTGGAACGATGAAGGTGACCAAACGCTGCCGAAACATCTCCATCCTTTGGTATTAGGTGTTTCGTTATATCCTCACGATGCGGGGACTCTACCTTAACCACATCGGCCCCCATATCCGCAAGCATCATTGTTGCAAAAGGACCAGGTAATAACGTAGTGAAATCCAACACCTTCAAACCTGATAACATTCCCATCTCATTACCTCTACTTTCCCAAAAGGTCTTTGCTAATGATTTCTTTCATAATTTCAGATGTCCCGCCGTATATTCGTTGTATCCTTGCATCAGTAAATGCCCTTGATATTGGATATTCCTCCATATAACCGTATCCGCCAAATAACTGTAAGCAACCATCGACAATTCTACCCTGCGCTTCTGTTGTTGATAATTTGGCGATACTGGCATCCGCAGTAGACAGCTGTCCGTTTTCAAGTTGTTGCAGACATTGATTGACATAAGCCCGGTTCACCTTGGCCTCCATTGTCATCTCAGCAATCTTGTGACGAATTACTTGAAGACTACTTAGAGGTTTTCCGAATGCTTCCCGTTCATGAAGGTATTTAATCGTGATTTCCAGTGCACCTTCCATGGCACCACATGCACCAACAGCAAGTGTCGTTCTTTCTCGCGGTAATTCATTCATCAACGTAATAAATCCATGATCTATCTCTCCCAGTATTTGACCAGCGGGGACGGTTACTCCCTCAAAAAACAGCTCGGAAGTATCAGCAGAATGAAGACCGATCTTTCTTAAATTCTTGCCTTTTACCAACCCGGGTGTATCTGCACCCACAATAAATAGGGTTATTCCTTTGGAAGCCGGAACATCTTTGTTTGTTCTGGCTACAACAACAACAAAATCAAAATGTTGTCCATTTGAAATGAATGTTTTAGAGCCGTTAATAATATACTCACCAGTAACGTCATCTTTAACTGCCGATGTTTTAATCCCTTGCAAATCACTTCCAGCACCAGGCTCGGTCATGGCCATCGCACTGACATATTCACCCGTGGCCATTTTCGGTAAATAATGCGTTTTTTGTTCTTCATTTCCCGAGTTTAGAATGTAATGGGCAATAATATTGGAATGAACCGATATATTTCCCGCAACTGTACTATAACCAAGTCTGCTAAATTCATCGATAATAATTGTTGAAAACTGTAGTGGCGCCCCTAAACCGCCATATTTCACCGGAATATCAACACATAGGAAACCCGCATCACCCAATTTTCTCCAAAGTTCCCTGGGGATCATTCCTTCGTTCTCCCATTTGCTGTAATTGTCCTCGATTTCTCTTTTGGCAAACGCCTCAATTGATTTTTTAAATAACGTAACCTCTTCATGAATTGCTAAAGGTTGGTTCATCTACTTCCCTCCATCCTATTTCATAGATATGTATTGCAAATTCCATGCCAACTAAATTTTCTTTAGGCATGCGGAAAATATTTATTCATATGTAAACGATAGTTAACAATTTACAGTAAATTGTAACAATAATTAACAATCTGTTGTTAACGTTTACAAAATACATGATATACTAACTATATGGAATACGATTAGGGGAGGAACTCAATTGCTAATTTCAGAAATCATGACAACAAAATTTGTCAACTGTACTGCCGGCACAACGTTACAGGATACACTACCGCTGTTTCTAAATTCGAACTCCAATATGCTGCCAGTTGTTAATGATACCAATAAGTTGATTGGTATCATTACAAAAAATAAATTGTTTCAATTGTTAGTGACACAGCCATCCTTTGATATAACCATTGACCAGGTCTATAACACTAAGCCAATCTTTATATATCCAACCGATACAATTGACAATACAAGACAGTTGTTATTGAAACATAATATTGGTCATGCGCCAGTTGTTAATAACGATTTGGAACCAATCGGAATCATTTCGACACAACAATTACTTTCCTCATACAGTCTTGCTTATAGTCAATTAGTCTCCGTGACTGAATTTGCCAATGATGCCATTATTCTTGTGAATGAAAAGGCAGAAGTAACAATGGTTAACAACAGTTTTTCAGATCTGTTTAATATGAAAAATAATGATGTATTGAATCGCTCCACCACTGATTTGTTTCCTGAACTGGATATTGAAAATATGATAAATAACGGCGTCAGCATTAACAACACGCCACAAATCATAGCGGATCAGCAATGTCTCGTGTCGTTTGTACCCATTAAAGAAAACGGTGAGACGATTAGTGGTATATGCAGATTAACTTACCGCGGCTTAACACATTTGCATGAGGCTTTATCGAAAGTAAGAATGCTGGAAAAGCAAGTATCTGCCTATAAAAGTGAAATCCGTGAACAAAAAGGAACCAAATATACACTGTTTGATATTGCAGGTGAATCAAATGAATTGCGTCAAGTAAAACAGGAAGCAATGCTTGCCTCGAAAAGTATGTCCACCGTCTTAATTACTGGCGAAAGCGGCACAGGCAAGGAGTTATTTGCTCATGGTATACATGTTGCCTCTAGTCGACCAGGATCTTTTGTCCAAGTAAATTGTGCGGCTATCCCTCCAGACCTGCTGGAATCAGAGTTTTTTGGTTACGAAAGTGGAGCCTTTACTGGGGCAAAAAAAGGTGGTATGAAAGGAAAATTTGAACTCGCCCAAAATGGAACAATCTTTTTAGATGAAATCGGGGACATGCCATTGCCACTTCAAACCAAAATTTTGCGCGTGCTGCAAGAAAAGGAATTTCAGCCAATTGGAAGTTCCAAGACTATCTATTTAAACACAAAAATTATTGCCGCCACAAACCAAAAACTTGAACAATTGGTTGAAGACGGGAGATTTAGAGAGGATTTATACTATCGGTTGAATATTATGCGGTTAACCATCCCACCCTTAAGGGAACGAATAGAAGATCTGCCGAACATTATTCAATTAATCATTCAACGGTTGAACGATAAGGGGTTTTATATCAAGGGCATTACACATCTTGCATTGATAAAACTTATGCGACATTCATGGCCAGGAAATGTGCGTGAATTGGAAAACACGCTGGAAAGGGCAGCAAACCTAAGGAATGGTGATTATATTGATGTTGATGTAATCCCTTCCTTTACCCGTGAAAATAAATCAAAAACTCCACCACCTGAGGAAACTTCCTCAACCTATAAAGAAATGATGCATTCAACGGAAAAAGATATGATCATTTCGGCATTAAGAGAAACCAAGGGAAACAAAACAAAGGCCAGTAAGTTACTTGGTATAAGCAGACCATGGCTTTATAAAAAGATAAAAAGATATGGAATAGATTAACGTTATTAAAGCAATTTGGTTTACTAACCCGGGTCAAAGCATAAAGCATTTGTGAGAGATCGTCTTTTTCATCAATTAAAAAAGGCTGCTCATGACAGCCTCTTTTTCTGGTTCTAACTAATATCCCTTGAATTTCGGCTTTCTCTTTTCGGTAAAGGCCGCTAATCCCTCATGGAAATCATATGATTGCGTATGATTTTTTAACGTCAGCAATTCCTGCTTCAATGCAATATTAAGCGGCTGTTCTACACCATCTCTGACAAGTTTTTTCATTTCTCTTAAAACCAATGGACTTTTGGAAGCTATTTTATCCGCTAATTCTTGTGTTGCTTCCAAAAGCTTTTCCGCGTGTACAACTTCATTTACTATCCCATATTCCTTCATTTCCTTGGCAGTTATAAATTCCCCCGTAAATAATAAGTACTTTGCTCGATTAATTCCTATTTTCCGCGGAAGTCTAACCGCCCCACCCCCACCAGGAAGCACACCAAAGTTAGCATGTGCATCTCCAATTTTGGCCTTTTCAGAAGCAATAACAATATCTGCCGTCATCGCGATTTCCAGGCCACCTGCCAAGGTCACTCCATTTAATACAGCGATCAATGGCTTAGATAAGTAGTTTAGTTTTTCAAAAAGGTCACCCGCAAAATCCAGTAACCCTTTATGTCCATCGGGAGCTTTGTCTAAATCTGTTAAAAGCTCCTTTAAATCAGCCCCAGCACAGAAAGCTCTCCCTTTCCCGGACAATATAACCACTCGAACGGAATCATCCCGTTCCACTTCCTCCAGAACAAGAAGTAATTCGTTTACCATCATTTTTGACAAGGAATTCATTTCCTCCGGTCGATTGAAATAAATCCATGCCTTCTCTTCTTTCTTTTCATAGACAATTGTTTGATACTCCATTATATTACCCCTTTCTTCATTTATAATTATTTTGATACCAATGCAGTCATTTCTGCTTTCAGCACCTGCACATCTCCACCATTTTTGGTTGAAAGTAATATCGTGACTTCACCGGAACGTTTTCTTTCCTTTTTATCAATGATTGTTGCAGTTACACATAATACATCTTCAGGATACACAGGTTTAGAAAACTCCAGGTTATTGATCCCGGTTCCAGCAACGACATCATCGCCTAACACCTCTAATTCGACCCACAATTTAAAAGAAAGGCTCAAGGTAAGTAAGCCCGAAGCTATGATTCCTTTAAAGATACCTTGTTCTGCCTTATTTGCATCGATGTGCATATATTGCGGATCATATTGGGATGCAAATGTAATAATTTCTTCCTTGGTCACCTTATAGAATCCTGATTTGAAGGTTTGACCAATTGTTAAGCTATCAAATTTCATACCATCACTCCTCCCCATTATTTATGCAATTTCCATGCCAATACCTTTATAAGCAATTCAGACAAAAATATGGGACATGGAAAGGAACACTAACGAAGAATATAAAAAAAGGTCATGCTTAGCGTGAAAAAATGGTGTGATGATAGAAATAAACAGCGCTTTCGACAAAATTCGTCAAAATGTGTCCAAGAAGTGACATACATCCCCCTTTATGATAGAATACTAATGCAAGCGATTTCAACACACATCACAGGGGGAACACATCATGATAACCTTTTTCATATCTGTTATTATATTAATTATTGCGTATTTCACATATGGAAAATTTGTCGAAAAAGTATTTGGAAGCGATAATTCTCGTAAAACACCTGCATACGCCAATCAGGATGGCGTCGATTATGTTCCAATGAAAAAACAGAGCAATGCGATGATTCAATTGCTTAATATCGCGGGAACTGGCCCTATATTCGGACCGATTATGGGAGCATTATTTGGTCCTGCTGCCTTTCTTTGGATTGTCCTGGGTGCCATTTTTGCTGGTGGCGTGCATGACTATTTAACAGGCATGATTTCCATTCGAAATAAAGGGGCACATATACCAGAACTCGCTGGTAAATTTCTGGGGAATTTTTCAAAGCATATTGTGAATGCCTTTGCATTGCTGCTACTCTTATTAGTAGGAACGGTTTTCGCCACAACATCTGGATCGTTACTTCACGTTTTAGTAGATGGCAAGATTGCATTATGGATTATTACTGGCGTTATTTTTCTTTATTTCCTTTTATCTACTATCTTACCGATTGATAAGATCATTGGTAAAATATATCCTGTCTTAGGTGTTATTCTTATCGTCGGTACACTTGGCGTTGGAATTACCATGTTTACTTCCGGCTATGGTTCGTCGATTCCTGAGCTGTCACTGAAAAATATGCATCCGGATAAACTATCGATTTTTCCTATCTTATTTTTAACGATCACTTGTGGAGCGTTATCTGGTTTCCATGCAACACAGTCACCTATTATTTCTCGTACTGTGAAGAACGAGTCCCAAGGCCGTTACATTTTTTATGGAATGATGATTGCCGAGGCTGTTATTGCGATGATTTGGGCTGCTGCTTCGATGAGTCTTTTTGATGGAAACACACTTAACGATATGATTAATGCAGGCACGCCATCAGCTGTTGTCAATGACGTATCGATACGATTGCTTGGCGCATTCGGTGGAACTATCGCCGTACTGGCTGTTATCGTTCTTCCTATCACATCTGGTGATACAGCGTTTCGTGCAGCACGTTCCGTCATAGCAGATTATATTCATTTCGGTCAGAAGAAGATGGTAAACCGTTTGATCATTGCTATTCCTTTATTTGTCGTTTCTATCATTCTAACGCAGGTTGACTTTAATATTTTGTGGCGCTATTTCTCTTGGGCAAACCAAACAACTGCAGCGCTGGCACTTTGGATAGCAACCATGTATTTACTTGTTAAGGGGAAACAATACTGGATCTCCCTTATACCGGCGCTTTTTATTACCGATATGGTGTTTGTCTATATCCTAAATGCACAAATTGGCTTCCAGCTTCCAATGAATGTGTCCCACATTGGCGGATTAATCCTTACCGTGGCCTTTACCATTTGGTTCTTCTGGAAATCAAAACAGAATAAAGCGGCTAAGATTGAAACGGATCTTAAGGTAGCGTAGAAAAAAAGGGTTCCTTGCATGCGACGGGGGCCCTTTTTATATAGGGGCATATGGAGGTTTGCCGTTCATCTACTTTATTATTAGGCAGATCAAATTCTTATTACAGCTGGGAGCGCTTGCAGTATTCGTACATGAATTCATGTAAAGTTGGGTATTTTATACATAAAGCAGATGATAGCAGCATCCTGTCACGAGGTGATCCATTGAAACGTAAAATTGTCATTGCGATATGTTTACTCTATAGCCTTTTCATGGCCGTACTGGCGGTGTATTATTTTAATGACGACGAAATAAAAAAAGCCATGGTAGGTATTGGCGGGACTGTTTGTGGTATTATTCCCTTGCTGTTGGTACTTATTTTCAAACTAAAATTTAACCTGTCCCTTATCATTTCTTATATCGCTTTCTTATTTGGCTCACAGTACCTTGGTTCCATCCAGGAATGGTATGGATTAGGATGGTGGGATACATTCATTCATTTTATCAGCGGTGGAATGCTTGCTTTTACAGCAATCGCCTTATATGAACGGCTCATTCGGCGCAACGCTGGTAATGCCATTTCAGCTTGGTTCGTATTTCTATTTATCCTTGGATTCTCCGCGCTCGGTGGCGTTTTATGGGAAGTATATGAATTCAGCAGTGATCAGTTCTTTCAGACGACGATGCAGGGTGGTGGAAATTTCGATACGATGACCGACTTGATTGCCGGCATAATTGGCTCATTTCTTATTGCTTGCTTTGCAGGGGTTCGAACAAAGGCAAAGCAGAGGGAGCAAAAATGAATGAATACACTCTTCTGTGAATCGAGTATGCCCATAGAACCCAACTGTTGAAATGATACGCCTACCTACCGTTCGAAAATTATGAAGGGGCAAAAGAACCATCCCTTGTCCCTTCACACTCCCAACAAATCCCGAATATCTTCTTCCGTCAATGTCTGTGCCAACCCGTCCTGTGCTTCAATTACTTCCTTAATGAGATGCCGCTTTTTTTCTTGCAGATCATTCATTTTTTCCTCTATGGTACCACGGGCAACCAGCTTGATAACCTGTACCGGTTTGGTCTGACCAATTCGATGGGCTCGGTCAGCTGCTTGTTCCTCGACAGCAGGATTCCACCAGTTATCATAAAGAATAACCGTGTCCGCCCCCGTCAGATTTAAGCCAGTGCCCCCTGCTTTTAAGGAAATGAGAAATAGATTTCGTTCACCGTCATTAAATCGATCACACCTTACCATCCGCTCTTCGGAGGGCGTATGTCCATCCAAATAGAAAAACGGCATCCCCCGTACTGTCAATTCTTTACCAATAAGCTTTAACATTTCCGTAAACTGAGAAAAGACCAATACCCTTCTTCCTGACATCTGGGACTCATCTAAAATCTCTAGTAGTTGTTCAAATTTTGCTGAACTCCCTTGAAATCCATCAACAAACAATGCCGGATGACAACAAATCTGCCGTAGACGGGTAAGCCCGGCAAGGATCCTAATACGGTTTTTACGAAATGTATCTTTGTCCAGATGTTTTAATGTATCATGTCGCAATTTGGCTAGATAAGCAGCATACAATTTCTTCTGCTCCGGCAATAACTCAGCAGATTCCTCTGAATCAATTTTTTCAGGCAGCTCAGACAGTACATCCGCTTTCGTCCTGCGCAATAAAAATGGTCGGATTCGTCGGATAATCTTTTTCCGTGGAAGGTTGCTGTACTCCTTTAATCCTTGAAATAACTCGGGAAAAACAACGTGGAAAATGGACCACAGCTCTTCCAATGAATTTTCAATTGGTGTGCCTGTGAGTGCAAAATAATGCTTTGCTTTGATCTTTTTCACTGCTCTTGCCGTTTGCGTGACAGGGTTTTTAAAGGCCTGTGCCTCATCGAAAAACACGGTATGAAAGGTTTGTTTTTCATACCACTGTACATCCATACGCAATAGCGGATAGGAGGTAATCACCACATCTTTGTCCATCGTATCCTTTTGCAATGCTATTCGTGCCGCTTGATTGCCATCGACGATCACCGTTTTCAACGTCTTAGCAAATTGAGTTATTTCACTGAGCCAGTTGTACGTCAATGAAGACGGGCAAACAATCAGTACAGGCTGTTTCTGTTTCCTTATTTCAGTAAGATTAGATAAGATAAAGGCAATACTTTGCAAGGTTTTGCCAAGTCCCATATCATCTGCAAGTATGCCACCAAAACCATGACTGGCAAGCGACTTCATCCATCGGAATCCATGTTTTTGATAGTCATGTAAGATAGGTACAAGGTTTGCTGGAACGTCAAATGCCAGCTTGTCCGGCTGCTGAATATCCGCCCAAAACTGACGAAAAGATTGCTCAAACGCAAAGACCTCCGTATCACTAGTTACATCCAACAATCGGAATCCTTCCAGAACTGGTAGATTCAACCCGCTTTCCCAATCAACCTCCTGTGCTGGTGCTACACGCAGGAAACGATTAATTTCCTCAATCTCTCTTGTTTCCAATGACAGGAGTGATCCACTGTTTAAGCGGTAATACTTCCGCCTCTGCTCCAATGCCTTGAGAATTTCTTTAATCTCGTTATCCGCAATGCCTTCCATTTCAAAGGTAAATTCCAGCCAATTGATTCGCTCTCGTTTCATCCGTACCCGAATCCGTGGGTGTGTTTTTTCTTTTAACACCCGATTCCTCACCGCAGTTGTTGCATAGACTTGTACCAGCTGTTCCAATTCAGGGAGCCGATGATACAAAAATTCATATTCCAATGCTTCATTATGGATATAGTAACCTGATTCGGTTTGCGTAAATTTACTATCTCTCATTCGTTGCAAAATGGCTTCCTCTTTTTCCATATCCCTTATCAGCACAGGACTTGTAAGCACATTCTGTATTTGCAGCGGATTAATCACCATACCTTCATAATGAAATTCCAAACTCGCCAGCAGCCGGTTATTAACACGATCCAAATACAGCTTGGCAGCTAGTGGTGTCTTCATAAGATGCTGTGATATGGATAACGGCAGCGTAACATCACCCAGATTCTTCAAGCCGGGCACTACCTTTTCCAAAAAATAGGGCATCTGTTGTTTAGGGATCGAAATAGAACGGGAGGCTGAGACTGTTAGCATCTGCTTTAATTCATCAAGTCGCTTGCACTTGTCTTCTTCCAAACGAATTAATTTTCCTGCGTACAATACCATTTGATAGTCTTGCATTAGCTTGATCTGATTGATTCCCTGTATGTGTAGTTGATAGCCACCGCTCTGTCCGTCAGAAAAAATAAATTGTAATGGAAGTTTCTCATCAACCACATGAAGGCCATCAACGATTTTCCCATCATCCAGCATTTTTACAAAGGGAGCGTTTGATAGTAATGGTACAAGCTTTTTCCATGAGGACGGTGGAATAAGTAGTGTATGATTGCCAACATCGTTATTCAATCCATTCGCTCGTGTGTCAGCGTCAGCATATACCTTTTCATCATTCATCACCTGGATAAGCTGTTGAATAACATCATCCGTTTTACTCTGAAAACAATACGCCTTCGGATCATAGATGAAATCAGTTGAAATAGTATGCGGAGCAGCCATTTTAACATCTTCTAGAAAATCACGAATATGGCGTACTTGATCCGATCCAATTATCATTTCCATGCTTAACATATGCCGTGTCTGGTCCACGGCGACCGCTTTACAAAGGAATACAACCTCCAGCAACTGTCTTGTTTCAAAATGGGGCTGGCATCTGCTTGGATAGTTTCTCTTGTTCCGGTCAAACAAATTGAGCAATCCTTGAGTTAGTGTGGAATCGGTTTGCAGTTCCTTGGAGGAAGTCTCTATCTGCTGCTGTTTAGATAGTGCCAATAAAACAGCAGCTACATGCTGACATTCTTGTTTCACGGAAGCGAGCTTTGGACAACTACATGATGTTCGCACCCCAAATGTGCCAGACACATCCGCTTCAACGGTAACATAAAAATCTTCTCTTCCTGTAACCGTTGCCTCACAGTGATTAGGGCTGATATGTTTAAATTTCACTTTATTTGACTGATAAAACGTCTTACCTTTTTGGAAGGAGACGGTCCCGCATAATTTCATAATCGCTTGTTGGGTTAACGCTATATTCACGGCTACTGCTCCTCCCTAATGATAATTTCATAAGCTTTCCGTACGATTAGTATATTCTATGGCATCTTAGGCTCTTATTTTATTATAATCCAGCATATGACCATAATTTATTATATCATCTTTTACCGTATTGAAATTATCACAGTTTCACAAAAAAGTAATCCCTTTCGTCCTAAAATGTTAAGGAGTTGGGTTGCTCTTTTTGATTCCTATTCGCTTTAACGGCATTCACTACATTTCTTACAAAATAATTGGCTTTTTATCGCTTTTTTTCTTTATGTTTATTCCATGTCTTACTTCTCCTAGCCATTTGGGTCATTTCCTTTAAAAGGATACCCTAATTTTGAGGTAACGTTCTTGGTTTATAGAACGTTACCTCAAAATCAAGGTCACCAAGCGACAGCTCGGTAAGAAGACAAATAGTGAAAATCCATGAAAAAGCAGGAAATTCTATGCATACCGCGATAAACTACTTTAATCGTCTAAATCCAAACTACCAATCCGTTTCAACCGTTTTTTCGGAGCTAGACTATAAAACGGACTGTGTTAAACTTAATTCACATATGTTCAAATTAATCCGTTTCACTTTGCTGCATGCTAAGAAGGGGGTCCGTTTGTGTCTGGAACCCCTTCCTATATTGATTTATTTATATGAAAAAACAACAAGAAATACTAGAGAGGTGTAAAAATGTTAAAAAGAGTTCTATGGATTGCATTTATATTAACGTTTTCTGTATTTATCACCGGTTGCAGTTCATCTACTAAGGACAAAGAGGCGGCAGATAAGGCCACCATCAAAATTGGCTACAATAACTTCTCAGAAACAATTGCAGAAGTTAATATATGGAAGCTCATTTTAGAGGACCAGGGGTATCAGGTTGAACTTATTCAAACTGAAAAAGGACCATTGTTTACTTCCCTTGCCGAGGGGGATTTAGATGTAAATGTAGAGGTTTGGCTTCCACATACAGACAAGCCCTATGTTGACAAATATCATGACAGCATTGTACAGCATAAGTCATGGTATGAAGATACTACACTCGGTTTAGCAGTCCCTAAATACGTAGATATTGATAGTATTGAAGAATTGAATGAACATAAAGAAGCGTTTCATAATCAAATTATAGGTATCGAACCTGGTTCAAGTATCATGGGCTTGACCGAGGAAGTCATAGATGAATATGATCTTGATTTTAAATTAGTTGAGAGTTCGGATGCTGCTATGTCCGCAGAATTAAAGAAAAGTTATGAAGCTGAGGACCCAATCGTCACTACTCTATGGCAACCTCATTGGGCTTTCGCACGCTGGGATTTGAAGTTCTTGGATGATCCTAAAAATGTGTACGGCGATCCGGATAAAATGTACTGGTTCTCGCGTGAAGGATTTGAAGAGGATTATCCTGAGGTTACAAAATGGTTTGATCAATGGAATATGACACACGAACAACTAAGTGATTTGATGAATGTCATGGAAGAATATGATAAAAACCCTGAAAAAGGCGCCAAAAAATGGATTGATGACAACCAGGATTTGGTAGACAAATGGATAAAATAAAACTTCATTCAGTGGTGGTTTCTGACGCACAGGACGTGCTAGTGAAGGTGAAGGCATAAGAACATGACGGTTTTAACCTGCCCTTCCGCCCCCACTAGTAATAAGTAACAAAGACTATATTCTCAGGCACCTGTTGCAACGCCTTTGTAACTTGCGTCTGGCAGGCCCTAAGAGAAACGTACCTTTGTCATGCAATTAACTCCCATTTGCCTTTTTGATTTCAACCCAAAATCCTTATGTAAGAGTCTTACTCCCGATAAAATAATAACATGGACTGGAATCGAACTACACTAAACAACAGTAACGGAAAACAGGCATCCGATAGTGCTTTTTTGCAACGATCTATTGGATGCCTTGCTTTTTATTTTAAAATCAATTTGTATGATCATATATGAATTAGGAAAGTGCTTTCATACCAGAACTTACCACTCTTTAAATATTCTTGTTATTAAAAATAACAAGAATATTTAAATTTGTACGTTTAAAGCCTAATTTGTGTTATTCTGTTAATTTGAGCATCATCAACATAAGGATAGTCAGACAAACGTTGCGAATAACACTAATTCACCTGCCTATCTGCAATCACTCCCCGGGAAATTTCTAAATAATGTCCATCGGAAACCGACACATTGAATTTCCCGTTAAAGTTCTCATTATTAACGATTTCATTATCCCCGACTGGACCCGTTAATACGGCTACATATCCTTGGCCATAGCTTTCGATCGTGTAATCCCCCGGTTTAAGGTCGTAGCCAATTTTATACATACCAGCTTCCTGATAGTCTTCTTTATTATTCAAAAGTTCGTATATTTCCTTTGCACCGCTTACCTCCAAGTCGTCGAACGCATCAACATGAACGAGCACCCCCTGCGTCGTTAAATTGGCGGCACCATGCACATAGACATACCCAAAACTGGAAAAATTCTCGTTGTCTATGATATTACCTGCACTATCTTCTTCACTGTAATATTCTCCACTGCCATCAAACTTCACAAAAGCATATTCACCTTTTGGAATATCACCTTCCACATAGGAACCGGTATCAAAAGCTTTTTCTTCATCCATTAAAGCGATTAGTTTAGCGAGGATCTTCTCTTGTGGGCTCTCTTCCAAAGAGACATCTTCAACATCTGACTCCGTTACCAAGTCATCCGTATCATCTTCATTCTCACGATCATCCGTTTCTGCCGATTCATCGGTTGCCCCCTCATTCGTGTTCGTTTCCGTTCCTTCCTGCACGATGTCTTCCTCGACCGATTCCGATTTTGCCACTGGTTCCGATTCCACTTCTTCATTACGATCTATGCTCGCTTTTGCAACGACAAGAATGACGACAGCTGTGATTACCCAAATCCAGACATGCTTATACCAAGGTTTCTTCATTTGTATGACCTCCTTTTTGTTAGATCAATCATAACAGGGAGGGTATACAAAAATTGGTATGGTTTTTTTGCATATTCATCATTTATATCCTTTTACACTACAAAACGTTCGAAACTACAACGTATCTATATCTCTTCCCTACCCTACCCTTACTTACCCCTCTACGACACAGCGGAATCCCATGTTTCCGGTTGAACTATCCGGGGTATTCGAACTGCGAGCAGCCACGCGATAACGATTACAGAACGATTTATGGCAAAGATACGAACCGCCGCGTATTACCTTAGCATTTCCATCCAGAGGTCCCTGGGGATTATTACTTCCACCCTTTTTATGGATACTTCGGACAAACCAATCGGAGCACCATTCCCATACATTTCCTGACATATTATAAAAACCGTAACCATTTTCGGGAAAGGAAAGGGCAGGAGCAGTTCCTGCATAACCATCTTCTTCCGTATTTTTCTCAGGAAACCTCCCTTGCCAAATATTACAATAGTATTTTCCATCAGGTGTCAATTCATTGCCCCATGGATAAGTTTGCTGTGATAATCCTCCGCGCGCAGCGTACTCCCATTCAGCTTCCGTTGGCAAACGTTTGCCCGCCCAATGACAGTATGCCATGGCGTCGTTCCAAGAAACATGTACAACTGGATGGTCCATGCGGTCTTCAACACTTGAATCAGGCCCTTCCGGATGATTCCAGTAGGCTCCTTCTACCGCATACCACCAGGGCGTTCCTTGAACCACTTGCTTCACCTGTCGTGCTATTTTGGGAGATAAAAATTGATAAAATACAAACGACCAGCCGAATTGTTCTGCCTCGGTTTTATATTCTGTTGCTTTGACGAACTTGGTAAATTCTGCATTCGTTACGGTACAACGATCCATATAAAACGGATCGACCTTTACTTTTCGAACTGGTCCTTCCCCGTCATCTGGAAATGCTTCCTTTTCATTCGTACCCATCATAAACTGTCCACCGGAAAGGTAAATCATGTTATCCTTAGAAGCTTCATGTCCAAGTTTACATGTATCAATTTTTTCTTTTGAGCCATCTAATAGATGTCTAGTTGGTGAACAACAATTTATTTCATTTCGTTCATGCATTCTAATCACCTGCTTAATAATAAATACAAATTACTTGTTTATGTTTTCAGAAAACAAAAAGAGGATCACTTCTGGCGGAAATCTTTATGCACATGCTCCGTTGCTTGACATATCTATAGTCGCTTCATCATCATCAATATTTGAATTCCTCTATAGCTAAATTTACCCGCACTTTTAACGGTCCCTGCTTTATAACGCCTAAGCCAATAAAACCAGTCAGAATCCCATAATTCCCATCTTGACAATGGCTTGGCTGAATTCCATTGCCTATGAACCCCCTTTAAGAAAAGAAGAGAACGTTTCCGTTACCGTGCTGGCACAATAGTGGCAGAAACATCCTCCTTCATATAATTCAAATTTTAAAAACTCTTATAGTCAAGATACAGGATGAGTTTCCCCTAATGAGAGTATTGCACCATGTTCACGCAACTTTTGTCTAATCGTTTGTACATCAACTTCATCCGGTGTAATGTTTTGCTGTACAGCTAATGCGGCCCCTATTCCGACCCCTTCACCAACCGCCATACAAGTCGCCATGACTCGAGAAGAGCCAAATACCACAGGATCAACGCTGATGCAACGTCCACTAAGCATCAGTCTTTTAACATCTTTTGAAATTGTTGCGCCATATGTGATGCCATAAGGGTCTTTCAGCGATTTAATAATGGTTGAATCACCTGATCCGCTATGAATATCGATTATATATGATCCTAATGCGATTGTATCATCAGGTACTTTCGCTCTTAATGCAGCTTCTTCTCTAATCATTTGTTTCCCTATAAATCTACGCGACTCGCGAACGCCTATAAATGGTGCGATCGATGATAAATAAATATCTTCAAAACCTGGAACATTTTCTTTCAACATTTCAATCAAAGGGATAATTTTCAAGTGAGCATCAATTTCACCTTTACTCAAACTTTCCACATCTGAACCATCGAAATTTAGCACACGAAGGCTATTAATCGCAATGTATCCTTCTTTGGGCAAATTAATATAAATGATAGTATCTCGGTCAATGGGGGACTTTCCTTCTTTTCTCAGTTTCGAGATCGTGTTTCTTAACCCAACAAAAACATGGTTTTCACTAGCACGCAGAAATTCTGCTGTGTATCCGGGGCGTATTTTCATTGAATCACCATGCTTTAATTCTTCCGGGTGATCTTCCAAATAATCCATAAACTTTTCTAATTTAAAGCCACCAACAGTAAACATTAAAGTTCCCGGTTGTATTTCTCTTTTTATTTCTCCCTTTGAATATTGACCCATTTCATATTCAGCACCTGCCAAATAACCGGCATCGCCATCGCCTGTTGCATCGATAAACACATCTGCAAATATCTCAAATTCTTGTCCCTTTCCCTTTACAATCACAGACTTCAATTCATCATTCTCTACATTGGTGTCAATAATTTCGCAATGCAGTAATGGATATACGCCATATTGTTTTACCTTTTCAAAAAGGACAATCCGCATTAAATTCGGATCGATAACAGTTGTTGAATTGTGCAATGGACATTCCCTATGACCGAATGCTCCCCCTAATTCGATCAAGCGATCTACAATTTCTTGGGCTAATCCTTTGGTGACTTGCCGCTCTTGTGCATCCAAAAACCCTAATAAAGGCAACCCCGAAGTCATGTTTCCACCTAAAAAACCTTGCCGATCTACTATAATCGTCTCGGCACCTTCACGAGCAGCAGAAATTGCTGCACCAATACCACCTGATCCACCACCAAGAACAAGGACCTGGGTATTAATTGTTTTTCTTTCTCCACTGTTTTTCATCACTGTAAACCTCCAATTTTTTAATACTTTCACTCGGTTTCCTTTGACCATATTAAGTTAAGGCTTGATTTATTAAGGATATAATTCATTATCGAACTATACCACCTCCTGAGGGTAAGAAAGTCTACTAATTTTTCCAAACCTTTGTTATTCAAGTGGTTAATACATATTAGTGTGCCTGGGTGGAATATGATCCTAGGACTAGTCCTCCCTTTCATCGAATTCCTTTATTCTTCTTCTACCTTATCAAATACTCTGTCAGTTCCATTACCATAGCGGAAACAGGTTATTTTTCCAGTATCTTTATTTACCCTCACAATATCAAACGCTGTATCGTTTACAGTATAAGGTGTGAAGTCTTTTGCCAGACAGCATAACTGTTGTATATAACGAACCCCCCCGCTAATATGATCGCCATCGTTATGAATGTGTCCGGAAAAGCTACCGATCACGCGATTTTTTGGTCTATTTACAAAATCAATGTTTTGTTCTATGTCATAATACCAATAGTCAGGGTCTGTTGGTTCAATGTCCGTTGTATATATTTCATCTGTTCCACTATTTTGAAAAGCAGTTGTGATTTTGCGCATTGTGTCCCCATTGAACATGTTATCGTCCTTATAGACATTATCAAAAATGTAATGTGACATAATCATTACATGATAGTCGTCCGGTGTTGTTTCTAAGGCATCAATATAGTCATTCACTTGTTCTTTGCCATATGCGGATTGATGAAATGGATCATGGTGAAGGTATCCATCATCATTTGTCGTATATGATACATCAAAAGAGTTTAAAAAAATTACTCTAATATTATCATTTTCAAAGTCTCGATAATACATATTGTTACCCCATGTCACTTGGTCATCATTTGTCCGATAAACCATCAGATCATCCTGTAAATCCTTTGGGATAAGGTCTGATAATAAAAATGGGTCATAATGATCACCGTTTTGTTCACGTGCATACACACCGGAATTATCATGATTTCCTAAAACTCCGTAATTTAAGGTGTTGGGGTCTTTAAAAAATCTGCCAATCACATCATTTATATCAGCTAGTTCTTTCGTTGGTTTCTTCCATCCGTCCACCCAATCACCCAGATGTACTTTAAATGATAAATCATACATTCCCGTGACATAATTAGCATGGTCAAATACCTGTCGTGCGATTAAGGACTTCTTGTATTCCGGGCTTTCCCGATCTACATGGGTGTCAGCCAATATCATAAACTCAAATTCACTATTTTGTTTCGGTTGTAATTGCAATCTAGCAATATATTCGCCCAATAAATAATGATATTTGCCTTGGTCGTATTTTTGTATATTCCAGTCTATCCGATTTTTGTGATCTGTTATGCCAAACCAAACGACAGGGCTGATACTATGGGCTAACAAGTAAAAATACCTTCCATTTATGTCTGACTGGTTTTTTAAAAGGAAATACCCACTGTTTGGGTTAATCCCATCCGGCAAACCATCAATAGGTAAAGCGTCCACCTTTCCTCTAGGATGATCGCCGGGTTTTTTGAATATATCGTAATAAAATCCTGGCTCTAAATCACGAATATCGGTTAGTTTTTCTCCTTCTGGCAAGCCCATATCTACACTTAATGATGTTCCTGTTGGAAATGTTAACCTCTTTCCTTGGATTTCTGATTCATCTTCAATTTTTACAGTTTGCACCCAACCTGTAAAAACACCGTCACCATCAATTTCACCTGTGTATGTGACATTTTTTGCATTCATGTGCACTTCATAGTGATAACGCCCAGCCCCGTTAATGTCAATTACAAATATCGTGCACACACCATAATCAATAGGTAGATTTTTTTGCTCTGGATTATACCTCTCACCAGCTTTCTCCTCGTCCGTAGCCAATCCCAAGCGATAGTAGCCTGTCGGTAAGGAAAAAAGGTCTTGGTTTTGGTTCCAAGATTCTTCACCTTCAAGATATAAAGGATGACCGTCTTTATTCATCAAAGGATAAATGTCTTCACTAACATAAAGGCCGCCTTTTTTCCACCCGTTTTCAAAATAATACCAATCCCCGGTTGACTGGACGACAACAATTCCGTTTCTCCCGTTTGGGTATTTCTCATCTAAATCAGACACTTTGTCGACAATATCAACAGGTTTTGCACCCACTGTACCATTCATTAAATGTTCAAACTCCTTTCTTAATGTCGCATTATTTGGTTTTACTTTTTTATACAGGGTCTAGCTTCTCTCCATTTATACAATATATTTCTCCGTGCTTCATTCCCTAATTTTTGCTAAAGAGATCTTCCAAATTTTGCTTCTTGGTTTTTTGAATATTTCTTCTAATATAACTTTATTAAGCTCTCTTAAATTAAATGTCAATTGATAAAACAGGCTATTTACTTTCATTTAAAATATTTTCATCAATTTCGAAGTTTGCACCCATCCAAAAATAAAAGGCATCATTACTTTTTTTCAGTTTACAATACAGCTTACTTGCCAATTCCTTTTTTACCTTCTTATATTCAGCATTATCAATCTCATTTACCAATTCAAAGGGGTCCTTTTTCAAATCATATAATTCACTTATGTCCGCCGGGTTAACAATTAATTTGTATCTTTCGTTCCGAATCATTCTTAATGGATGAGGAAAATGAAGTCCATGAAACTCACAAACAATTTCTTTCCTCCAATCTGGAACGTTTTGTCCTTCTACCAATGGGGCCAGGCTATCCCCTTCATAAGATGTAGGTGCGTACAATCCTGCTAAATCAAGAAAAGTTGCAGTTACATCAATTAAAGACACCAAATGCTTGTCAACAACATTTCCTGGTGCTCCCGGGATTCTTATGATTAGAGGAATATTATAAATGTCCTCGTACATTGCAGGTCCTTTAGAATTCATTTTATGTGCCCCGGTAAATTCACCATGATCCGAACTAAAAAATACCGCTGTTGATTCTTCCAATCCTAAATTCTCCAATTCATCAAGAATCATACCGGTTAAATCATCTATCATTTTTACATAACCTCTGTAAATCGCAATCAGTTTTTTCCATTCATCTAAAGAAAAACTATCAAAAGCCCAATACCTTGAATACATTTCTTGTACTTTCGGCTTATTCAAAAATGACTCGGAAAATGATTCGGGTAGTTTTACGGTATTTGGGTCGTAATAGTTGTAATAATGCTCAGGTACATTATAAGGCAAATGCGGGCCAAACCAATGACATGCCAAATAAAACGGCTGTCCCCCATTCCGATATCCGGATGCGTATTCTCTCAATCTGGTAATAGTTTTGTGTGCAAGAAAATATTCAAAGGTGGCTTCCAATGGTCCATCATACTGACCGGCAATCCCATTAGTAGGCTTTCCATTCGGAAGGGTCCCTCTTATTATTTTGGATAGATTACCTAATTTAAGATTGTGTTCCTTCAAATAAGCTAAGTATTCTAGATGATTTATTGGATTTTCCCAACTTGGATAATGTTCTCCTTCAAAACCAAAATAGGATGGAGACTGTTTTTCGCTCACATGCCATTTACCCTCAAGACCGACCCTATATCCTTCATTTACCAAATGTTTGGAGAAAGCGGTTTGATCATTGCTTATTTCTTCAGGGTAGCCGGTATTATGATCAAAGTTCGTGAGTATTTGGTGAGTATGAGGCATTACTCCTGTAAGCAAGGATGCCCTAGCAGGAGTGCATACCGCATTCGGAGTATATGCATGGGTAAATTTTGTCCCTGACTTTGCCAATCGATCAATGGACGGAGTACTTACATCTTCGTTTCCATAGCAACTTAATGTATCGGTTCGTTGTTGATCTGTAAATAAAAACAACATATTCATTTTTTTCTTCTCATCCATAACAAAATTCTCCTTACATATGCGGATAACCATTAATTTGTAACTAATTAACAATGATTATAAAAAGTGAAACTTCATCACCAGGCCCGAACAGAATCGGACCTTTGTCATGCAGTTGACTCCCACTTACCTTTTTTGGTTTCACCTCAAAGTCTTGAAATGGGAGTCTTACTTCCCGTTAAGAGTGGGATAAATTTTATAATTTCCTGGGCAACGAGAAAGGGTATATTTGCTTTACCCTTTACCACTTTTACTTGCCAACCTTGGCAATACTTCTGTATCTACCTCTGCAAAATAGCAAGCACTAGGGTGTCCACCCTCACGTTCAATAAGCTCCGGTTCCTCTTGCTTGCAAATATCCTTCGCCTTCCAACAGCGTGTATGAAATCGACAACCAAATGGTGGATTTGCAGGAGAAGGAATATCACCTTCTAAGAGAATTTCTTTTCGATTGTCCATAAGCCATGGCTCTGGAACAGGTGCCGCGGACAGCAGTGCTTGCGTATAGGGATGAGAGGGTGACTGGAAAATTTGATTTTTATCACCAGTTTCAACAATCTTCCCCAAATACATCACTGATATTCTGTCGCATATATGACGTACAACCGAAAGATCATGTGAAATAAACAAATACGCCAAACCGAGTTCTTTTTGTAAATCTTGAAGCAAATTTAAAATTTGAGCTTGAACAGACACATCAAGAGCAGAAACTGCTTCATCACAAACAATCAACTTGGGTTTTAACGCAAGAGCTCTAGCAATACATATTCTTTGCCGTTGGCCACCTGAAAATTGATGCGGATAATTGTCTGCACCGTCTGGATTCAACCCAACCATTTTCATTAGGTTTATGACCTCATTATTCCAGTTTTGCCTCTTCACCACATTAGGATGTACCTTCCATGGCTCTTTGATAAGCTCTCTGACTGTCATCCTAGGATTCAATGAAGCATCCGGATCTTGAAAGATTAGCTGGATATCTTCGCGTAATGTTCTCATTTCCCTTTTCGATAATTTTGCCAGATCATGACCGTCAAAATAAATATGTCCGCTTGTTAATTTTTCCAGTCCAACAATGGTTCGGGCGACTGTTGATTTTCCACACCCGGATTCTCCTACCAACCCCAAAGTCTCACCGGGGAATATTTCCAAATTTATCCTCGATACTGCTTGGATCTGCCCAGTTGTTCGTCGCAATAAATCACTCTTAATTGGAAATGAAGTAACTAGATCCTTGACTTTCAATGTTGCATTCGTTTTATTCGTAGCCATCATTCAGAACCCCCCTTGAAAAATGGCAGGCACTTTCCCGACCTGGGATAACCTCTTTTAGTGCTGGATTCTCATGTTTACATATATCCTGGGAAAAAGGACACCTAGGTTGAAACGGGCACCCCTGTGGTGAATTAATAAGATTAGGTGGCGCCCCCTTTATAGGAGTTAAACGAACACTATCCCTGTTAACTGCGGGAATGGAATTCATTAACCCAAGAGTATACGGATGTGAAGGATTTCGTAATACTTCCTCTACCTTACCTTTTTCCACGATGTGCCCTGCGTACATGACAGCTACACTGTCTGCATGGTCTGCTACAACTCCGAGATCATGAGATATAAGAATTAAACCCATATTTTCCTCTTCCTTAAGTTCTTCAAGCAGACGCATAATTTGCGCTTGGACTGTAACATCTAGGGCAGTCGTTGGTTCATCTGCAATAATAACCTTGGGGCTTAGTGCTAAGGCCATTGCAATCATTACACGTTGTTGCATACCACCGGAGAACTGGTGGGGATAGTTGTTAATTCGATTGCTGGCATCTGGGATTTTCACTCTTTCCATTAGTTCAATGACTGCGTTCTTCACCTGCCTTCTGGACAAAGATTTATGATAGCGAATTGCCTCACCAATTTGAAACCCTACAGTAAGCACAGGATTGAGTGCACTTAAAGGATCCTGAAAAATAATAGACATTTGAGTCCCACGCATTTTTCTTCTCACGGATTCCTTTACTTTTAAAAGACTTTGACCCTGAAAATAAATCTCTCCTCCAACGATGTGTCCGGCCGGTTTAGGTAAAAGGCCCATTATGGCCATAGCAGTGGCACTTTTTCCGCTTCCCGACTCCCCAAGTATAGCTAATGATTCAGACTGTTGAAGTTCTAAAGAGACCTCATTGACAGCCCTTACAATCCCAGCACGCGTATGAAATTCTACGGAGAGATCAAACACATTAATCAATGGACCCACATGATTAGACTCCGATGTTTTAAACATGGTCTGTTCGTTAGCCATTAATTTGCCTCCTTCTATCTAAACATACAGTACATTAATTGAAAAAAGTGAATATGGCTCCTCATTATACGGTAAACGAAAAAAACTTATTGTCGGTTTGGTACGGAATATCTGTTGTATAAAACAAACGCAACCACAAGTTGGGCTAAATTTAATTGACCCAATTTCGCAATTTTTAACGTGCCGTATGATACTGCAAGTCAGTTTCTTCATATATGAATGAACGAGGAGCCTCCGATCAATTCCATACACGAGTTTCTACTATTCTATTGATACCTCACTAAGGTCAATAGAGGCTGATGGACTCGTTTTGAATCCTTTTATATTTTCGCGTACACCAAACACTTGATTCAGTTCTACAGGAAAAATCCCAACTGCATCCTCCCAAATAATTTTATTTGCCTTAGCATATAGCTCTTCCCGTTCATCCAAATCAGTTGATTCTTTTGCGCCGTTCAAAATTTTATCCAGTTTTTCATTTTTATAGCCATTACGATTTGCTTCTGATGTGTAAAGACGTCCAAGTGTATAATCTGCATCCCCAGTTTTAACGGCATTCGTTTGTAAATTCATATCCCAATCCAAAGCATTAAGTTTATCAATCCATTCAGCTCTTTCCAAGACAATCGGTTCTACCTTGACACCTATTTCCTCCCAATACGATATCATTGTCTCTGCAAGTTCACGAATTTGTGGCCCTCCACCTTCACTCCACATCATTGAAGTTTCAAACCCATCTGGATAGCCCGCATCAGCCAAGAGTTCTTTTGCAAGTTCTGGATCATAATCATAGGGTTCTTGTTCTGAATACCCAAATGCTGTTGATGGGATAGGTGCCTTTGCTCGTTCTCCGGAATCTCCAAAGAGTTCATTAACTATAGCTTCATTGTCAATTGCATGCCACATCGCTTGTCGAACTTTTGTGTCGTCAAATGGTTTCCTACTGCTGTTAAACCAGTTAAAGTAAAAAACGTAGCTAGGAATACTTTTCACAACAATGTCGGATGACTCTTGTAATTCTGATATTTGATCGTTTGGAATTGTCCAAGCGGCATTTATTTCTCCGGTTTCCAATGATGTCATACGAGATTGGGTTTCTGGAATATTTTTAAATTCCAATTCATGAAGCTTTGGTGCTCCTCCCCAATAATCTTCATAGCCGGATAACTTTAATTCTTGTTCAGGGCTAAAAGATTCCACTTGAAACGGGCCACTACCAATTGGATGTTGAAAAAAATCTTCGTCATCAATTTTATCCGCTGGGGCAATATACAAAAGGGAAAGATTAGAAAGCATCGTGCCTAACGGTTTTGTTGTTTTAATGGTAAGTGTATGTTCATCGGTCGCTTCGACAGAATCCAATGTATTCCATAACACATCCAATGGAGAGTTCCCTTCAAGCAATTTGTCCAATGATGCCTTTACATCTTTAGCCGTCAAAGATGATCCGTCATGAAAAGTGACATCATCTCTTAATTTAAATACCCAAGTGTTCTTATCTGGCTGCTCCCATTCTTTAGCAACGCTTGGTTTAAATTCACCCTCATCAAGCTCAGTCAGAGTATCATATATTTGACTTGCCGCAAGTATTGTCGCCTCTTCGCCTCCACTTGTTCCATAAGGATCTAATGAGTTAATTCCTTCATTATAGGAAACAGTCAGTTTTTGACTTTTCTCATCCGATGAATCTGATGAATTTGATTCATCGGTTATTCCAGCACATCCTTCAGTTAGAATAATGATAAACACAAGGAATAATACACTAATACTACGCATCAAATAATTCTTAGGATAATATTTCATCTATTCTTCCTCACTCCTTTTCGGTTTGTTCGTCATCTTTCTCTCTAACCTCCATTTTAATTTATTTGAAAAACCATTTTACTAATTTTCACTTTTGCTTCTTATTTAAGTGAATTTCATAATTCAAAGGTGACATTAAAATCCCCCCTCACATAGTGAAATATTCCATGAACACAACTGATGATAAAAGAGATTTTTCCAAAATAGATATAACTATTAGATTTATAATCCATGTAACCGTTTTAATCTACAAACGTATCGAATTTATCACGTAACTTATCCCCCAAAAATCCTACGCTTACAACTACTATTGCTAATGCAATACCAGGCATAGTAGAAATCCACCAAGCCGAACTTAGGTAATCACGACCATTAGCTATTATGAGCCCCCATGATGGATGAGCCTGAGTAGTTCCTAACCCTAGAAAACTAAGAGAAGCTTCAGAGATTATTACTAATCCGATTTGAACAGTTGCAATGACAAGTAATGGAGACAGGCATGAAGGTAGTATATACCTTGCGAGTAATCGCACATTCTTCATACCTATTACTCGTGCAGAATCCACAAAATCTTTACTTTTAACAGCAAGTGTCGCACTTCTTGCAACTCTAGCAAAGATTACCCATCGTGTAATCGACAATGTAATAATTATATTTGTAACGCTTGGCCCTAGGACCCCAGCAAAGAGAATAGCTAATATGGTGGAAGGAAAGGATAATTGGATATCTACAATTCTCATAATTATTGTGTCAACTAATCCTCCAAAGAAACCGGAAATCATTCCCGCAACCATACCCACCAGTCCGCCAATTAACACAGTTGCTGCTGCAACTAATAATGATATGCGTGCGCCATACACAATCTGCATGAGTACATCTCGTCCAGCTGAATCCGTTCCAAGCAAAGTTACTACTCCATTATCAAGAGAAGCGCCAGGAGGAAGCAATCGGTCTTCAATATGAGTTTCCATTGGATTAAAGCTGATAACCATCGGGCCAAATATTGCTATTAAAACAAATATGACAGTAGGAATACATAGCAATATGACTTTCCAATCTGCGGAAATCTTATCTATTAGACTGATTTTGTTTATTTTTGTCTGTTCAGATACTATTGTCTTACTACTCATGATTTTTCCTCCACTTTAATGCGCGGATCAATATATCCGTAAAGAATATCTACAATTAAATTAATAAAAACATAGAAAACAACAATTACAGCCACAGACGCTTGCACAATTGAATAATCGCGATAAAGTATTGATTGAAGTAAAAGACTACCTATACCTGGCCAGGCGAATACTGTTTCTATAATTACAGCACTTCCAATAAAATCTCCTAATAATAGACCAATTACTGTTATCACTGGAATAAGGGCGTTACGTAAAACATGGACATAAAAAACAATCCCTTCCCTTAAACCCTTTGATCTTGCAGTTTGAACATACCCTTGACGCATCTCTTCTAAAATCCCGTTTCGAATTAACCTTATTAACATTCCGATAAAAGGAAGACACAAGGTTATTGATGGTAGAATTAAGTGCGCAATTGAACCCGAGCCTGCACTTGGTAGAATGCCTAGGAAGCGAGCAAATATTAAAATCAAGATCAACCCTACCCAAAATTCAGGCAGTGATTGGCCACCTAATGAAAAAGTGGATATAACCTTGTCGATGATACCGTTTGATTTTCTGGCTGCCATGATTCCCAACGGAAAACTGATAATCAGGGCAAATATAATAGCACTGAAAGCTAATGTAATTGTATACGGTAAGCGCTGAAGTACGTTTTCCAGCGCAGATCCACCTAACCGGAATGATTCCCCAAAATTAAAATGAATTACGTCCATAAGATAGTTTCCGTACTGGACCATAAGTGGTTCATTAAGTCCTAAAGTTTCATTCAAATTTTGTATTTGTTCCCTCGTGGCATTACTCCCTAGCATCACTGCGGCTGGGTCTCCCGGAATAACACGAACAATCAGAAAAATGATAGTAATAGCACCAAAGATGGCAAATAATGATTGTATAGTACGTCTAACTAAGTATCCCGCCATTTAAAATCACCGCCTTTCAAAAAACTTAATGTACTGGAAATTTGTTCTTTGTAACTATCAAAAAATGAGTACGAAATAGTAGAACCACTTAAAAGACACCCTATATTTTTTTGCTTTTTATAAACTTCACTTCTAAAAAATTTCATTATAAGAATATCCTCCCAATTCATTTGCTCAAGTATAATTAAGAGAATAAGGGCAGGTATTTCACCAATCAAATCTCAAAACAGTTTTTTTCCAACTTTTATTTTCTATTGTTTCCTCCATTGCTTCTCTGAGATCGTTTACGTTCCGGATAACTTCATGTTGGTTTGGTAAAATTTTTCTTAGTGTACGCTGGTAATCATTGTTTTGAAGCGCTTTCATAAATGTTTGAAAGTCTTTAGCCGTGCTTCGACTAGTGCCATACATCGTTAACCCTTTTTCGAGTACATCTCTTGTATTAAGAGGGACTCGTTCTTCAGATACCCCCATTAAAGTAATTTTACCTTGAGGCTCTATCAAATTGATGGCTTGGTTAATTGCATTTTCACTGAAGTGTCCGCCTGTACATTCAATCACCACTACAACATCTTTCTCTGCCCTAAAATTGTAGTCTTGCACAAGATGTGTCGTTGCAAAATCAAAATGCTCTAACTTCTCTTTTATAGCCCCAAAAACTAAAAGATTATCTTTTGGTATATCATAGACGTGATGTAATGCGGCTGCCGTTAAATACCCAACTGGACCATCTCCAAAGACGGCTACTTTCCCCTCATTTATACAATCGCTCACATGGCTTATAGCATGTAAGGAGACAGAAGTCAGTTCAGTAAGTACAGCGATTTCATTAGGAACATCATCTGGTATTGGTATGACGTTTTCCACTGGAAGAACTAGATGTTCCTGGCCAATCCCATCATAACCACTGCCTAGAAAAACACTGCCTTGAGAATAATTATCCGCCACGTTTCTTTTGTTGAAAGAATCATTAGCGACTTCTATTCTATCTTTCAATCTTCTTTCAGGAATATTAGGGATGATGACAACACGTTGACCTTCCTCAAAAGACTTGTCTTCAGACTCTATCACAAGGCCGATCCCCTCATGAAGTAGAGCCATTGGTAATTTCCTTTCCAAGGCTTCTTTTCTTCGTTGGCCTGTATAATAACGAAGATCCGCATGACATATGCTTGCCATGATTGGCTGTACCACAACCTCATTGTCCTTAACTGTATGTTGAAGTGTGATTTCTTCAAATTCTCCAGGTGCAACTAATTGAAATGCTCTTGAATCGATGATGTTCTTCTCCTTCATATTACAGCTCCTAACCACTGTTCATTTTTGCTTGTTTGTGATTATTATAAGGATAGTTATTCCAAATGTCAACATTTTTCGAATAAAATAATCATTAAAAAGCATTTTATTGTTCATTTATGCTTGAATATTCCCATTTAGTAACATATGATAAAATCAAAGATTATAATAGGGGGAGTAGAAAATGGAGAAATACACGATCGGAATTGATTTTGGCACGGAGTCTGGGCGAGTCATCATAGCAAACGTTAGAAATGGGAATATAAAAGCTTTGTGTGTAATCCCTTACACTCATGGGGTTATTACTCAGATGCTGCCAATCAAGCAACCTATCTCAATCCCACATGATTTTGCCCTTCAACATCCCGGAGATTATCTGGAAGTTCTATATCAAGGCATACCTAAAGCCATCAGCGGCTCTGAAATTTCACCGGATCAGATTATAGGCATAGGCATTGATTTTACATCTTCTACTATGATACCGACCGATCAAAATCTAAAGCCATTATGTTTTTACCCATCTTTGAGAGCCAATCCTCATTCTTGGGCTAAACTTTGGAAGCATCATGGGCCAAAGCATGAAACAAATATATTACACGACAGAGCCATTCAAGTGAAACCTGATTGGTTGAAAAGGTATGGGTTCAATATTTCTAGGGAGTGGCTGATTCCAAAATGTTTTGAAGTCCTCAATCAAGATGAGTTCATCTACAACCAAGCTGACTTATTTTTAGAAGCGGGAGATTGGATTGTTGCTCAACTTACAGGGCAAGTTGTTCGAAGTAATTGTTCACTTGGCTTCAAAGCACTATGGCATGAAACGAAAGGGTTTCCAGAAACTTTTCTTTCTACCATTCATCCTGAACTTGGCCAAATGATTCATACTAAATTACGTGGTAAAATTGGGAAAGTAGGAGAATGCGCAGGGTATTTAACAACAGAAATGGCAACCAAACTTGGACTCCCCGCCGAATTACCGGTTGGCGTTGCTATCGTCGATGCTCATTCCGCTGTTTTGGGAACCGGAGTCGCAGATTCGAATCGGCTTGCCATGGTAATGGGGACATCCACATGCCACATGATGTTGAATGAACAAGAGGTACCGATGCCAGGTATTTCCGGTATTGTAAAAGATGCGATTGTTCCAGGATTTTATGCCTACGAATCTGGACAATCTGCGGTTGGAGACTTATTTGGATGGTACGCAAACCAAGTTCCGTTTTCATTTGCTGATGAAGCAAATAAATTACAGATATCTGTCTTCGATTTGCTCGAAAAAAAAGCACAGCAGAAAAAACCTGGTGAAAGTGGTTTAATTGCTTTGGACTGGCACAACGGGAATCGCTCCATTTTATCTGATTCCGATTTAACCGGATTAATAGTGGGGTTAACTTTAACGTCACAGCCCGAAGATATTTACCGCGCCTATATGGAAGCAACAGCTTTTGGAGCGAAAATAATTGTCAAAAACTATGAAGAAGGCGGAATCCAAATCAACGATATCCTTGCTTGTGGGGGTCTGCCACAAAGAAATGAATGTCTCATGCAAATCTATGCTGATGTTCTCAATCACAGCATCAATGTCTTCTCTACCGAATATGCCCCTGCAATTGGAGCCGCAATGTTGGGTGCAACTGCAGCTGGAAAGTCTTCAGGTGGATTTGACAACGTACATGACGCTGTTAAACAAATGCAGCAACCTGTTCTCAAAACGTATCATCCTATAAAGAAACATGTACAAATATATGAAGAGCTATTTAACATTTACAAACAACTTCACAATCATTTTGGATATGAGAATATAATGAAGAAACTTAAATCGGTATCTACACAAATCCAAACAGCAAATTGAAGAGAGGTTATCAAAAATGCTTCCATTAGAAAGACAAAAGGGATTATTACAGTTTTTAAAACAAAATCATGCTTCGACTGTGTCAGAGCTTGCCTCGCATTTTCAAGTTCACGAGGCAACTATTCGGCGCGATCTCACAACGCTGGAGAAAAAAGGATTAATGAAACGAACTTATGGTGGGGTGATGTTAGAGGAAGAAGTTCATTCTGAGCCCTCCTTTCAAGAAAGAGAGTCGGTACAATATGACGAGAAGATGCGAATCGGAAGGCGTGCAGCAGAGCTTATTGAAAATGGGGATAACATTATCCTTGATTCGGGTACAACGACATTACACATTGCAAAATCCATCTTGGATAAACAAAATCTTACTGTCATCACAAACGACATTAACATTGCGGCAACATTACGCTTTACTAGTTCCATTAAAGTCATCGTCACAGGTGGGGTGCTGTTTCCAGAAAGCTATATGCTTAACGGGATGATTACAGATGAAACATTAAGTACATTAAATATCCAGAAATCATTCATCGCGACGCCAGCACTCCACCATGAAAAGGGATTAACCCATTTTGATGAATATCTCGTTTCTGCTAAGCGTGGGATGATCAGCGCGGCCAAACAAGTCATCGTCGTGGCTGACCATACCAAAATAGGACGAATCTCACTCCATTCCGTGGCCAGCACAGAAAATATTGATGACCTGGTGATTGGCCATGAATTAGAGGAAGCTGATTTAAAAAGGTGGCAAAATACAGGTGTTCACCTCCACCTTGCATAATCCGTCCTAACCCTGAATGCTGGTTATGGAGTTTGATTTTCGTTTGAAGCCAAAACGAACATCAAACTTAAACTTCCGTGCCGCTTTAACGGATTTATTCCAGCCATCATACAGCTTTTTCTGGTGTCTTTCCGCCATGCATGTGTCAAGGATCATTTTATATTCACCAAAATAAAACCATAGGATAAGAAAGGATAGGGTCAGACCTTCAAAATTAGAGTCTGACCCTATCCTACCTATCCAATCCTTCTTACAATCTCCTTCCCAATCTCAATCGAAGCTGTCGCAGCCGGCGAAGGTGCATTACAAACATGCAGACTTTTCTTCCCTTGGATAATCTGGAAATCATCAACAAGCGTCCCATCACTATTTAACGCTTGAGCACGGACGCCAGCTGGTGCAGCAACTAAATCCTCACTTCGAATTTCCGGAATCAATTGCTGCAGACTCTCGACAAACTTTTTCTTGCTAACCGACCGAACCATCTCACCCATGCCAACTTTCATATACTTCCTTGCTAACCGGAGAAATCCTTTGTATCCCAATACCTCCGCCAGATCTTTCACATTAATATCTGTTTTCTTATACCCTTCCCGTTTGAAACCGAGCACTGCATTAGGACCAGCTTCTACTTCACCATTGATCTCCCTTGTGAAATGTACTCCCAAAAATGGAAATTCTGGATTTGGAACGGGATAGATTAAATTTCGAACGAGATGTCTTTTTTCTGGTTTTAATTTAAAATATTCCCCCCGAAAAGAGACGATTTTCATATCAATATGATAACCAGCAAGCTTTGCGATTCGATCACTTTGCAAACCGGCGCAGTTAATTAAAAACTTGGTTTGATAGGTTTGCTTATTCGTTTCTACCGTTACACCATCTGGCAGTTCCGCAATCTGGTTTACTTCTTCACCACAATGAATGTCTCCATCATGGTCTTTAATGATCTCAGCATATTTGTTCGAAACCATTTTATAATCGACAATCCCGGTTGCCGATACAAAGATTGCTTCTACTCCATTGACGTGTGGTTCAACTTCCAATAATTCTTCTTTATTCAGCCTTTTGATGGACAAACCATTTTCCAGACCACGTTGATACAAATTTTCCAATAATGGCCGCTCCTGTTCATTGGTCGCAACAATGACTTTCCCACAATTATCATAAGCAATGTCATGCTTCTGGCAGAACTCAACCATCGATTGACTGCCCTGTTTGGCGAAACGTGCTTTATAGCTTCCGGGTTTATAATAAATCCCGGAATGGATGACCCCACTATTATGTCCTGTTTGATGACTTGCAAGCTCCTGTTCTTTTTCCAGTACCAGGATTTTCTTACCTGGATATTTCTTTGTTAATGCCATACCAACGGACAAACCAACGATTCCTCCGCCAACAATTGTATAATCATACATCATGTTTCCCCCTATACTTTTATTTCACATGCCTCTGCCAATAATTCTACAAGATGGACGACTTGTATGTGATCGGTCAGACCCTCGCGTTCTACTCCAGCCTTCATTTGCAGATGACAGCCTGGATTGGTTGTCACAATAACCTCTGGAGTAACTTTTTTCACATGTTTCATTTTTTCATCCAAAATATCCATCGATGCGTCAAAATTGACGATATTGTATATGCCAGCCGATCCACAGCACATATTTTTGTTCGGTAGCTCTTGATAGTGAATCCCCGGAACTGATTGTAACAACGCAAGTGGCTCGTTTACTCGTTTTTGAACATTACTCATATGGCAGGAAGGCTGATATGTTGCCACTTTCTTGATCTCCTGCTTAAACGGCAATGACAGCTTGCTTAATAGGACACTAATATCCACATTTTTCGCTGCAAATTGCTCTGCCCGCTCTTTCCAATCCGCATCATCCGCAAACAGGGTATCATATTCAACAAGCATCGCCCCACATCCGCCGATACTATTTACAATATAATCAAAGTCATATCGTTCAAATGCCTCAATATTTTCCTTGGCAAGCTTCTTTGTTATCGCCGTTTCCCCACTATGATTTTGCAAAGCACCACAACATGTCTGTTCCTTGATTACGGTAACTTCGCAGCCCGCTTCTTGAAGCAGTTTGATACTTAGCGTATTAATAGATGAAAACATCGCATCCATGATACAGCCTTTGAAAAAACCTATCTTCAAAGCAGGTTTCTGTTTGGGAGAATAATAGGTTGCACGTTGGCGTCTTTTAAAGGGGCCATCCACTTCAGGAGTCACCTTGGCAAATGTTCGCAAATTTTTCGGAAGGATGTTTTCCAACTTTGTAAATTGAGCCAGCTTTTGTAATCCGGATTTTTGATAAACAGCTAAACCAGCACTGCCAGTACTTAAGATCTTGGGACTTGTCAGGGCTTTTTCAAATACAAAATCCTGGAACAATTTCGCCCGTTTAGACATGTTTTTCTTCTTCTCTTCCTGCAACACTTCCTTTGCCGATTCTAATATTTTCCCATATTGCACATTGGTCGGACAGACCACTTCACATGCACGGCACCCTAGACATAAATTGATCGGGCCCTCTAATTCAGAATAGGAAACTTTCCCTTCCGCTGCCATTTTCACTAAATTAATCCGTCCGCGCGGGGAATGGGTTTCTTTTTCCATCGTTACATACGTGGGACAAGCTGGTAAACAATAGCCGCATTGCACACAATCGAACGTTTCTTCATAAGCAAGTGCTCCATTACTCATCGGTTAACACCAGCCTTTGACCGGCTTCAGCGAAAATCTTGCCGGGATTTAATACATTTTTTGGATCCCAACTCGATTTAATCCTCTTCATCATGTCTACTCCAGCCTCACCTAATTCCATTTCCATAAACGGTGCTTTCAACGTTCCAATTCCATGCTCACCTGACAAGGTCCCACCAAGCTCAATGGCTGCTTGGAAAATTTCCTCCACCGCCTGTTCCACTCTGCGCATTTCTTCGTGGTCGCGTTTATCAGCAATGATGTTGGGATGTAAATTACCATCCCCTGCATGTCCAAAGACAACCAGGTCCACCTGATATTTCTCCTTAATTTCATTTAATCGTTGAAACATGAGTGGAATCTTACTGCGTGGCACGGTTGCATCCTCCGAAATCTTTGTCGGTTTATTTCGAACGATGGCTGGTGATACAAGCTTACGTGCTTTCCAAAGTTGATTCGCTTCTTGCTCATCCTGGGCAATTTTTATTTCTCTGGCTCCCTGCTTATCACAAACTTCTTCCACGCTCGTCATTTCATCCGTTATTGCGGCCGGATGCCCATCAAGCTCAATCAACAGTAACGCGCCCACATCGGTAGGGAGTCCTAATGGTTCATACGCTTCAACCGCAACTATAGATGCATTATCCATCACTTCCAGCTTGGCAGGAAGAATACCAGCGCTTAAGATAGTTGAGATTGCTTTTCCAGCATCTACAATATCTTCAAATAAAACCATCATTGTCATGGTTGCTTGTGGTTTAGGCTGGAGTTTAAGGATCGCCTCTGTAATAACACCGAGCGTTCCTTCTGATCCAACAATTAGCTTTGTCAGGTCATAACCTGTCACATTTTTCACGGTTTTTCCACCGGTGCGAATGACTTCCCCTTCAGGTGTAACCACTTCCAAGCCGATCACAAAATCCTTCGTGACCCCATATTTTAATCCCCTTGGTCCACCTGAGTTTTCTGCCAAATTACCTCCAATGGTTGCCACATTTGAACTGCTTGGATCGGGCGGGTAGATAAGCCCTTCCTTCGCCGCGGCCGTGTTAATATGAGCGGTTATCACCCCAGGGGAAACAATGGCCACCATATCTTCTGGATCGATCATTATTTTCTGATCCCACTTCGATAAATCCAAGACAATTCCACCTTTTACTGGCAGCGGGCCACCGCTTAAGCTTGTTCCATGTCCACGAGGATAGACAGGAATCTCATAGTCATTGGCAAGTTTCATGATGTTCGACACTTCCTCTGTTGATTTCACTTGGACCACCACTTCAGGTAAATACGTACCAAACGAGGCATCAAAAGAATAACTATATAAATCTACCTTATCGCTTAAAATCCGCTTTGGCTCTGGAATGATATGACTTAGTAATGTGTGTAATTCCTCTTTTTCCAATTTATTTTTCCCCTTTTCGTTCTTACGGTAAACTCTGTATGTACCGTTGTTTAATACCTTGATGATGCTCCCACATTGCCGTTCGCGCTTGTTCGGGTTCCTTCGTCATGATCGCTGTAAAAATGTTTTCATGTTCGTTTAAGACAGCTTTATTCCATAAATCATCCTTAATGGAATGCTTCCTGCTCGCCTGTAAACCAGAAATAATTTGTTCTGTAATCGAATGCATTACTTCTAGCATGACTGGATTATTAGACGCCTTTACAATCATTTCATGAAACGCATAATCTTCCTTTATGGCAACTTCCGCTTGCTTTTCAGAACAGATTAATTGCTCATAGATGCCTGTTAACTTTTCTTTCTGATCGTCCGTTATCCGGCATGCGGCGTAATAGGCGGCATCCCCTTCAATGGCCTGTCTCAGTTCAATCAAATTGGTAAAGTCCGATTGCTTCTTTCCCAAAATTTTTTCCAGTTTATCGAGCAAGCCACTTTGGGAATCAGCACAGAGAAACATCCCGACCCCCGCACGAACCGTAACAATCCCTGCCGATTCCAACACCGTGATCGCTTCTTTAACAGATGTTCTGGAAACGCGTAAGTTGGTTGCCAATACACGTTCAGAAGGTAATTTCTCCCCCGGCTGAATCTGTCCTTCTTCAATCGCCATCTTTATTTGATCAATAATATATTGATAGACTCGTTTTCCTTTTTCAATCGGTTTGAATTCCATAAACGGTTGATCCTCCCGCTTCTAATCGCTATCTTATTTTACAATCTCGTGGTCTAGTGGACAGTCCAGAAAAGACAGGAAAAAAGAAACAACCAATTATTGTTCCTTTCTCTTTTCCCTTTCTGCCCATCCGATTTCTTTCATTCCACATGACTTATTTATGCATCACACGTTTGTCACCAAGTTTACGTCTTGCGTTTATTAAATGGTGGAAGACCGCATCTTTAGCTGCCTGGCCATCCCTGTTCTTTATTGCTTCATATATGGTGACATGTTCCATATACACATCTTTTCGTTTCTGTTCCAATCCTAAGTTCTTATGCAAGGAAAATTTCAGCGTTTTTAAATGCAACTCCGATAAATTATTCATTGTCTCCGTTAAAAAAGGGTTATATGCAGATCTGACCAGAATTCGATGAAAAGCATAATCTGCTTCATAACCTACTTCTTGGTCATCCTCAATCACCTTGCTAAACGCTTGTAAGCTTGTTAATAGGTCATCTAAATCCTTTGCCTTATGCCTTTGAGCCGCTAAATAAGCTGCTTCTGATTCAATAATCGTTCGCATCTCCAATAAATCATGCACTTGCTCGATGTCCACCATTTCTAACTGGACTTGTTCAAACATATTTGCTAAGTTAACTTCTTTGATCCAGCTTCCTCCACCCTGCCTTGAATCAATAACACCGCTCGCCTCTAATACGCTTAACGCCTCTCGTAACGGTCCACGGCTTACACCAAATTTCTTGGCGAGCTCCATTTCGGTTGGAAGTTTACTATTGGGGGGAAGTTCCCCGGACTGTAACATGTTGATTAACTGCTCCAGCACCAAACTGGAGATCTTTTTCCTTTCAATTAACATCCAAGCCCTCCCTCTATAAATCTAGGTTTTTTTAAACATCCTTCTATAACCTCATTATAACGTGAATGGTTTCATTACGGTATATCTACAGTAATTCACAAACCAAGCATATGGGCTTCTTGATGAAAAAGTATTGGAAAACCTCCTCTTAAAACAGTTCAACCGTGGCTCTTCCCATTACATGGATGGACATCATAACATTTAACTCATAATTCCAAGTGAATTTAATATATTTAATATGCCAAGATAAACAGCAAAACCAACCGCAATACAGCCCAATACGTTCGTTATTATTTTATTGCGAAACTCCCCAACAACTCCTTTTTTGTTGATCAGATAAAGGATCGCAATGGCTGTTATTGGCAGAAGCATCCCATTTACCGTTTGCGCCAAAATAATAGTCCAGACAGGATTTGTTAGACCAGCTGCAAAAATAAAAGGCACCCAAGCAACAATACTGAACACAATCCGAAATGGAAGACTTTTCATATCTGATGACAAGCCAAAGCTTTCCGTAAACACATATGCTGCTGATAAGGCTGCCATGGGCATAGACGATATGGCTGCAGCAAACAATCCGATACTAAATAACGCATAGGCTGCATTGCCAAGAAACGGTTGGATGGTAAGCGCCATATCCTTTGCTCCTTGAATTTCTAACCCTTCTGCTATATGAAGCGGGTTTAAAACGGTTGCGGCTACCACACCAACTGCCATTGTGACAATCCCACCAATAAAGATCGGAAAAATCGTATCAATTCGCATCACTTTCAAGTGCTCTTTCGGTTGTTTGTGCCATTTCTTTTCCACGACAGCTGATGAATGAAGATACAGATTATAAGGTACCACCGTTGTCCCAATTAACCCCAGAACAAGCATCGTATCGGTTATTTCAAATTTAGGAACCGTCAATCCAACCAATACCTTTGAATAATCTGGCTCTACATAAAACATATTAATTAAAAAAGTTAGGCCCATAAGAATGACTAATGCAGTGATGGTCTTTTCAATTAAGGAGAACTTTCCGATCATTAAAAGCCCCCAATAAATAAGTGTCACAATAAACATCCATGCTACTCCGGGAACACCACTTATTAATTCTCCTAACGCCAAGTCCACCCCGGCAAGGTTTCCAACAGAATAAATGGAGTTACCACCTACGATCGCAAGTACTGCAATAATACTTGCCCATAAACCTAATTTTTCTCTAATAAGCTCTGCCAAACTTAGACCGGTTGATAGCGATAACCGCGCTGCCATTTCCTGTAGAATAATTGTCATAATGACCGCAAGCGTAACAGATGCCCATAATAAGGTATACCCATGATTTGTACCGGCTACAGTACTCGTTGTAATGGTTCCTGTACCGATAAACGCTCCAGCAACAAGCATACCTGGACCAATCTGCTTTATAGTAGATAGAAAACCCTTCTTTTTTTGCTCTGATTGTACTGATTGTGATGTTTCCATGACCTGTTTCGATTGATTCATCGATTAATCACCTCTTTATGTTTGAAATGGTTGAATTGTTATTGTCACATTATCTTGATTGGTATCGTCTACTAAACTAGCTGCATAATAAATCGTTTCCGTTGCATCCTTTGTACCAATCCATTCATTTTGTTGTTTCGTTAACGGGATATCGTGACCTGGATAAATGGTCTCTGCCTGATTCATTATTCTTAAGATCGTCTGCCTGGCAATTTTCTCGTCCCATGTGTTCATCAACTTCCCATTATGAATTTCATTTCGATTTTTAATGGCATCGCTAACAAGGAACCTTTTTCCAATTTGAAGACCAACTAATCCTTCTGTATGACCAGGCAAATGAATGACTTTCATCCCCTCAATCACATCATTTTCTTCAACAAATTGAAGTCTATTATTATTTAATAGTGCCTCTTTATGAAATTCCGGTACAGCAATATCGTTAAATTGATCATCAGAAGGATATAATTCTGCCTTATGAATATAAATGGTTGCCTGAGGGAAAAAAGTCCAATTTACCGCATGATCAAAGTGCAGGTGACTAAGAATAACACCATCAATCTCTTTTTCTTTAACCGAATGCTTCCTTAGCACTTGCGATAATTGTTTTCTTTCATTGTATCCACCTGTATCATAGAGAAAGCTTTTTATGGTCTGATCTCCTTTCACCTGAATGAGATAAGCGCTGCTCCACCCAAGAAAACCCCTTCCAGTTTGTCCAGGAAATCCATCAAATAATGGCTTAATATCATGTATCATCCAATCCCCCCTACCTTTTTCACTCTATGAAAGTGTTTTCAAAATTTGTATTACAAGTATACAACATACAATTAGCAAAGGCAATATAATTATCAAAAATTTGAATACTATCTTATAAGTGGAAAATAGTGGATAATTAGTGAAAGGTTTTCCTGTATGCGTACACGTAATACGATAGGGGGTGGATATATGTACAGATTTCCCATTTTATGATAATGAAATGTTCTAAAACAATCGCGATTTGATTGAAAGTTCAAAAGGAGCAAGTAAAAACATAAAAAAACCGCCCAAAATAAAAATGACGAGATGCATATTCTGCATTTCGTCATTTTCAAGTCCAAGTCGATTACGATTAACGGACATTTAATAAATGGGTTGGATTTTCCTTTATCATACATATCATGTCTTTTTCGCTTACACCGTTAGCTTCAAGCTGTTCTACAAAGCGGTTAAATGCATGGACTGGAGGCTCATTATGCGGTTGACCGTAGTCTGTGCCCAATATACAGGATTTCGCTCCAAGTTGATGGATCGTCCGTACCATTTCTGCAACCGTTAAGTCCTTAAAATCTGGGCTGCATGCTAAAAAGCACTTTTCGATCATACACCCTTTTGAGGCAAAGTATTCTTGATCTTTAAGCGGAATTTTAGCGATGCCCATATCGGCATGTTGAATGATAATTTTTTCGATACCAATCGAAATTGCAGCTTCTACCAGCAAATATGTATCCTGTAGCGAAAGATGTCCTGTCGCCAACACGGCATCATATTCTTTTATGAGGGAAAGAATTTGATGTACATCATCTTTTATCTTCCCGTTTTCTTTTATGTTAACCGTTTCATTGGATGGTTGGGATTCTCCGCTATACAGCTTAGTCTTCTTCCCTGCAAAATAATGCTGGTGCTGAATCGATGAAAGCGTTGGAAACCACACAACTTTTCCGCCCATTTTTAAGGTTGCTTCTACTGCATAGGGGTTAAGTCCGCCAACATAGCTATTTAATACAATCCCCCCAACCACATGGAGAGAAGGCTCTTTTTCTTGTATAAGATACGCCCGTTCTGCCGTACTTGATTCGTGACTTTTTAATACGAGCCCGCCCATGTTTGCTTGAATTGCATCTGCTGTTACTTCCCAGTCATTCTGTTTTCTTTCAAAAATACTTGGTGCACTGTGCACATGAAAGTCATATGCTCCTTCTAATAAAGGATGAAATGGATAAGCCATACTATTTAACTCCTATTCTATCTAAACGGGATTTTGTAATGATAACAGTTATTATAATTAGTAATTATAAAATATTCAACAAGCACTTGGCGCATACATTTCGCATACCGCTAAGCTAACGACTATTATGTAGTAGATAGAATAGGGCATTCTTTGTTTCAGCGACGTTAAACTGTTTATTGTTGCAACGTCGCTGAAGTTATTGAAATGCCCCCTGCCATTTAAACGCTACTCCTATTTTTTTAACAGCCTCCTTCTCTACATTTTCATCCGCACCGTATCATTCCTCATCCAAACAGTTGCATCCTTTGATCTCTCCTATGTCAGAAAATGGATAATATACCATTTAGTTAAAGCAACAGGATTAAAGACCGATATATATAGTAATAAAGTAGTATTTATAAATATAAACAACGGGGGAATAAACGTGAAAAATAAAGGGATAAGGGGCCTTAGATGGGTTCGTGGCAGTATATCAACCAAACTATCACTTTGTATTGCTGCTGGCAATTGTCATCGTCTTTTCGCTCACAGGGGTTTTTAATTATGTATATACAAAATCGTTACTCGTCAAAAATATCGAATCGGATCTTTCCACTAAAAGTGATGCTATTGCGGATCAGGTAAATAGCATGTTTGCGCAAAAGCAGGCGATGGTTCGGCAAATTGCCGCCAATCAGGAGATTACGGACTACTTAAAATCAACTCATTCAAGGGATGAAGCTAAAACAGATTCTCATTATGAAAGTGTGATGAATTCACTGGACAACATTATCAAAACTGACGATTCCATCGCTATGGTTTGGGTCGCCAGTGATAAGGGCAACTTTTTAATTGGCAATGATGATTTATTACAGGATGAAAACTTTGACATCAAAAGTCGACCATGGTATGAACCAGCATTAGCCGAGGACGATGTATATTTTACAGAACCTTATTTGGATCAAGTATTTGGTAAGACAATTTTAAGTGTGATGACCCAAATTAAACAAGGTGATCAAACACTTGGATTTGTAGCAATTGATTTATTTATGGATGAATTGCCTGAATTGATGCAATCGTATACACTCGGCAAAGACGGCTATTCGTTTTTAATTGCCGAAGACGGAACAGTTTTATACCATCCGGATGATAAACTTATCTTAAAACAAAAGCTTTTGGACATGCCAGGAGATATCGGCAATATTGGGACAAAGATGATAGACAAGGAAAAAGGACTTGAACTGGCTAATGTGAATAATCAAAAGGAGTATATTGGCTATTCACCCGTTCCGACAACAGGCTGGTCAGTTGGGACATCACTTCCGGAAAAGGAGGCCTTAGCCGGTCTGGGAGCATATACACAAAAAATGATCTTATTTTTCGGTATTGCATGTTTGCTGCTTATTATAATCGTATATTTGCTGTCCAAGTATATGTTAAAAGCGATTGGTCACATTACGAAGGTTATTAAACAACTGTCTACAGGGGATTTAACACACAAATTGCAAATAAAGTCCCATGATGAAATGGGACAAGTTGCAGCCAGTGTGAATATCATGATCGATTCATTCAGGAAAACGATTAATCAGGTAAATCAATCCGCTGAGCAATTGGCTACATCTTCAGAACAATTAACTGCTGTATCTAATGATTCTGTACGGTTCTCTAATGAGGTAGCGGCGTCCACACAGAATATTGTTCACGGATCTGAGCAACAAAAAGAGGGGATAGAACAAACATCTTTCTCCATGGAAGAGATGGCAGCCGGAGTGCAAAAGGTAGCAGAATCAACTAGCCTGGTCTCAGAACAAACATCTATATCAGCCAAGGAAGCAAGAGATGGATACAATAACATTCAGCATGCAATGGAACAAATGGATCGAATTAAACACTCTGTAGGCATTGCATCCAATGAAATTAAAAAGCTGGAAGAGTATTCAAAGACTATTGATACTATCGTAACCGGGATCACAGACATAGCGGCACAAACGCAATTATTAGCCTTAAACGCATCCATCGAAGCTGCTCGTGCAGGGGAACATGGTAAAGGATTTGCAGTAGTAGCCGAAGAAGTAAAAAAACTTTCTGTTGAATCACAGCAATTTTCATCACAAATTGCAGCAATTATAAAGGAAGTCCAAACTGTTACAACGAGTTCTGCTACATTAATGAATCAAGGAGTCATAGATGTGGATGAAGGGTCAGCTACACTCGATACTGCCGGGGGTGTATTTAAACAAATGACAATTACATTCCAAGCAATTGCTGACCAAGTGGCAGAGGTTTCTGCAGCATCTGAAGAAATTTCTGCAGGAACAGAGGAGGTAACAGCAGCCATGAATGATATGACGGAAGTGACTACTGGCTCTCTTGAACATACAAAGGGAATTGCATCAGCTGCTGAAAAACAATTAACGATAATGGACGAGATTGCGTCTTCTGCAAAATCGCTTAGTACGATGGCTGATAATTTACAAGTTGCATTGACAAAATTTAAAACCAAATAGGAACCATATCTTTTTGAACAAAGGCTAAGTTCTCAGGTTACTAAGTTGCAACGCCCTTGTGATTTACATCATGCAGGCTAAAGCATCGAATCATATCTTTATCATGCAGTTAACACCCCCTGCACTAAAAGCAAAAAAGCCAACCCTCTGAAATAATATCAAAGGGTTGGCTTTTCAAGTTTAGTTCATATCTTTCAACCATTTTTCTTTTAAGTCTGGGTGGTCTTCAATAAATTTTTGTGCAGCATCATTCGGATCCATCCCGTTTTGAATACTTAACATAATTTCTTGTGTTTCTTCTTTTGTTATACTGAATTGATTGATGAGCTTATAAGCCAATGGGGAATCCTCTTTGAATCCTTTTCTTGAGACGGATAAAACATCATCTGGGTCACCAAATTTATTTTTTGGATCATCTAAGATCTTTAAATCAAATTTATTGAAAGTCCAATGCGGTGTCCATAATGTGACAACGATGGGTTCTTCTTTATCGATGGCATCGGATAAAGAGGCAGCCATGGCAGCGCCTGAACTCTCTACCAGTTCCCATTTATCCAGATTATAACCCGGCATGACCTCGTTTTCTGCCAATTCCATTTCACCAGCTCCCGGGCTAATTCCGGTGATTTTCCAGTCTAGCTTATCACCAATACCATCCTTGTTGTTTGCTAGATCCTCAATAGAATTAATATCCTTCATATAAGCAGGAACCGTCAATCCAAGTTCAACTTCTTCAGTGACGGTGCTGATTTTTTCGAGATCATCTTTATATTCTTCCCAATAACTTTTATGTGTGTTTGGAAGCCATGCCCCAACAATTACATCTGTAGTCCCGTCGGCAAGTCCAGTATATTCTACACCAACGTCCGTTTGATTGACTTTGACATGATAACCAATTTCTTCAAGCAAATTTTTAACAACATACGTATTTCCAGTGTTGGATACATAATCATCGGTTCCCAGCGCAATATTCTCTTCCCCGAGCTCAGCACCATCTTTAGCATTATTTCCTTCCGATCCTTTCGTGCTATCCTCTTCACTATTGCTGTCTCCACACGCAACTAATATCGCAGCCAATACCAATACAGTAAATAAACCCAAAATCCGATTCGTTTTCCACTTCACTTTAATTAATCTCTCCTTTTTTTAGACTCATGTAAATTATAAAGCAATAGTTATAGGAAAGCGAACGCAATAAAACCTACAATTTGGATAAATATAACCGTTTGTACAGCTTAGCAGATCTATAATAGGTTCAGGCTCTAAATTATTCCACTTTAGTTACATAGAAGCAGGAAAAAAGTTATTATTTCGTACGAATAGCTATCTCCGCACCATTTTTGTGCGCTGCACTGGCAGCTGGATGTACGATAAGCAACCTGGTTGATGGTATATGCGTTGCCTTGCTTTCACCGTTTTCACATCTGTTGCAGGATCATCCCCCGTATTGGAGTTAGGAAAGACAAAGTTCTTTGCACTTGACGTAATCGACAAGCGGATTCGATGTCCTTTTTTAAAGGTATTAGCAATTTTAGAAGTATGAATGACGTATTTTTCAATCTCATTCGGCATTAGTAATACTTCCCTATCAAAACCTTGACGATAACGGGCACGTAACACGCCATCGGCAAGCTTCACCGAATTACCAGCTGGGTCCACATCCGTTAAACGTACAACCCAATCCGTATCTTTGGCCGAACTAGATGTGTACAATTGCACATGCATATCTCCCACAATGGTCAGCGGCTCATCCAGTGGAGCTGAGTCATAAACAAGTATGTCGTCTCGTGTTTCCACCTCTTTATAATTTGCTGGAACGCCAATTTCATTTTCTGACATATCAATCAAATGGGGTGCCGGGTTTAATGGATCATAAATATATTCATCGTAGCCATTCGAAAGATCCGAATGAAATAAGAGCGCTCCGTCTCCTTTTGATGTATTGGCGTGACCATTACTATTCAAATAAACATTGGTCCATTGAATCGTTTCCGGTGGCCATTGGTTAGCAGTGGCCCACTGATTTTCTCCAGCAATATAGTATTCTATCGGAGCTGTATGATCGATCCCATTGTCCACGAATTTTAGCTTTCGATCAAACCACTGCTGGTAGTAATAATCAAGGTCATAGCGTAAAGCATTATTCCCAAAAGCAACCCCCTGGATATCCCTAGTCGTATTCGCCTTATGCATCCATGGACCAAGCACGACCTTTTTATCCTGATAGCCGTAGTTGGAAATGGTCTCCAATGCTTCTGTTGTGCCCATGCCATTATCATCGTACCACCCTGATATAATCATAGCCGGAACATGAATATTTTTATGATGTTGATGCCAGTCCTGCTGCTTCCAAAAATGATCATTCGTCGTGTGGGACATCCACATATCCCAAAAATCTACATTCTTCCCTAGTGCCTTTTTGGGAATATCACGTAGTGGCCGTATCTGTAAAACGTCCTCCCAATCAGAACGCAGCATATTTTCTGGTTTAAATTCTTTTTCAGCCATGGCAAACGTCCAGGCAAGCATTCCGGAAACTAATGTACCGCCTTTTCTTGGTATATCAATAAATGGGCTGCCTGCAGTGACCATGCTGACAAGGGCTTTTAAATGAGGATTCCCACTGGCTGCGGCTGCCCATTGGACATACCCGCCATATGATGCACCAATCATGCCAATATTTCCATCACACCAAGATTGATCCGCGATCCAATTAAGGGTGTCGTCCCCATCCGTTATTTCTGCATACATCGGAATCCATTCCCCTTCAGAGTCTTCTCTTCCTCTTGTATCCTGAATAATCACCGCATACCCACGCTGAACAAAATGAACAAGTGTTTTGGCAAAGATCATTCTTCCGTAGGGTGTCCGTACCAAAATAGCGGGTACAGCGGTTTGACATTCTCTTGGCAGCCAAACATCGGTTGCCAATTTGATACCATCCTTCATCGGCACCATATAATAACCGTGGTGTGCAACGGTGTTCGTTGCTGCTGAAACATTTTCGTTTTTCCAAAGCTTGACAGGCGTATATTCCTCATATCCTTCCTTGACTAGCACACAACAGTTTTCCCTGGAAGTACTAATGAAAGCAATCGGTTCCTGATCCACCACTACAATATCAAGTGGGAACTGTTTCTCCCGCTCCACCCATACATATGGCTGATCCTGATTTTTCTGATAAACGTCTCCCCAAGGTGTGCTAACCTGTTCCTGCTTTGTAAGAAAAATGGAGGCATACGCAGATAAATGTTCCAGAATGGTATTGGGATTGATATGGTAATAGGCTTCTAATTCCTTTGCCTTCGACTCTGTAACAGTTGCTTCTCTACTCCACTGATTACTCGTAACATCCCGTTCTTGATAAACCACTATTTCCTCCTGAAATTGAAAGGTCATATCATGAATTCCAGAACGGTATAGTAAAAAAGGTTGCATCTTTATTCCTCCTAAGCGCCAATAATGAATTTAATCAGGTAAGCAACACCGATTCCTAAATAATTGCCAAGCACCGTACCAATGACTCCCAATACAACAGCAAGACTTATCAATGCCTTCCATTTCGCAGATGCCGCCACTAATGCCGAAGTAGTCCCATCTGCAATGGAGGCAACAATGGAAATAATGACGTATTGATAATCAATTTTAAATAAACGGCATAAGAGCGCATGAACGATTAAAGAACATAAAACGACAACGAAGCAAAATAAAGCAATGGCTAATGTAGCACCGACAAATTCCTTTATATTCACCATGTAGCCAATCGTCGTCAGGAAAAATAATGCCATGAATAATCCTAAATCCATATTGCCTTTGATTTTTTTCACGGGTTTCAACTGGGCAGTAATCACAGCAAGCGTGGTAATTAGTAAAATTCTTGCAGCACTTTGAAACGATTCAGGAGCATATCCAGACAAAAATGTCGCTAAGGCCGTAATCACAAATGCAAGTGCAAAACTCAAGGCAATATCTTGGATACTCCATTGTTTACTTTCCAAAAACGCATCCTCTTGCTCTTCCTTTCCACCTTCAAGTTCCTCAATCGATAGGGAATATGGCCAAATCTTTTTGAACCATTTTGAGCGGGCAGCAATGGATGGGAAAGCAAACATAATAATCAAGGTTGGCACACCAATAACGTAATCCGCAGCATTGGCAGCCGCAAATGTAGTTGGCTTCGCATCCAGCCCATAGCCAATAGCAGTTAGATTGGCACTCCCGCCAGTATACGTACCGATAAACATACCAGCAATTTTCCATCCCTCATCAATCATTGGGGCAAAAATAATGCCCGCTAATAACGTTACAAGACCAACACTTATAGCAGCAATACCCATGGAAGCTAGTGGTTTCTTGGATAACGCGAACATTTTTTTGATATCAACACTTAATAGCATCATCGAAATAGATAACGGAATGGCATATTCCGCAACCACGCCATACACGTTTGCTTCAAAAGGTACGATTTTCAAATTCGCCAAAATAATACTGATAATAATAACAATAATGGCTGGACCAAGGATTTTTAATCCTTTAAACCGTTGTAAATAAAAACCTAAGGCAACCGTTACAGCCATGATTGCCAATAAAGTTCCTGTACTTGTAAATAAAGCATCCATATAGTTTCTCCTCGCAGATTGTTCTTGTTTGTTCGTAATATGAAATTTTATTGATAACGTTGTCAGATATTTAATTCAATCCCTAACCCTGGTTTATCTGATAACGTAATCACTCCGTTTTCTATTGTAAATCCCCCAGTGATGCCCGTATCTTTTACATAAAGGAAGCTATCCATGTCTGCTTCTGTAATATTCTTTTTCGCAGCTACTAGACTGGCACCAGCGGTAATCCCAATTTTGCTTTCCAGCATACAGCCTACCATACATCGTAAACCGGCCGCTTCGGCAATTCCATTGATTTGTAACGCTGGATAAAGTCCGGCAGATTTCATTAATTTAATATTAATCACATCTGCTGCATCTCGTTTCACAACCTTCCATGCATCTACGGGAGAATGCACACTTTCATCCGCCATAATATTGCTGTTTACTTTCTTCCTTACAAAGGCCATTCCCTCCAAATCCCAATATGGTAATGGCTGTTCAATTGCTTCTACCCAATAAGGCTCAATTGCCTTTATGACCCGAACAGCTTCCCCAGCAGTCCAACCTTGGTTCGCATCTATGCGCAAGCGGACGTCATAACCAATTCCTTCTCTAATACATTTGATTGCATCTATATCCTGTGCTGGATCAATCCCTGCTTTGATTTTCAAAACAGTAAACCCCTGATGCACTTTTTCCTTTGCTTCTGCTGCCATATGTTCCGGTGTATCAATACCAATTGTTATATCTGTTACAAATTGATTGCGATATCCTCCAAGAACCTGATAGAGTGGTGCTTCCATTTGTTTTCCTTTAATATCATAAAGTGCCATATCGATAGCTGCTTTTGCGGCAGTATTTCCAATGATTTGGCTATTCATGATATGATGGATTTTTTCAATTTCCAATGGGTTATGACCAATGAGCCTTTGAGCTAACATTTTAGCCGTTACCACAGCCGTTTCCAATGTTTCACCTGTTACATAGGCAAATGGAGCTCCTTCTCCAATGCCGGCTAAACCTTCGTCCGTTTCTACTTTGACAAGTAACGTCTCCACATCCTCGATCGTTCCCAACGCTACTGTTAATGGTTTAAATAGTTCCATTTTTAGCTTTTCTACCTTTATATTTTTGATTTTCATGATGTCTAACCCCTCTCCTTTACAATATACAAATTATTTAGAAAAATTTGCCTAAAAATACTTCACCATTAAATAACAATGTTCAGCAAATTGTTACACTATATTTTAGTTATGTTACACGTATTAGTTAGAGTTTTCAAGTTCTAGTGAAATTTTCCCTTAACACACCAAACTTATCGTCATTTAAAAGCAAAATCAGCATAGAATATATCATTCAATCTTTTCATAATCTCTTAAAGCAAACGAAAAATCTATTCATGATAGAATAGATATAAATGATGGACACAAATGGGCTCATTTAGCAGCAAGAACAAAGCCCACTAAATATAACGTTAAAAATGGAAGTAAAACGGGGAATAAGTATAATAAATATATAGTGATATTTAAAATAACCGGGATCTCCCGCAGTCATGTAAAAATGATATTCATCCTAGTTGGTGCATCTTCACTTTATAATTGAACCGCCCCTTATAGCGGGATATTTGCAGCATTGGGAGATTTATTAGTAGTATCATATCTCTTCTATTGTTCCAATGACACACTACATAAAGTGAAACTTCATTCAACGGGGTGCTTTTTTCCATGGTATCGCATCGAATAGTTTACTAGAAAAGGTAGGAGTAAAATATGCCTAACGAATACACGTCAAGAATAGAACGACGAAAACAACAAAAGAAAACAAGATCAGATGGACGAAAATGGAGCTGGTGGCAAAAAACTCTACTCGGCTTGTGTGCAGTCTTTTTACTTGTGGTCATCGTCTGCTGTATCACATTCGCTGTTATCATCCATGATGCGCCAACATTGAAAGCAAGCGATCTGCAGACGCCGCAGTCCACACGAATATATGACCAAAATAAAAAACTCGTCAGCACCGTGTTTCATGAGGAAAATCGTATCAAAGTCCATTCCGACGAAATCCCGACTTTGGTAAAAGACGCTGTCATTTCTATCGAAGACAAGCGATTCCCCGACCACCATGGGATTGATTTTCGCCGTTTGTCCGGAGCGGTCCTAGCCAATATTAAAAATGGCTGGGGGGCAGAAGGCGGTTCAACCATTACACAGCAGGTTATCAAACGCAGTGTCCTAAGCCCGGAGAAAACCTTAAAACGAAAAGTACAAGAAGCATGGCTTGCTTTAAAATTGGAAAGGAAATACTCAAAGGATGAAATTCTGGAGATGTATGTAAATAATGTCTATTTTGGGCATGGAGCATACGGGATAAAAACGGCTTCCAAAACATACTTTGGTGAGGATGATCTATCAAAATTGAATATATCCCAGGCCGCCTTGCTTGCTGGACTCCCAAATGCACCAAGCGCTGATGATCCTTTCAAGTCTCCAGAACGGGCAGAAAAACGACGCAACAAAGTACTGAAAGCAATGGTAACAAATAACGTCATTTCTCAGAAACAAGCCGATGAAGCGATGAACAAACCAATTGCGAAACTCCTCAAGAAAAAAGAAAAAAAGCAGGAGAACAAAGATCCTTATAACGCCTTTATCGACTTGGTTTATGAGCAACTGGTGAAACAGGAAAAGGTCGTCTCAGAAAAGGAATTTTACCAAGGTGGATTGGAAATTTATACCACCCTTGATTCAAAAGCACAACAAGCAGTTTACGATCTGCTTCACTCGAAGGATATCCCGTATCCGGATAAGCAATTTGAAACCGGAATCTCGCTTGTCGATACTAAAACGGGGGCTGTCAAAGCTGTTGGGGGAGGACGCAATTTTAAATCCATCCAGGATTATAACTATGGTTCCCAAAGCCTAAACCAATCACCCGGATCAACAATCAAACCCATCTTGGATTATGGTCCAGCGATTGAACATTTAAATTGGCCAACTTCCCATATACTGAATGACGAGCATTACCAGTATAGTGATGGAACACCAATCAACGAATGGGACGGTGAATACTGGGGTAATATTACGATGCGGCGAGCTCTGGAATGGTCACGAAATATCCCCGCCCTAAAAGCTTTCCAGGATGTAGGAAACGACAAAGCGCAACAGTTTGCCAAGGGGCTGGGTATAACGATTGATCCGATCTATGAATCAGCTTCAATCGGCGGTATTGATGGTGTTTCTCCACTGCAATTGGCAGGGGCTTATGCCGCATTTGGCAATGGCGGCACGTATAACAAGCCACAAACGGTTAAAAAAATAAAATTCCCTGACGGAAAGGAATGGAAACCGAAATCAAAGGGTCAGGATGCCATGCATGACTATACAGCCTATATGATCACCGACATGCTGAAAACAGTAGTTGCAACTGGAACTGGTACACAGGCAAATATCCAAGGATTGCCCATAGCGGGAAAAACTGGATCGACCAATATCCCAAAAGATATCAAAGATAAATACGGTATTTGGGATGGTTTGCTAGATTCATCGTTTGTAGGATATACACCGCAATATTCACTCGCTATCTGGACCGGTTATACATCGCTAAAAGATAAAGATGGAAATGTACAATACATCAAATATGACGGTACACAAAATATTGCACAACAAATTTTCCAACAGTTGATGTCAGAGATTTCGGATCCGGATATAGACGATTTCGAGAAGCCAGATTCAGTAGTCGCTATCGGTTCTGAGCTGTACGTACAAGGTACAGAGCAAGAACAGTACAATGCACCACCCGTTCAAGAAGAGGAAAGCAAAGCTCAAGAACAGGAAGATCAGCAGGATAAGGAAGAAGCAGATCAAGAAGACGAGGAAAAAGCAGATAAAGAAAAGGACGAAGAAGACAAAAAGCAAGATGATGAAGAAAAAGCGGATAAAGACAAAGGCAAGGACGACAAACAGGACGGTCAAGACGCCGATGAACAAAAGGATAAAAAAGATGATCACGGTAACGAAAACGATAACGAGCAGGATAACAAAGATCAGGATAGCGGTAGTGATGGTGAAAATAATAAACCTGAGGAAAATGATAGTGATTGATTGGGGGTTTAAGAAACTGGTTCATGACCACATTCCTACCTGTATTCCAGTTACTTAATGCGCAAAAATAATATTTTTATGGGGCATTCTCATTCGGGAATGCTCCTTTTCTAGTTACTTTACGAAAGCTAGAGTGAATACTTTCCACAGCGTTTGCTGTATACATATTTTATGGCACTTCCGTAATCACAGAGCTTATGAAGAAACGATACTTCAGTAGTAAAAATATAAGGTGAACGCCTCAAATTTTACTTTTAAATGTGTGGCTATTTTTCATGCATTTTGTATAATCCATTCGGCTTTGGGCAACATAATCGAAATTCTACTATGTAAAAATAATAAAAGGATGATTTCCTGTGATTTATATTTATAACGATTATGGTGGAACACATACCACGTCCCTTGCCGCAGCATATCATTTAAACTAATTACCTCAATCAGAGAAAAAACTGACCTCCGAAGAAATATTAAATGTAAAGTATTTTAATAAGCTAACGAAAAAAGACTTTGGTAAACTTATTTTCCACGGTAACGATGCGGAGAGCAATTCCGTATATACCATTGGAAGAAAAAGAAATAAACTTGTTGTTCCAGCATTAAAAGAATTGGCTTTGTTACTCCAGAACAAATTTCAAGATAACGAAAAAATCATCCTCTCCAATACATCACCAACTGTTCCGGTTGTCATGTCATTTGGAGGCTTTTTTTCCAGAGGTCTAAAAATCGACTTTATTGGGGTACCATTATTGGTAACAGGTGCAAAACAATGCTGCGATACTATTTACAGGTTAGTCGAAAACACGAAACAAGCTGGTAAAAATGCATCGAACGAAAGTGTAATTGTTTTGGATAATAAAAAGTACAACTAGTACTCCCATCCATTCCAGTTATTAACGTTTAATAATTAAAAAGTGGAATATTAGGTTAAAATGTACCCTACAGAGTCGACCCTGCAAAAAGGTCTGCCCTATAGGGTACATTTTATATTCTAATCCATTCTTTATAATCTCGTAAAAATTACCAGTTCTCTAATTTCAAGAAGACAACGATGCCAAAACACTCATTCCTCCGCATACATATAACACCTGACCCGTGGTAAACCAGTTTTCCTCGTCAGCGAAATATTCCACAATATTCGTAACCTGCCTCGGAGTACCCACCTTGCCCATTGGCTGACTTTTCATACGAAATGCAACTTCTTCCTCCGTGCTCTTCCTGTGAAGCGGTGTATCAATCATACCCGGTGCAACACAATTCACCGTAATACCCATTCTTGCCGTTTCTAAAGCAAGCGACCTGGTTAGGCTTACAATACCACCTTTTGAAGCTGCATAATTGCTTTGTGCTGTTCCACCAAGCCATCCTCTGGAAGAGATATTAATTATCCTGCCATGACCTTTTTCTTTCATGAGTTTAATTGCCTCCCGACAGCATAAAAAGTAGGATTTAAGGTTTACCCTTAAAACGTCATCCCAGTCCTCATCCCCCATATCCGTAATAGGCTTATTTCGCATGGTACCTGCATTGTTTATAAGTATATCAACCGTTCCATACTTCTCGAGGACTGTTTTAAATAAGCTATCGCATTCACTGCTTTGTGAAACATCCGCCTTAAAAAATAGTGCCTCCCCACCATCGGATTTTATGGTATCAACAATATGATTCCCACGTTCTTCATTTCTTCCGACAACAACAACCTTGCAGCCATTTTCTGCAAATTTAACAGCAATATCTTCCCCAATTCCGGAAGTACTGCCAGTTATAACTGCCACCTTATTTTTCAAAAGGAATTCCTCCATTCATATGATGAAAAAATCAGGAGCTTATCTTATATCCAAAAGCCCCTGACTTTTTTTATTCATTAAGCTACCTTTTTTGTTCGCTTGCTCGGGTCCTTTAGCTTTTCTCCAAAAAACATGTCAATTACATTCTTATCAGGCTTCTTCGTACTTAAAGCCACAATGATAAAGACTGCAATAGAAAGCATGAGACCAGGAAGTATTGGATGAACTGCCCATCCTGGTAATAATGAAGGGAAAATATACATAGCCGCTGTTGACCCAAATCCCACTAACATACTAGCAAGACACGCTTGTGAATTAGCCCTCTTCCAGTAAAAGACTCCCACAAGGGAAGGAAGGACCCCGGCACCCATCATCGCAAAAGCCGATGACCATAAGAAAAATATCCCCTGCACGGTTTGCGCAAGATAAGCAATTAGTATAGATATAATCGTACAGACAACCATGGTAACCCTTGAAATGGTAACAACCTTCTTTTCCGAAGCATTTGGATTAATCAGTTTTTTATAAATATCATAGCCTGTACATTGTGATGAGATAATAAGCATCGTTGAAGCTGTTGACAGTACAGCTGCAATGATCCCTACTAAAACGATGGCAGCAAGTATAGGCGGAAGAGCTCCTAAAACAACGGTTGGGAATGCATAGTCAATTTTATCGAGATTAGGATACGTTACTCTGGCGTATGCTGCAATAATCAGTCCACCTATAAGAATAATACAGTTCGGGATAAGAATTAGACCTACACCACTAATGGCGGCCTTTTCATCCTTTGCAAGATAAACTCTTGTCATCTGATGCGGCTGCGAAAGGTTCCCTAATGACCATACGAGAAAGAACGATATAACCATACTAAGGTTGAAGTAGTTATTAGTAGGAGAAACAAGACCAGCACCTTCCTCCCATGGTTTTCCCTCTGGTGCAGTAGCATGACTAAATGCGGTTATTAAGTTTTCAAAACCACCACTGTTTACTAATGCAACAATTACCGAGACAATAATTGCAAATAACATAATGACAAGACATGCCGTATCTGTCCATGCAACCCCTCTTGCACCGCCCATTAAAGAATAGATTAACACGGAAACAGCCCCGATTATAATACACGTCATGTACGATAGATCTGTAACCAAACTTAAAACGGTGAAAATCCCTAAGTACATGGAAGCCATCCCAACAGTATAAATCATAAGAATAAGCAGGGAATAAAACCCTCTTGTAAATTTGGAGGGATACCTTAAAGCAATAATGTCTGGCATGGAGCGAGCCTTATAATAGTAACCAATTCTCCAGAACTTTTTCGCAAAAAACGCCGCTAAAACAAGCATAGGAAGCAGTGTAGCATTAAAATTCCAAATCTGGACCCAACCAGTTGAATAATTTGCCCCCATCTGACCTATAAAGGTTCCAGCACTCATGAAACTAGCGCCATATGTACCAGCAACAACCCATTTATTCATACTTCTTCCCGCTACATAATAATCTTCGGAGGTATCATTACCTCCTTTCGATGCTAAAAAACCGAGTACGATTAAGAAGATCAAATAAATGAATAAAATAACCACATAAATGTTCATACGCATTCTCCTTCGTCGATGTAAGAAATACTGGAAATATTCTCAGGTTTTAGGGTTTAGCCATATCTGTTATCAAATCACTATTAAATCTTTTCATCTTTTGAACGATCCACAATACTTTCCGTCTTTTTCGTCAGCACGATACATATAACGGTAGAAACAATAGCCTGGACGATTAAAATAGCTGTCATCCAATATACGTCTCCCATAAACGATCACCTACTCCTATCCCCGATATGGTTTATTACTTTAAAAAGCTGAGACAAGCGTGTTTATTAAAGAAAAACCGAACTACGATGATGCAAATAATCCACCTTCGGAAATATACTCCGCTAAATTCGTATATTGTTCATCTTTTGAACGTAACATTTCATTTTTTCCAGTCTTTGCATATGTACAGACTAATTTCTTAATACCTCAAGCACCATACGAGCCACAAAGGCACCCCTTACGGCAACATGGTCTGTATTGATATATTCCTTGCCAGGCTGATGGACATAGTCTCCGGTCATTCCCATACCATCAAGCGTTGGACAACCAACAGATGCGGTAAAATTTCCATCGCTGCCCCCTCTTGTAATAATGCCTTCCATCTCCATACCCAACTCTTTTCCAACTGCTTTTGCCTTTTCATAAAGGGCCTGATGCTTCGGATCCTTTTCATCAAAAGGAGGTTTTTCGATGCCACCCTTTGTCGTAATAGTGACTTCGGGGTTATATGGTTTAAGATCTTGAAAGTGTTTATCATATTCTGCTGCCATCTCGGCTGAAGAATATCTTGCATCTATTGTAAGCTCTCCATCACCAGGCACGGTTGGCCAGCCGGCATGACCACTTGTTAAGCATGTACATGCAACCGTCATAACCTTCTCTAAGTCAGTAAGGCTTTCCAAATAAACAGCCTGCTTGGCCAATTCCATTAAGCCACTTTCCGCATTTTCAGGCTCCTGGCCGGAATGTGCTGGCCTCCCTTTCGCTACAAAGGTATAGTTACTTCTGCCAAAGCGGCCTATTTTTAACCCACCTACATCATCTCCCCTAGCGCTTTCCATTACAAAGGCAGCTTTGCTCTTTTTTGCCAGCTTTTCATAATGCATATGTGATGAATAGCTTCCAGCCTCTTCATCCGAACTTAAAAAGAAGACAATTTTCTTATTTTCCGGCAGCAGATGAAGCTCCTTCAGTGCTTTGGCAACCATGTATACCTGAACATCGCCACCTTTCATATCAAGCACCCCCGGACCCCATACCTGGGTTCCCTCCTGCTTCCACAATTCACCAAAAGTACCCTTTGGATAGACGGTGTCATAGTGTCCCACAAAGAGCACTTGCTCATTGCCACTACCTAACTCCATCAGCAGATGGTCTCCATATCGGCTATCTTCACTTGGGACAACGGTACACGTAAATCCAATATCTGAAAAGGTTTTAGCAAAATAATCCCTGCATCTCCTAAGGTCTTCCTTATCGCCCTCTGTAGGTGTTTCCAATAATACCGTTTCTTTTAATACCTCTAAAAATTCATGGCTATGTTTTTCCATATAATCCAGAATCATTTCTGCCTCGATCATAAAACTCGCCTCTTTCTCATTTATTTAAGCAACAGTCTATTTTCATATTCGGTCTGTGTTAATAATTCAAATCCATCATCCGTAATTACAACCATATCCTCAATACGCACCCCGCCAACACCCGGAAGATGCACCGACGGCTCAATGCAAAATACCATTCCCGGTTCCATAACCCAGGATTTTTCTCCTTTTGCGGAGGCTTCTCCAATAATTGGCGCCTCCTGAAGACAAGTGCCTGTAGCATGTCCTGTAACGCCGAAATACCAATAGTTCTCATACCCGGCCTTACGAAGAACGTCTCTGGAAGCCTTATCAATATCAGATGTCAACATTCCCGGTTTACAGGCCTCAATTGCCGCCATTGTCGCATCATAAACTGCGGTATATACGTTTCGCTGTTCATTGTTTAAAGGATTGCCTGCCATAACCGTACGGCAGTAATCACTGTGGTATCCGTTATAGCAACATCCGACGTCCATCAACACAAAGTCACCGTTCCTAATAATTCGTTCAGTTGGAAAACGTACCAGCGTTATCGCATTTTCACCAGAATTCACCTGTGTAGGATGTGTATGGCCACCTTCAGAACCACGCAGTATCATTTCATTATGTATCATAGCGGAAACCTCTATTTCCGTCAGTCCCGGACGTACGTTTTCAATAGCAACCTGCGTTCCCGCCTCCGCAATCGCACAAGCCTTTTTAATAAGGTATATTTCTTCCGCGCATTTTACGGCTTTAGCTTTTGCGAATGTATTGCGCGCATCTACAAACTCATAATCTGTAAACGTCTCTTGAAATACTTGAAAGAGCTGAAAACCCATTTCATCCACACCTATTCTAGCTCCTTTTCCAAGTCCAAGTTCACTAAATATTTCTTTAAATCTGGCTACACTAAGCATCGGGTCCATAGGAAGAGGCTTTACTTTTTGCTTAAGCCACGGCATATATGTCATGGCTCTATCATAATCTCCGCTAGCAACCAAAGCCCATGGATCATCCCCTACCGCTTTCACCGCAGCATAGCGGAAATAATAAAATACATTAGGACTATTCGGACGAAAACTTGTTAGATAGCGCACATTATCAACCCGCATTGTTATCACGCAATCAAGCTCGTCTTTTGTCATTTGCTCGTCAACTCTAGCAAGCCTGTAATCTCTCATTTTCTCCATACTAACGGGCTGTTCGAAGTCATGTTCTGCCATATCTATATTTCTCCCTTCTGCAGCTTTTCATCATCAGACCTTTAATTAACCATTACTTTCTTCCAAATATATTCTTAAGACTTTTGCATACTGCATTACCGAAATCCTTCGTCGTACCTGTCCCACCCACATCCCTTGTTCTTACCATACCTTTTTGTAAAACATCACACACGGCAGTTTCTATCATGTCAGCCATCTTCGGACTTCCAATGTTATCCATCATAAGGGCAGCGGAAAGTATAGTCGCTGTCGGGTTTGCAATCCCTTTTCCAGCAATGTCTGGTGCACTGCCATGTATGGGCTCAAACATAGAGACGCCTTCAGGATTAATATTCGCTCCGGCCGCACATCCCAAACCTCCAGAAATGGCCGCTCCAAGATCCGTAATAATATCGCCAAATAGATTAGGAGCTACAACAACGTCGTATTTATCCGGTTTTTCAACAAAAAACATTGCTATTGCATCGACAAATGTAAACTCTGTTACCATTTCCGGGTACTTATTTGCAGTTTTTATAAATTCTTCCCGCCAGAGACTGTATAAATCCGGAAGTACATTTGATTTATCTACTGCCGTTACCCTGCTTTTACCTTTACGTTTCGCAAGATTAAATGAATATTCCATAACCCTTCGAGTGTTTTTTCTTGAAAGCAAACCTAGACTTACAGAATAATCATCATCTTCGCTAAAGGAAGCTTTCATAGTAAAATCAGCATCATAACTATTTCTATGCACAGAAAGGGATCTTTCAAACGAATCATTACCGTTGTGGAAAACCGTTCCCATACCGTTATAAAAATCCTCCGTATTTTCCCTTATCACATAAAAATCCAACGTATCTACATCTTTTAATGGACTTGTTACGTTGGGATATAATTTAACCGGTCTTAAATTAATGTATTGATCCAGTTCAAAGCGCAATTTTAATACCAGACCTATTTCCAATATGCCCGGCTTTACTCTGGGATCCCCTGTAGAACCAAAAAATATGGCCTCATGCCCTTTGAATTCCTCCATGGCACTTTGTGGAAGCACCTCTTTATTTTTTAAATAATAGTCACTTCCGAAGGGGTAGGAAGTGAATCTAATTTTCTCACCGCACACATCAGCAGCTGTTTCCAATACTTTCATGCCTTCATTCACAACTTCCGGGCCTATACCGTCACCTTTCATTACCGCAATATCATACTCTTTCATAAAAATAAACCCCCGCTTTCTTTAGGCCATAACCGCCCCGCCGTTTATGTCCAGAACTTCACCTGTAATATATGAAGCTTCATCACTAGCAAGAAAAACAATGGCGTTCGCCACTTCCATAGCAGTTCCAGGTCTTTTTATGGAGAGCCGGTCAAAAACCTCTTGCATGTTTTGTGTTTTAGCCCATAGTTCCGATATTCGTTGACTGGCCTCAATGTAACCCGGTGATACAGAGTTGACACAGATGCCGTGTTTGCCCACTTCTCTTGCCAAGTACCTGGAAAACTGGTCAATTCCGGCTTTAAGACTAGCGTAGGCTATATTGGTATTGTCGCCCGCCGCTCTGCCTATAAGGGAAGAAACATTTACGATTTTTCCATATTCTCGTTCCTTCATTGTGGGCAGTACTTCCTTACAGCAAAGAAAAACATTTTTCAAATTTAATTGATACACTTCGTCAAATTCATCTTCCGTGATATCAAAAGTAACTTTTCTGCCTGTACTGCCACCAGCAACATTACAAAGTATATCCACCCGCCCAAAAACGTGCATGCATTCAGAAAATGACGCTTTAATCGCATTCGGATCGGTGACATCAGTTGATTGATAAACACATTGCACACCGTATTTTTCACACATCTTCTGCGTTTCTTTCAGCTTTTCCTCATCTCTACTCATAAGAAAAAGAGCTGCCCCATTTTTAGCGAAAAGAATTGCCGTTGCCCTGCCGATTCCGCTTCCAGCTCCGGTTATGACCGCCACTTTCCTCTTAATGCTTGGGAAAACCGCCATACTTTCTTTTTCCATTCAACTTTCCCTCCTTGAAGACGTATTGCAATAGAAGACTTTGTGAGCAGATGTTTGAGAAGATACCTCCCTTTCACAATCTTAATAAAGCAACAACTTTCTTATATAGTTCATACGATTCGAAAAGCATCCCATCTTTAGACCAGCTTTATTTTGCGTGGTTTAAACATGTTGCAATTTTATGGGTCTTAGCATTAAAACAAGCGCTTATGATGTATTCCAATAATAAATAAAAATATCTCATATTATAGTATTCTGTTAATTCATTGTCACCTATCATAACGTAAACCAAGCAATACTTACTTTAGACAAAATGTCCAAGTTCTCCTCAAAAAACTATTACATTTGTCACTTGAATAGACCATTTTGTCGTTTTTACATATCCTGCATAAAATGCTAACTTCAACTTCTATTTCTTTAGCAAAAATCCCCCACCAGCAATACCTGGTGTCGTCATCTCACGCGGGTCTAAAATAATATCTAATTCTTTTTCCGGCAATAGCTCATGCTTCTTGCAGATTTCTTTGATCGTCAGCCCTGTTTCGATTGCCTGTTTGACTACTTGTGCAGCTGTTTCATATCCCAAATATGGATTTAATGCTGTGATGATACCATAACTTTCTTCCACATACTCGCGGCACTGCTCAACATTGGCCTCAATTCCGCTAACAGCATGGCGTGTAAATACATCCAAACCGTTGTTCATGATCTTTAATGATTGCAGTAAGTTAAAAATCATAACTGGCCCCATCACATTTAGTTCAAATTGTCCTGCTTCAGAAGCCATGCATATCGATTGGTCATTACCTGCAACTTGAAACGCGACCTGATTTACCACTTCAATCATAACCGGGTTTACTTTTCCTGGCATAATAGACGAGCCAGGTTGTTTGGCAGGAAGCTTGATTTCCCGAAGCCCAGTCATTGGACCAGATGCCATCATGCGGATATCATTGCAAATTTTAGACATGTTTATTGCCGACACTTTCAATGCCGATGATAGTGTTGTATAGGCGTCCGTATTCTGTGTGCCGTCGACTAAATTCGTGGACAAGCGCAACGGTATATCAAGCTGTGCCGATAATTGCGTAACGGCCTTTTCTACATATTCAGATTTGGCGTTAAGGCCTGTTCCAACAGCGGTTGCGCCCAAATTAACCGCCAGCATTTCCTCTGCTGCCTGCTGAATCCTGCGAATATCACGGCCGACGACTTCAGAATAAGCACCAAATTCCTGACTTAACCGGATGGGAACCGCATCCTGCAAGTGAGTTCGCCCCATTTTTAGTACATTCTGGAATTCCGCTTCCTTCTGCACTAGTTCCTTTTTTAACGTTGTCATTGTTGTAACCAATTCCTGCGCCATTCGATAAGAAGCAATCTTTAAAGCCGTTGGAATCGTATCATTCGTGGATTGAGACATGTTGACATGTGTATTTGGAGAACAGAAGTCATAATCCCCTTTCTCCCGCTCCAATTTTTCCAAGGCAATATTGGCTAAAACTTCATTCATATTCATATTAATGGAAGTACCTGCTCCACCCTGTATGGAATCAACGACAAATTGATCTGCGTAATTTCCATCAATTACTTCTTCAGCAGCATTTACAATTGCCTCACCAATCTTTTCCGGTAACATGCCTGTATACATATTAGCAAGTGCTGCCGCTTTTTTCACCTCGGCTAACGCTAGAATTAACTCATTATGAATAGGGATTTCGGTAATAGGAAAATTCTCAAGCGCACGTAAGGTTTGTACTCCATAATAAACATCCTGAGAAACCGTTTTTTGACCCAAAGAATCTTTTTCAATACGAAAATATGTTTTTTCCATTATATGCACTTCCTGTATGAATACTAATCTATTATTTTTAATCCAATTTAAAAACGAATAATCCCTACACCGTCTACTATGTCTATATTCGTTCCATACGGTTGGCTCAGCTTCTGCAAGTTTTCTAAAATACGATGATTATTCTCATTTGAAAGCTCTGGCCAGCCTTTTCTATATCTTGGCAAGTCAAACCCAAGCTCTATTGGATAGAGACGAATGCCTGTTACCTTTTTCTCCTTCATATCCCACTCTGCAATAACAGATTCCCACACGTAAGGATTGACCCCTAGACCTTTTGTATTATTATCACTTCTTTGATCTAAAGCGTCTGCCACATTATGTTGGTGGCTTAAATTATATTTTTCATAAAAATCAGCGGGAAGCGTCGTTACCGTTTCATTATGAAAAATGAAGTTCCCCAGGCTATAAAAAATCGGCTTCTCGCGATATATTTCAATTCCACGCAATATATGTGGACCATGGCCAATAACAGCATCTGCACCACTATCAATGCAGTTCCTTGCAGCAGTCTCGAAAAACTGCGCCGGTAATGCTTTATTTTCCTCTTCCATTTCATGGGAATGAATACTAACAATCACAACATCGGCCTGTCGACGTGCCTCAAGGATAGCATTTTCTAATCGCTTCATATCAGATGGATGTGGCAGCGTTTCTTTTCTTCTTGTTTCCCCTGCTTTAAAACGTAAAGGACCAAAAGAAAATTCATCCTCCTTTTCAACCTCGAAACCTTCTTTAACAGCCAAATTATGATCGGCATTTATAAACGTGTCATTCGCAATTTCCCGAAGCTTTTTCATCTCGGGTTTTGTAACATAGTGGGTCGTACTGTATCGCAATGGATTAACACCAGGCCGGCCAACCATATCAGGCCGCTGTTCGCCTGCCTGCCATGATTCGTGGAAAGTAGAAGTTACACTAATCAAAGCAACCCTGCCAGAAGGGGTTTCTAAATATTTCGGTGAGCTGGCTTCTGCCAAGTTTTCTCCAACACCGCCATGAACCAACCCATGTTCGTTCAAATACTTTTTGGTTGCTAATAGACCACCTTGCGAGTAGTCCAACGTATGATTATTCGCCCACGCGTACAAATTAAACCCATATGCCTTCAAATCATGTAATACATCCGGTGATGCCATTGCCCAAGTTCCACCGCTTACGGCTGAAGGATACCCCTCCCTATGATGGGTTGTTACTTCAAGGTTGGTAAAACGCACATCGGCATGTTGCAGCAGTTGCGAAATTCCTTGAAAAGAATCCCCCGCATACGACGGTAACCTTCGCGTAATGAAACTATCACCGGTTGCTACAATCGTCATCTTATCTTTTTCCAACTTCCGCCACCTCTTTCTTCATCCACTTATCCATTTTAAAAGGCTCCCAAAAGAAACCTGCCGTACAAAAGATTGTCCTTTTAATTTTATCGTTATCCTGTTTAACGGCGGTTTCATCCGTTTTATCAGCGATTCACTTTTCAGCAGCCTCACAATAGCAGACAAGAAGGCTACCTTTTTCCTGAAATGACATGCACAAATTTAATTCATCGCCCTCGTTCCTTTATCATCCGGTTTGATCCATTGCCCCTGATGCTCATGAACAATTTCACCGTTTTTCATAACCGTTTTGCCCCGTACAATTGTCGCCACCGGTTTTCCCTTGCCTTTGAAACCGTCAAATGCGGTAACTTTACTTTTACTATGCAAGTGCTCTCTTTTTATTTCAAACGGCTGCGCTAGATCGGCAATCGTAATATCCGCATCTGAACCAACTTGAAGCGAGCCTTTTCTCGGATAAAGGTCAAATTGTTTAGCAGGATTCGTAGACAATAATGCGACCAATTGTTGGATGGTAATATTTCCTTCATTTACTGCATTTAACATTAACGGAACCGTTGTTTCTACCCCGCACATACCAGCTGGAATCGACCATAAGTCACCATCTTTTTCCTCTTCTGTATGTGGCGCATGATCGGAGCAAACAATCGAAATGGTACCATCTTGAATACGTTCCCAAAGTTTATCCTGATCTGTTTTATATTTCACAGGCGGATAAACCTTCATCATTGGACCAATCGCTTCATAGTCATCCGCATTCAAAAAGAGAAAATGAGGACATGTCTCGGAAGTAATATTTCCTCCCTTTTCCTGTGCATCTTTCACCGCATCTACCCCTTTTTCGGAAGTAATATGAAGGATATGCAATCGTGCCCCAGTATCATTGGCAAAAGCAATTCCCGTTTGAATGGTGGTCAATTCGGCAAGATCCGGTCTTCCCTCGACAAGCGCCTCATAATCTTTACGTCCACCGTTTTGAATTTCATTTGTCAACTGATGAATTAGTTCATTATTTTCTGCATGGATGGCTAGAACTTTGCCTGTCTTTGCAATCTCTCGAAATATTTTATAAACCTCTCCATCACTTAGAGGAGGAATAATGTCTTTCATGTCAGGACTGTAATTATAAACCAATTCGTACGTATCCGATTTGATCGCATACCCCCAGAAAAATTTAAATCCAATGACACCCGATTCATAAAGTGGCTGGATGCTATCTAAATTTAAGTCTCCTAAACAAATCCCCCAAACACCAAAATCAACGTTTGCTTTTTTTGATAGATTTTGAACTTGGTTCTCCAAGTTTTCCACATTATTTACGGGAGGGTTTGTATTGGGCATTTCAAATACAAGTGTGATCCCTCCTGCAGCTGCAGCTAATGTCGAGTGGTAAAAGTCTTCCTTATGTGTGGAGCCTGGGTCTCTCGAATGAATATGTGTGTCCATTAATCCAGGAAATACGTAACATCCAGCGGCATCTGTCGTTTCATCAGCCTCGCCTGGTAATTCCTCAGACGTAATCGCGGCAATTTTTCCATCCTTAATATAGATAGTACCTTCATAACATTCATCTGACGTGGTAATTTTCCCATTTTTGATAATATGATCCCATTCAGCCATTTTGAATACCCTCTTTCCTTTTGGTTAGATATAATCCTCTTCCCGTTGCTTTGTAACAATCACCCCACCAATAATCTCATCGATACTATTCAGTTGATGTTCTTCCATATATGCGTGAATACCCTCGATGATATCGACCATTACTGTTGGAGATACGAAATTTGCTGTTCCTACTTGCACTGCTGATGCACCAGCCAGCATCATTTCAATCGCATCATCAGAATCCATAATACCGCCACATCCGATAATGGGCAGCCCGGATACTTCACGAACCTGATATATTTGTCTGACAATGATCGGTTTAATAGAAGGGCCCGATAATCCGCCCATAATATTTCCGATTTTGGGGCGACGGGTATGAATATCAATTGCCATTGCTAAGGGGGTATTGGCAACAACCAGGGAATTTGCTCCTGCGCTTTCTGCAGCTAAAGCAATCGATTGAATGTCCGTAACATTTGGTGTTAGTTTTACCAGTAGCGGTTTATCTGTTACCCCTCTCACCTTGTCAACCAATTGATAGGTAATATCGTCACTCATTCCAAACGCTTGACCATTATTTTTCAAATTTGGACATGATATATTTAATTCAAGTGCAGCCACACTCTCAACAGATGCAATAGTACTGGACATTTCGGCAAATTCATCTATAGATTCAGCGGAAATACTGGATATTAACGGTGCACTATATTGTTCGTAATACGGAATCGTTTCCTCCAAATAATAATGGAGCCCCTTGCTTTGAATACCGATCGAATTGATCATCCCACCTTTGGTTTCACACGCCCGCGGGTTTCGATTGCCTCTTTGGGGAAATTTTGTAATGCTTTTAGGTACTAGTGCACCAAGGTGATTAAAGTCAATCACCCGGTCCATCCCTTCCCCGAAGGCCCCTGAGGCAGGCATAACAGGATTTGCTATTTTCATTCCACCAATATCTACTTCCAGCTTCAATCCCTTTTTTATCATTGGAGAACCACCTCCTCCAGCGGAAAAACAGGGCCGTCTTCACAAGATTTAACGGTATGTATCACGCCTTGTCTTTCTACGTCACACACACACGAATAGCAAACGCCCATTCCGCATGCCATGTACTCCTCTAACGCAACCTGCCTGGTGATTCCATATGCTTTTGTCATTTTCTGCAGAAGCATGGACAACCGTTTTGATCCACAGGTATATGCTGCGTCGATATGATGCGTCTCTATCAGGTCATGCATGATTTCACGTACATTTTCGACATCACTTGTTCCATCTTCCTCTGTGACACAATAAACATTTGTACAATACTTCTCCATTGTCTTCGTGGCCAATAAGTCATTCTGCTTTCTTGCACTTAAAATCGCATAAATCTCAACATTCATTTGAGCCGCTTTTTGAGCAAGAGCCGCAAGTGTTGCAATGCCTACACCTCTCGCTAAAAGCAACATTTTTTGGCAATCTTTTTTTATGGAGAAAGGAACCCCTGCAGGACCAAGTATGTTGACGTTGTCGCCTGGCTGATACGTTGTTAATTGCTTCGTTCCAGCTCCTTCAACCTTATAAAGAAACTCTAACGTGTCATCATTGATCAAGTAAATGCTAAATGGCCTTCTTAATAAGGGATAATACGTTTGATGATCCGTAGACTTTATGTTAAAGAATTGCCCCGGTTCAATATCTTCCTCGATAACGGAGGAATCTACAATCATATGCCAATAACGGCTGCTTACTTGCCGATTCGATAATACAGTTAAATGATAGTCCTTCATGCTATACCTCCACTATTTTGGAATTACGTTTGGATTCGCTGACAGTGCCCATTTTAGTACTTCGTTTTCCAATACATCACAAGCGGTTCCGATGGCATCCAGTGAGGAGAATTCATCCTTGTGATGACTTAAACCGTCCCGACAAGGAATAAAAATCAATCCTGTTGGACAAATCCTTGCCATATTCATCGCGTCATGGCCTGCCCCACTCGGCATTTCCCGATAGGTAACACCCAATTGTTCACATGTCTGCGAAATAGAAGCAGTAACATGTTGTTCTAAAATGACAGGCTCATCGTTCGTTAATAATTCAGAATGTATTGATACCCCCCGTTTGCGTTCTACATTTTTGATGGTATCCTCTACATCTTTCATAACCTTTTGCTTAGATTCCATGTCAACACTGCGGATATCAATCTTCATCTCTGCTATATCCGGGACAACATTCATGGCACCAGGGGAAATAATACAATCTCCTACAGTAGCAACCGTTCCATTATCCGCCTCCGCTTTTGCCGCTTTTTCCACCGCTAAGCCGATCTCAGAAGCTCCCAAAAACGCATCTTTTCGTAAATCCATCGGTGTCGTGCCAGAATGTGATGCTTTCCCTTTGACTGTCACTTTTAAGCGGCTTGGTGCTGCAATTCCAGTTACGATTCCAATGTCCAATTTCTCTCTCTCTAATACTGGCCCTTGCTCAATATGCACTTCAAAGAATGCTTTGATCGCTTCGTTTTCTCTGGATGCCTTTCCAACTTGATTCCAATTTAATCCTGCATGAGAAAAGGCATCTTCTAGACTTACATCGTTTTTATCCTTCAACGTTTCCACGTTACGTGATTCCAAAGTTCCAGCCATACCTTTACTTCCGATAGTAGCCATACCGAATCTTGATGACTCTTCAGCAGTAAAACCAATGATCTCAATCGGATGGGTAGTTTGTATTTGCTGTTCGTTTAGTCGGCGGATTAATTCAATTGCAGCAACAACGCCAACCGTTCCATCATATTTCCCTCCATTGAAAACCGTATCAAGGTGTGAACCAGTCAAAACAGGGGGTAGTGTCGGATTTATTCCTTCTCTGCGCGCAATCATATTTCCAGCCTCATCCATTCGCACGTGTAAGTTTTCTCTTTCACATAGTTCTTTAAAAAGTTCCTTTGCGTTGCATTCGTTTTCTGTATACGCTAATCGATTCATTCCGTTTTCTGTGTAACCTATCTTGTTGAATTGATTTAGCGTTTGTTCAATCCGACGAATACTCATCGCGCATTCCCCCAATGGTTTATCATTAACTTCATTCTCAACACCATTATATGAAAACGCTTTTAGAAATTCTTTGTCTTTTAATACATGATTATTTTAATTTTACTGTCTATAAAGACAACTCTATATCGACAATTTGTTTATTTTTAACCCGAGGTATAACATCACTTTTCCATTTGAATCATGTAGAGAGTATCCTGTTAAAGATGCTATTTTTTGAATTCTGTATTTTAGTGTATTCACGTGAATGAACAGGTAATTAGACGTTTTTTTGAGATTTTCATTCTGTTCAAAATAAGCTTCCAACGTTTCTATAAGCTTTAAATGATGCGATTCATCATACTTGATAAGCTTCCCTACCGTTTTATTAAAAAGGTCCGTTAACTCTTTACTACCAATTAGTTCTCCTAGCAGTCGGTAAACACCTAAATCGTCATAAAAAGTAATGGTTGTGGGAGTTACGAAATAACTTCCTAATTTCAGTGCGTGCTCTGCTTGAACAAAGCTTTTCCGTAACCCGTTTATTCCTGTGTATGTTTGTCCAACACCCATGTGAGCTACAAATCGCCGTTCAACGTAAGCATCTAAATAATTGCATAAAGCCTTGCATTGATCCTTCCACTCGTTATTTGCATCATAAACGGGAAAAATCACACAAATATAGTTACGAATATTACCTATAATGGCATCTGACCACTGTTGCCGAATAATATAATCCACCCTGCTGATTTTCGTCGCATCTACATCTTTATTTTTATGTTCTTTATCCCCAGTGCTAAATAGAATACATGTATACATTTTTTTGTTATCAAATTGATATTTTTTACCTTTTTCTATCATGTCCTGGAAGTTCATAGAGTTATTGAAAAGCAATTCCTGAATGAAGTCATTTTTATATTGTTGTTCCACATCATGTCTTACTTTGAGTCTTAAAAACTCAAGGGATAAAAATACAGATGCTTGTTCCAGTATCGATAAATATAATTGTAAGTTTTCGGTTTGATCTCCCCAGCTGGTAATGTAACCATACATTACCCCATCTAACAAGATAGGCGCAACAATGCATGATACTTCCTCCCCATTACGTTGACGCTCAAGGCGAATGGGATGCTTGATTAATTCTAATTCCCTGATTTTTTCTTCCGTTATAGATACTATCTCGAAATTTGAATTTGGAAGTTTTATAAAAGGTAGCCAGCTCTCTATCGTAACTTCACTTCTAGTAAGAAATTCTAATGCCTCAATAAAATCAGTGACTTTCCCGCCATTTATGGAAACTTCGCGCAGAATTTTATTCGCTTGTTCCATATCCTCCTGAAGTAATGCCTTATTATTAAAAATAGCACTCATAACGGGAGATAATATATCCAGATAACTAATCTTCTCAGGTATTTCTATGATTGGAAGACCAAACTTGTCCGCTTCTTCCAATATGAAGGCAGGAATTTCACCTAAAAAATGATATGGTTTTATTGCTAAAGCAGAAGTGTTAATAGCAGAAAGCTGCTGTATGAACCGCCGTTGATCAAATGGCTCATTTTTGGCAAAAAAACTGGTGATCAATAACTCATTCCCTTTCAACCATCGTGTGACATCCGGGACTTCCATAATCGTTACATTATCAATTGTTTTTGTTAACCCTTCTCTTCCCGCTAAAATACGACATTCTTTTAATCCACCTATTTTCATTGCACTTGCTAATGTTATTCCCATCTATTTCACCTCATGTTTATATTCTTGATTTTAAATAAAGAAGACGTTATGTTTTTTAACGGTTTCATTGATGATGAATGAAACCGCTGACAACAAATGACAAAGTAGGCTTCATTCAGTGTGGGGGGCTGACGAATAGGATATTATAGTGTAGGTGCCTTGCATGTCCGAACAGCATCGCCTTTGGCACGCAGTTCCCCCACTTATCATTTTTGATTTCAGCTGAAAATCAAAAACGAGAGTAGTACTGCCCGTTACGTGTGAGATAAAGCAATAAGCATATCATATCGCATTTTGTCGCTATAGACAATATTTTGACTTTTATTTTATTTCTATCGACAATAATATTACGCTTAATTTATGTTAAAATCAGTTTATCTTTTTACAAGTTTAAGAAAATTGGAAGCCCTTTCTATGTTTTATAAGATGGTAATCTAACGTTTTATCCGATAATTATGATCAGTAATAGGGGCACCATTTTTATTTGGAAGGCAGCGAGAGGAGGATAAATTACACGTATTTATTTTTAATGAAATAACAAGAAGGACGCATTCGATAAATATGTAAGATCACCTTCTGATTCAGAACATCATTCAAAAAGGAGGATTTTTATGTCGCTAGTGATGGAATCGCAAGAAACACAAGAAACACAAGATGTGCAGCCGGAATCTAAAAAGTACCAATGGCAGACGTTATGGGCATCTGGTGTCGGGTACATGCTTGATGGTTTGGATCTGATGGTTTTATCTTTCACACTCCCGCTTATTATTGCCGGTCTATCTTTGAGTACGGTAGAGGGGGGCGCACTATCAACCATTACCATGCTGGGAGCAGTTGTTGGGGGTATTATTTTTGGTGTATTAGCAGATATATATGGTAGAGTCAAGGTTTTTTCATGGACCGTTCTCATTTTTTCTATATTCACCGGGCTTTGTGCGCTGGCAGTTGGTTTTTGGGATTTTGCTGCCTATCGTTTTTTAGCAGGGCTTGGTTTAGGTGGAGAATTCGGTATAGGTATGACCCTTGTTACGGAAGCCTGGTCGAAGAAAAATCGATCTCGTGCAACCTCAGGTGTGGCCGTAGGGTATCAGGTAGGAATTATTCTGGCTTCATTAGCTACGGCAATTATTGCTCCCTATTTTGGTTGGCGCGGCGTTTTTCTATTCGGGGTAGTACCAGCGATATTTGCCTTTTGGGTCCGAAAAGGAATGAAGGAACCCGAATTGTGGAAGCAAAGTAAAGCAAAAAGAAAAGTTTCAGGCAATAAGGTACCTATAAAACAAATTTTCGATTCCCCTAAAAAAGTAAGTATCACAATTGGGCTTATCATTATTTGTGGCGTCCAGAATTTTGGCTTTTATGGAGTCATGACTTGGGTACCGACTGCGCTAGCGCAAGATGTAGGCTTTTCGTTTAGCAGTACGACGATTTGGACAGTTGTAACCACCATTGGTATGGTTCTGGGAATATTGGTGTTCGGTGTTCTTGCTGATAAATTAGGACGCAAGCCTTCATTTATCCTATTTCAAATTTTTAGTGCTCTTGGTATTTGGATTTACTTCCAATTTTCCGTTCCAATATTATTAATCCTGTTTGGGGCGCTGCTAGGATTTTTTGTAAATGGTATGATGGGCGGTTATGGTGCGGTCATATCAGAACACTATACAACTGAAGTTCGTTCTACAGCGCAAAACTTCGTATGGAATGTTGGCCGTGCTTTAGGGGGTCTTGGACCATTAGCCATTGGTGCCATGGCAATGCATGGTACCATAAGTTCCGCTTTAGGTTTGATTTCAGGAGTCTATATCATTGCTGCACTAGCCATGTTATTTTTGGTACCGGAAACGAAAGGGAAGGAAATAAGCTAAACAGATTAAATAACAAAAGTCTGTCCCTGTAAGTTTCTATCTCAAATCCGCACAGCACGATGCATGCCTGAGATAGACGATTACGTGCTTTTCAATGGCAGGAAATGAAATAGACTTTTCTTAAGGGGAACATTTGCATGTTCCCCTTAAGTATGAAGACAATTACCTGCTGATGGTATAAAATAAGCTCCAGGGATACGAAGATTATAGAGGAGGAAAATAATGACTTTATTTCTATCTGAGAAGAACGTTGTATCGTTATTACCAATGAAAAAAGCGATTGAAGCTGTAAAATATGGACTTACAGAGTTAGGCCTTGATCGTGCGCAAAATCAACCAAGGGCCCGGGTAGCAATTGAAAATACCACACTTAACACCATGTCAGCATCCATACCTGGAGCAAATATCATGGGGGTTAAAAATTATACGTTTACACCAATGGCGGCGAAAGATCCGATCGCATATTTTCTCCTTTTTTCAGGTGAAGGAGACCTGTTATGTATGATGGAAGCAGATGAATTAGGAAGGATTCGTACAGGTGCTGTAACCGGTTTGGCTACGGATTATTTAGCAGCTCCTCATTCCAAGATTGCCGCTTTACTCGGGACAGGATTTCAAGCAGAAACACAGCTGAAAGCAATCTGCGAGGTAAGAGACTTAGATTGTGTCCATGTCTGGAGCCGTAACCCTAAATCCGTTGACGACTTTTGCCGCAGACTCCAGCCTGAGATTAATGCAGAATTAAAACCAGCAGAGAATATTGAACGCGCAGTGAACGATGCAGATATTATTACTACGGCAACAAGTGCACCCCAGCCAATTTTATCAGGCGATTTAATAAACCAAGGCGTGCATGTAAATGCAATAGGAAATAACAGAGCTTATGAACGCGAAATCGATGGTGAAGCCGTGAAACGTGCGGATCTCATTATAACAGATTCCATCGAACAGTCGAAAATGGAATCTGGTGATTTGGTTATTGCTAATAAAGAAGGTATTGCCGTATGGGAGCGCGTGCATGAACTGACAGATTTAATCGTTGGAAAATCCATTCATCGAACTTCCGCTGATCAAATCACGATGTTTAAATCAAACGGTCTTGCCATAGAGGATGTTGCTGCAGCTTATTTTGTGTATAAAGAAGCTATGCGGTTAGATATCGGGAGCGACGTGGATATATAATAAAGTGAAACTTCATTCAGTGGGGGGTTTTGACGAACTTGGACATTTTCGTGCAGGCATTTTGCAGGCCCGAACATCGGGCCTTTGTCATGCAGTTGACTCCCACTTTTCTTTTTTGCTTTAAACCGCAAAATCTTAAATATTAAATAAAAAATTAGCCAAAGGTATTCACTTACCATTGGCTAACTATAAATGAAATCTTTTTGTATATCTTTAAAGGTATTTCCACGCCTTGCACTCTACAATAATAAAATAATGTTTCTATTGTAATTACGTTAATTCCTTGCCTTTAGTCTCCGGAATCAAAAAGAATACAGCAAGAGCAGCTAAAATATATATACCAGAGATCAAGCCTAGAGAAAAACTAAGGGAGTGTTTTAAAGCAAGATAACCTATAATAAATGGACCAAAACCCGCGATTCCCTTTCCTGAATTGAAAATAAAATTCTCAGCAGTAGAGCGAATTTCGGTAGAATAATGCTCTGCCATCCAGGCACCATAACCGCCCATCATCCCGTTAACAAAGAAGCCCATAATAGCGCCTAAAAATACTAATAAAGCAAACTCTGTCTGTTGGAAGAATAACCAAACTATAGCTGCCGAAATAAGTTGAAACACAATGTACGAAGGCTTTCTCCCCCATTTATCAGAGAGATATCCGAATACGACAATACCTAGAATCATCCCAATTGTTGTCAAAACCGTCCAGGAGGTAGTATCCTCAAACGAAAAGTGAAATTGATCAGCAAGCATAGTCGGTGACCAAGTCATAATTGCATAAAAACCAAAGTTCTGTACACCTGTTATTAGTATTAACCCTATAGTAGTTCCAACCTTTTTAGGTGAGTCAAATAATTGCCCGAAAGGTATCTTTTTTTTATGTTTATCTTTTTTAGAAACCTTACTCTTTTTCCACATATCAGGTTCATCTAAGCTTCTTCTAGACCACCATGCAAAAAGCGCCGGTAAAACACCAACCAAAAAGACACCACGCCACCCAAAATGAGGGGCAATAAACATAACACATAGAGTTGCAAGAATTATACCAATCTGGAATCCAACCGCAACACCAGCTGTTGCTCGGGAACGATACTTCTTTGGCCATGCTTCACTAACTAAAGTCATCCCTATTCCAAACTCGCCTCCAATACCTAGACCCGCTAAAAAACGAAAAGCATCTAACCAAAAAATATTTGGTGCAAGTGCACAAAGACCCGTAAAGACAGAAAAAATTAAAATCGTTAAAGAAAATATCTTTACTCTTCCATACATATCCGCTAAAACTCCAAAAATATAGCCACCGATTACTGTTCCTACTAAAGTTATTGTAGAAATGAATCCTGCCTCAGCGGAATTCAAACCCAAATCGGAAATAATTAATGGCAATGCAAAAGCTAAAATCATCATATCTAATCCATCCATTGCATAGCCTGTGAAAGACGCCCACAATGTTTGCCAGTGATATTTGTTAATTTTGTCTGAAGGCTCTTTTGGCGACTTGTTAGGTGTATCTAATACCTGATTATTCACATTACATCCTCCTTCTTAAAATTAGCTCAATTTTATTCATTACACTATTTACTATTTTCTTATTAGAGAGAAACGAAACCCCTTTTGAAAGCGCTTTTATTATTAATTAGTATAATATCTATTAAGTCAACTTCTACTGACTTAATAGATAATTTAAAATAGAAATCATTGTCTAACCAAAATCATAATCAAAGGTAAACGAACGAAATTGATTTAAAATATACTTGTTCTATATTTTCATTAACAGCTATATTTACCATTTATATTGAGACTCACCAACTGGTTTAATAAATTCCCCATTTTTCTCACCAATTAATTTTCCGTCTGACATTACTTGTTTTCCTCTAATAAAAGAAGCAACTACCGCTCCTTGCATTGTGCAACCGTCGTAAGGTGTTACTTGACTCTTTGATAGTAAATCTTTTTTGCGAATAGTAGTCTTTGCGTTCATATCAACAATAGTAAAATCTGCATCGGCATTTGGCTTGATGACACCTTTTTTACCGTATAATCCCCAAATTCGCGCAGGACCTTCCGATAACAATGAAACAAGTTGATTCAATGTAATTCTTCCTTTCGCAACACAGTCTAACATTACAGGAACAATTGTCTGTACGCCTGTTGCACCCGCAGGAACATTCCATATATCCCCTACTTTTTCATCTTCCGTATGTGGAGCATGATCAGAACCAATAGCTTGAATTTGCCCATTCTGAACACCTTCCCATAAATGCTCCTGATGATTTCTCTCTCGTATCGGAGGGTATATCTTCATATTTACACCTGCCCGGGGATAGTCTTCATCCGTGAGTGTTAAATAATGCGGGCAAGTTTCACCTGTCACCTTAAGTCCTTTCTTTCTTGCATCGGCAATTAAATCTATTCCCTCCCCAGCAGCAATGTGTAAAATATGCAAGTGCGCATTAGCGGCATCTGCAATTGTGATACCTGTTTGTATAGTAAGCGCCTCTGTAAAAGAAGGCCTTGAGGAAAGAAAGGATGCGTAATCAGCTTTCCCTTTGTTTTTTTCAGTCTCCACCGTTCGGGCAATAACAGCATTATTTTCGGCATGGATACATACAGCTTTACCTGTTTGGCCAATAGCACGAAATGCCTCATATATCTGGCCATCATCTGGTGGAGGTAATACATCATCTCCTTTTGAAGGATTATAAACCAATTCCAATGTCTTAGGATTTAAAGAATAACCCCAAAAAAGTTTAAACCCAACTACTCCTGCCTTTGCTAAAGCATGTAATTTCTTCGTATTTAGATCTCCCAATACCATCCCTAAAAGCGCAAAATCAACAAATGCTTTGGGTGATAAATTCTCAACCTTCGAATGTAAAGAAGCTTCATCGCTAACTGGTGGTACCGTGTTGGGCATTTCAATAACGGTTGTTACACCTCCGGCAGCGGCAGATCTCGTTAAATGAGCAAAATCTTCCTTATGAGTTAAACCAGGATCCCTGCTATGAACATGCTCATCGATAAAACCTGGAAAAATATAATTTCCTTTTGCATCGTACACTTCACTAGCTTTTGCACCTTTTAAATTGCCAACACTGATAATCTTCCCATCACTAATTCCAATGTCCTCCGAAAAAGTGTTCCCCGGAGTGACAATCTCTCCATTTTTTATAATTAGATCGTATTGCATACCCTCATTCCCTCCAATTGATTAAATTTTACCCCTTAAGAAAAAGTGACATGTCCTTTTCACTATCTATATCAAGTAATGATTCCCAGATATTCCTTTTTTCGGGTTCATTAAAAATCATACTTGTTAACGAACAAAATTTAGCAAACAAATCCATTTTTAATGGTGGATTGGCTGTACTTCCATAAGGATTTGTACAGTTACCAGCCAGTAAATTCCCATTCTTCATTTCTATCGTAATTTGGGCAGCAGCTTCATGAGGCCATTTAGAACTTAATTCGAAATCCTCCTCCACTATTACTTTTTTTGCCAAACTCGATATTTCTTGATTTGTTAAAATTTCACCTTGAAAATTATCTAAGCCGGCATTACCTTTTACTAGAAACATTGCAACCGCATACGGAATTGAAAATTTTGACGATAGTTGATTTTCTTTGGCTACGTTGTTTAATCGAATGGCATTTTTTGCCACTCTCACTTTAATATGGTTTATTGTTTTCGGATTTAGCAGGTTTTTGGTGCGGATTGTTGGAAACTTACCATGGTTTAAATTAGTTCCTAATGCATTTGCAGCAGCATCCAAAGCAGGATGAACAAGGGCACAAGCTGCATGAAATTTAAAGTAGTTTTCCTGTATGCCATACTTTTCTCCTAATTTGTCTGTCAAAGATTTGATACTAAAATGCTCACCTAAAATTTCACCAAATGTTTCACTTAATGCACCCCTGTAACCAGTAAAGCCACTTTCTACTAAGTTCTTTACACTAAAAGCTATTTGGGCGGTTAGCCCCGGAAAAGCGTTCCGTATGGTAGCACCTTCTATACAAGGTTGCCATGATGTCCCCATCGTTAATGCAGCAGCAGCATTTATACCTTCTTGTAATTGGTCAACAGTCCAATTCATGATTTTTCCTATAGCAGCAACAGCGCCTACTTGCCCAAAATTCCCATGTGGGTGAACCATCTTTCTTAACCTAGTAGCTTTTTGGATACAATACTGAACCTCATAGCCTATTATAAAGGCAGTTAAAAAATCAGTTCCGGATTTATTCAATGCTTGAGAAAGTGCAAGAGAAACCGGAAAAATGTGCAACGAAGGATGACCTGTTGGCCGACTACCTTCATCCAATTCCAAAAAACAAGTTGCAGTAGCATTTAAAAACGCTGCAACGTTGGGCTCTGCTTTTGGAAACCCATTTTTTAAAATAGTAGATCCTTTTCCAGAGGAAAATTTTTTATAAAGTTGTACCATTTCTGGTTCGAATGATCCACGAAGTGCAACTCCTACAGTATCTGCTAAAGTCATTTTCGCATGCTCTTTCACGGGAATAGGGATATCTTGATAATTCGTCGAATCAATAAACTTCGCCAGTTGATAAGTAGCTTGTTCAATATCTTCCTGAACATTTGTCATTTAACCCCCCCTTTTTTATTGCCCTTTAGGCTCAAATAAATTCTGCATTTCTTTATGACTTAATAATTCATTAAGAGCCAACATTAACGTCATACGAGCTTTTGGGCCAGACATAGAAGTTAGAATACATCCCTTTTTTAATAATGAGCCCGCCCCAGCTTTCGTACCATAAGAGGGGATAACGCGCCCGTCTGTACAACGGGAGGAAATAACAACGGTGACACCTTCTTGTATTGCTACTTCAATTCCATCTACAAGAGAATTATTAACATTCCCTAAGCCAGATCCTTCAATGACAATCCCTTTTGCCCCATAGGAAATGGAGGCTTTTATATATCTATCATCCATTCCCACAACATATTTTATTAAATCAACGTTGAAGTTGGGTTTCTGTGTATATATTTTCGTTTTCTTTAGCAGCCTTCTTGCAAAATGCACACGGTCAGGATAAACATAACCCAAGGGACCGAATTCTCCTGAATTAAATGTATCGATATTAGTCGTATGTGATTTATAAACCTCACTTGCCGGATGAATAATACTGTTCAAAGCTACCATAACACCCATATCAAACGCACTTTCACTCACGCCAATACGAACAGCATTCAATATATTAAACGGGCCGTCTGTGAACGGGTCTGACATACTCCTCATTGCCCCAGTAAATACTACCGGCCTGTGATCATTGACCATTAAGTCTGCCAAAAACGCGCTTTCCTCCATTGTACCTGTTCCGTGTGTAACAACTATTCCTGTTAATCCCGGATCGTCTTGTAAAATATCATGAATTCTCGCACTCAAATTATAAACTTGTTCCATTGATAACTGACTGCTAAGTACCTTGCTAAAATTCTCAACTTCTATAATTGCATACTCTTCAATACCTGGAACAACTTTAATAATCTCTTCTCCTGCATATGTAGGTGAAGCTAATGAGCCATCTTTTGCAGAAGAAGAGATAGTCCCTCCAACCGAAAGAATACGAATTCGATGTCGCATGGTCATCTCTCCTTGTATTTTAAGACATTAATCGAACCACCTAGGTATTTTCTATAATCGTTTCTGCAAGCATTTAACCCCTTAAGTGACCTTCCTTGTTTATCAGTATCAGATCAACATAGTTTAATTATTTAATCTTGATATAACCTTTAGAAACTTCAAAATTACATATGCATATGCTATAGTAAATTTATACATAAGTAAAATAATATTTTTCTATGTTTATATATAAAATTGTTTTATATATTTTTAGTACATTTAAGTAAAAGGGAGTGCCTTTCTATGAACGAAAAAGATTGGGAATTATTATCTACTTTATTTGATGAGGGAACAATTACTAAGACTGCCCAAAAACTCTATATTTCTCAACCAGCTTTGACCTATAGAATAAAGCAAATTGAAAAAGAGTTTAATTCTAGAATTATAAATCGAGGTAAAAAAGGAGTATTTTTTACAAATGAAGGCGAATATCTAGTAAATTATGCTAGAAAGATGATTAAAGAATTAAGACAAACCAGGGATGTATTGATAGATATGAAAGATGATATTCGGGGAACTCTACGAATAGGGATATCAAGTAACTTTGCTCTTTACCAGCTTCCATTATTATTAGAAGGGTTTCTTAGAAAATATCCAAATGTAGAAGTTAGTTTAACAACTGGATGGAGTTCCCAAATCCATGAGTTGTTACACAAAGAGGATATTCATATTGCAATATTAAGAGGAGAACATAGTTGGCAAGGAGAACAAATAGTTTTAAGTACAGAATCATTATGTGCAGCTTCTAAAGAGAAATTTAACATAAATGATTTACCAAATCTTAATTTAATAAAGTACCAAACAGATTTTCATCTAAAAAATACCTTTGATGAATGGTGGAAAAATACTTTTCACGTCCCCCCCAAAGTATCGATGGTAGTTGACAAAATTGAAACATGTAAAGAGTTAGTAAAAAAAGGCCTAGGTTACGCTTTTTTTCCAAGTATATGCCTAAGAGAAAGTGATAATATATATACAGTTGATTTGGTAACTAGCGATAAAAAAATCTTAAGAAAAACCTGGCTACTATATCGAAAAGAACTGCTAAGTTTAAATGTAATCAATGCATTTGTTGCATATACAATAGAATTTTATTTGCATGGTGAACAAATGTCTAAAAGTTACTAAAATGTATTTGAGGAAAACAGCGGTTTTTCCTCCCTATTATTTCTTCAATGGTTAGCCGTTTACATATGTGTAATCACATCTAAAATGACGTAATTACATCGAAGGCAATTTCCCTGCCTAATAGGGAATATTGGTAAATGTAAGCAGAATTTATAACACGACTACCACTTTTGTTATTATTGTTAATGATACCTCCTACGTTCACCATACGACAAAATCCAGAAAGTGACAGTAACAACAGTAACATCACTACAAATCTAAACTCCGTTTAAAAAAACCTCCTTAGATTTTAATTTTCCTTGCTTAACCATCTGTTTACTGTTGCTATTTCCCTTCCCGCAATATTTTTTCCTTAGCTACATTTCCTCTCTCTTAAATGTAATCACAAAATCATTTCTAAGATACTAAATTTCACACGATCTAGTGTTAGCTCTAACATTATAAATATTTTTTATAGATAACAATATAATTAATGTATTTTATCTATTAAAAACATGCATTTATACTAATTATAGCTTTACTGCACATTAAGTTGCTTTAAAAGGTTTCGCGAGAGAAGTAATGAACCCCTTCAACTGTTAAACGTTAGCGTAGTTGAGCCAAATTTCGTTATTAAGAAATCATCCTTTTCAGAAATAAATTATCTTGAAAGGAGTTTAAAAATGGAAACCGATGTTTTAGTAGTAGGCGGTGGAAATGCTGCCCTTAGTGCCGCATTATCAGCCAGCGACCAGGGTGCAAGTGTGTTAATAATCGAACGTGCCCCTAAGTTTTATCGCGGAGGGAATAGCAGGCACACACGAGACTTTCGAGTTATGAATATCAAAGGAAATGACTTCATGATAGATTCTTATACGGAAGAAGAATTTTTGGATGACTTAAGGCGTGTAGCTGGTGGTGAAATAAATGAAGAGCTTGCTAGGTTAGTTGTGCGCAAGTCAGAAGATCTTCCTGAATGGTTAAACAAACAAGGGATCGCTTGGCAACCGACATTATCTGGAACACTACATTTAGCTCGAACGAACATATTTCAACTTGGCGGTGGAAAAGCCATGATGAATGCTTATTATCAGAAAGCTCACGAAAAGGGTATAGAAGTCTGGTATGAAGCAATGCTTGAGGATATGATGATTGAGGATAATGAATTTAAAGCTGCCAAAGTACGTAGAAAAGACTCAACTGTAACAGTTAAGGCAAAATCTATAATTGTAGCATCAGGTGGTTTTGAGGCAAATCGGGAATGGCATAGAAAATATTGGGGATCAGCGGCAGATAACTTTATTATTCGTGGTACACCGTACAATCAAGGGAATGTTCTAAGATTACTGCTTGACATGGGTGTTGCTGAAGTGGGGGAACCAGATGCATTCCACGCTGTCGCAGTTGATGGCAGAGCCCCGAGTGAAGACGGGGGAATTGTAACAAGATTAGATAGTGTTCCTTTTGGAATCGCGGTTAATAAAAATGGACACCGTTTCTACAATGAAGGCGAAGATTTCTGGCCTAAGCGATATGCAATATGGGGCGGTTTAATAGCAAGGCAGCCGGATCAAGTAGCGTACTCTATCTTTGATAGTAAGGTAATGGGCAAGTTCATGCCTTCCGTATGGAAGCCACAGGAGGCTGACTCCATAAGAGAGCTAGCTGACAAACTTGGTCTTGATCCTGATGTTGTAGAAAATACTGTAAATGAATTTAATGATGCCGTTCGTCCTGGAACCTTTAATCCTGGGGAATTAGATGATTGTATAACAGAAGGTTTAGAACCCCAAAAAAGTCATTGGGCAATTAAAATCGATAAGCCCCCCTATTATGCTTATCCATTAAAGACTGGAATTACTTTTACTTACCTTGGTGTAAAGGTTAATGAGCATGCAAGAATCATTATGGAAGATGGAAAACTGGCGGAGAATATGTTTGCTTGCGGAGAAATCACTGCTGGTAATGTACTTAAACGTGGATATTTAGCCGGTTTTGGACTTACATTGGGAGCAACACTTGGAAAAATTGCAGGGAGGGAAGCAGCAAATGGAATTAGACAAGAATCTGTTAGATGATGGAAAACGTCAAATGAGGTTATGTAATGCTTGTCGCTATTGTGAGGCTTACTGCGCAGTATGGCAAGCGATTGAGTGGCGCAGGGATTTCGATGACAATGATATGAAATATTTAGCAAACTTATGCCATGATTGCGGGGATTGTTATTATGCCTGTCCTTTCACCACTCCCCATGAATTTGGTATTAATCCACCAAAGTTATTTGCTAGTTTACGTGAGGAAACATATCAAAATTATGCTTGGCCAAGGTCTTGGGGAAAAGCGCTCGGAGAAAAAATTAGCGGATTCTGGATTGCATTTATTCTAATAACATTCGTATTCTTTGCTTTTATCATCGGTGAGCATGGAATAGCAGCACTATTTCAAAGGTTCACTGGAGAAGGTTCATTCTATCAGTTAATTCCAGAGTACTTAATGACTGGCATTTTCTCAGCATTAGGACTTTGGATGGTCGGTGTATGGTTTATTGGAGCTCGAAGATTTTGGCGTGATATTAGATCATCCAAAGATGAATCGGCTACCTTTAAAGATGTCGTGACCGCAACAAAATATGCAGCAGATCTCCGTAACCTAGGCGGAAAAAACAAGGGTGGTTGTACTGATCAAGAAGGTAAATCTTCCACGAACCGCAGATGGCTTCACCATTTTGTTGGTTATGGTTTCTTACTTACATTTGCTTCAACAACATTAGCAGCATTTTGTGCACATATTTTGCAAAGTCCAGCACCATATTCTGTATTCCATCCAGTGGTACTATTAGGTACAGTAGGTGGGATTGGAATTATTGTTGGTACTACAGGTCTACTTTATTTTAAGCTTAAGCGTGATCCTGAGCTTACTGATGAACAAGCTAATAAATCTGGAGCCTCTTTTACCATGGCCTTGTGGACTGTTGCAATAACAGGGATGCTTTTACTAATTTTACGTGAAACTGTAGCAATGAATGTTTTATTGGTAGCTCATTTGGGCAGTATTGCAGCGTTTTTCTTTACTGCACCTTATACAAAATTTGTACATTTTGTTTATCGTTATTTATCCCTTGTGAATTATGCATACGAGGAACGAGTAGCAACGGCTGAAAAGGAAGTTCAGCATAAGAAAACAAGCTAAAAATATATAAAGTTTATGGGAGTAAGGTGCAAAAATATAAAGTAATGTAAGATTAAAAACGTGATCATAAAATAATTCTCACTTGTAAAAGTGGGATTATTTTATGATCACTTTCGAGAGTTGCGCCTTACTACTAACAAACATGAAAAGAATCTATCATTTAATTCAAAAACTAGTTGGGTTTAAAAAGCAGTTGCTAAGTGAGGCTGAGGCCCTTATCACCATCAATTAATCCCCACTATAGCAGCCAAAATAACAACAATTAACGCAATAATCGGGATAATAATTGTGATAACGGCGATATCCTTATAGCTTTCCTTGTGCGTCATACCAGTAACAATTAACAAGGTTAGAACGGCACCATTATGAGGTAAAGCATCTAAACCTCCCGAGGCCAGAGAAGCTACACGGTGAAAGGCTTCTGGATTCATGCCGGTCTGTTTTGCAATCTCATAATACTTATCACCGAGCGCTTCCAAAGCTATTCCCATTCCACCGGAAGCTGATCCGGTGGAACCTGCGAGTATATTAACGGCAACTGCTTCAGATATTAAAGGACTCCCTTTTATATTCAATAACCAATTAGTTAATATATCAAATCCTGGTACGTTTTTAACCACTGTACCAAATCCAACGGCAGCACTTGTGTTCACGATAGCTGTAATCGAGCCTTCCGCTCCTTCGTTAATTGCCTTCACAAAGTTCTTTATTTTATCCAGGTTAAGCAGAATCAAAAGTACAATTCCCGCTATTAATGCGCTTACAATGTCCCAATCTAAAAAGTTCAAGGTGACTAAAACAGCCAAAAGCGGTAATACAGATAAAACAAAACTAGGGGTTCTGTCTTCTGCTACTTCTTTTTGTTCTTCCTTTGGTTCAATGAACGCTGCTCCCTTTGCTCTTAACTGTTTCTCACGACGTGTTAAATAATAATAACCGCCACCGCCCATAACAATTGACGCAATAATTCCTAGTAGTGGCGTCGCAGTTGGTGACGTGTCAAAATAACTCATCGGGATAAGATTTTGAATTTGCGGTGACCCAGGAAGGGCAGTCATCGTAAATGTTAAAGACCCTAAAGCAATGGTAGCTGGCAATATCTTTCTGCTTATATTAGCCTCTCGAAATAATGATAAAGCAATGGGATAAACCGCAAAAACGACTACAAATAAGCTGACACCACCATAGGTCAGGATAGATGTTGCAATAGCCACTCCGAGTATCGCACGTCTTACACCAATTACTTTTGTTAACGATACTGCGACGGACCTTGCCATCCCCGTACTTTCCATCAGCTTTCCGAATATAGCTCCCAACATAAAGACCGGAAACCATTCTTTTGCAAAATCCACAAAACCGCCCATATATGTATCTTTGTATGCGTCCAGCAAATCCAGACCACCAGTCAATGCAACTACTCCGGCAGCAATCGGTGCAACCCAGATAATGGACCATCCCATATAGGCAAGTATCATTAAAACAATTAATCCTAAAAAAATCCCTAGCATGATATGTTCCCCTCATCGTTGACATTTTTTCCTTTTATGAACCCGGACAGATAATTATCCTATCATCTGTCCGGTACATATTGATGTTATTTTACCCATCTCGTTGTAATCACTTTTTTACGCGTATAGAACTCGATACTGTCTTTTCCGTTTGCATGCAAGTCACCGTAGAATGAGTCTTTCCAACCAGAGAATGGGAAGAATGCCATTGGTGCTGGAACACCGATGTTGACACCTAACATACCTGCATCAATGGTTTCACGGAATTGACGAACGGCACCACCGTCATTGGTGAACAGGCAAGAGCCATTAGCAAATGGTGATTTGTTGGTTACTTCAATCGCTTCATCCAAGTCTTTCACACGTATAATGGATAGTACAGGTGCAAAAATTTCGTCTTGCCAAATTTTCATATCCGTTGTGACATTGTCAAAAATGGTTGGACCCACGAAATAGCCTTCACGTTTCGCATCTTCATCTTCACGTCCATCACGAAGCAATGTTGCGCCTTCTTCTACACCTTTTTCAATGTAGCCAAGGGTCCGTTCTTTATGCTGCTCACGAATAACCGGTCCTAGGAAAATACCGTCATCCATTCCATTTCCGATTTTTGCAGCATTTGCTTTTTTGGTCAGTTGATCCAGGAAGTCGTCCGCTATGGAATCTTCAACGGCAATAACGGACGCAGCCATGCAACGCTCACCAGCTGAACCAAACGCAGCGTTCAATACTTGGGTTGTGGCATTGTCTAAATTAGCATCGTTAAGCACGATTGTATGGTTTTTCGCCCCGGCGAGTGCTTGCACACGCTTCAAATTGTCCGTACCGCGCTTATAAACATATTCCGCAACAGGTTGTGAACCAACAAAAGAAATACCAGCTACGTCTTTATGATCTAATAGTCCATTTACCACGTCATGTGCCCCATGCACAATATTTAACACACCTTTTGGCAAGCCAGCCTCTTCAAACAACTCAGCCAAATGGATCGCGGTTAGTGGTGTACGCTCAGATGGCTTCATAACAAACGTGTTACCAGTAGCGATAGCCATTGGGAACATCCAGCAAGGTACCATCATAGGGAAGTTAAATGGTGTAATGCCACCAATCACACCGATTGGGTAACGGTACATACCAGATTCCAGTCCTGTTGCAATTGATGGTAAATTATCACCCATCATTAGTGTTGGTGCACCGGATGCAAATTCCACATTTTCAATGCCGCGTTGCACTTCACCTTTGGCTTCATTTAGTGGTTTACCATTTTCTTTTGTAATAATTTCGGCCAGCTCATCCCAATGTTCAACAAGCAATTGCTGATATTTAAATAGGATCCGAGCGCGTTTTGGTACCGCAAGCTCTTTCCACGTTTGAAACGCTTCGTTAGCGACCGTCACCGCTTGATCTACTTCTTCTGGCGTTGAAATTGGTGTATATGCGATAATTTCACCTGTTGCCGGATTGTAGACGGGCTCCGTTTTATCGGATTTTGATTCTACCCATTCCCCGTTAATATAGTTTTTCAGTGTTTTTACTACTGTTTGTGTCATTAAGATTCCTCCTACTTTAATAGTTAGCTAGTTTATTCTTATCATTTAACTTGTTCGGTTTCAAACTGATAATCATAGCAAACGCGATATAAATTCTCAATTTCTTCTTTCGTAGGTGACCACGGATTATTACCAGGGCTGCCTGAATCGATAGCGTCTTCGGCCATTTTAGGAATAGCCTTCTCGAACTGTTCCTGGTCCACACCCCATGTTTTAAGGTTTGGTATATTAAGTTTGGTGCATAATTCTTTCACAGACGCAACGGCTACATTAGCAGCTTCTTCATCAGGCATCGTTTCAGCTTTTTCTGAGAAGATTCTGCCCAAATCTGCTAAACGATGAATACAGTCATCTTTACTGTATTCCAGAACTGCAGGTAACAGCATCGCATTCGAAAAACCATGCGGGATCCCAAAGAGCGCACCAATTGGTCGAGACATGCCGTGAACAAGGCAAACCGAAGCATTTGAAAAAGCAATACCGGCTTGCAAGGCGCCAATAGACATATTCTCTCTGGCATCTATATTGTCACCGTTTTCATATGCAGCAAGCAGATTTGCTGTAATACGTTTCATTGCAGATAAAGCCATCGTATCTGTCATTGGATGGGATAATCTGGAAATGTAAGCTTCAATTGCATGGCTAAGGGCATCTACCCCCGTAGCTGCGGTTACCTTTTTAGGTGATGACTTGCTTAACAATGGGTCTACTAGGGCGGCATACGGTAAAAATGCCGGTTGCTTAATCATCATCTTCACATGAGTTGACGTATTATCAATCACGGTGACATCAGTCGCCTCGGAGCCAGTACCTGCAGTGGTTGGTATCGCAATATGTGGAATCGGATCGGTACTAGCCATTTTTTTGCCGCCCATATAATCGCCAATATAGCCACCGTTTGTTGCAAGCACAGCAACGGCCTTTGCTGTATCAATGCAGCTGCCACCACCAATCGAAACGATCACGTCACATGCTTTTTCTTTGAACAGGGAAAGCGCCTTTTCCACATATTTATCGGTGGGTTCTGATTCCACCCCTAGATAAATCTCGCTATCTATCTGTCTACTTTTCAAGTTATCTATGCAGGCGCTTACATTCCCAATCTGTTCCATTACTTTATCACTGATTATTAAAGCCTTTCTCCCTTTTTTCTGTACTTCCTCACCAACTTTTTCAAAAGTACCGCGTCCATAATGCACCCGTTGTGGCATCTGGAAGTATGCATACGTTTCCATTTTTAAAACCTCCTTATGGATAATAAGCATAGGAAAACGTTGTCACTTTTTGTGTAGCGTTTTGACTATGTAGAAAAAGTGTAGCATTATATCTACACTTTTGTCAAATATTGAACTTTTTCAGTTTTTTGTACAATGTTGTCCGGTGCACACCTAACATTTCTGCTGCCTTCGATTTATTACCTCCCACTTTTTCAAGTACAGATATAATAAGTTTCTTTTCCCTTTCGTCTCGCTTGTCTTTAATTTGATCCATAAGTGACGCACCGTCTGTGTCCTGCTCCGCATCAGGCTCCTTCTCTACTGCATATTTTTTTATTTTTTCAGGGAGATGATCAACATCAATTTCTCTTTCATTCGTAAACGACACTAATTTTTCCAGAACATGCATCATCTCTTCTACATTTCCATCCCATTGATACTGCATACATGCAGATACGGCAGTAGATGTGAACGTTTTTGGCGGGACTTGATGATCGTAACAAATCTCTTTTATGAAATGTGACAATAACATCGGGATATCCTCTTTCCGCTCACGTAAGGACGGTATAGCAAGATGGATCACACTTAACCGATGATAAAGATCACTGTTGAATTGTTTCGCGGTTACTTGTTGGGTTAAATCTACTCTTGTAGCTGTAATTAATCGCACATTCAGTGGGTATATTCTTCCATCTTTTAATTGCTTTACCTGTTTATTTTGCAGAACCCTTAGTAGCTTCAATTGCAGTTCTGCAGAAAGAGCATCAATATCTTCGAGAAATAATGTTCCGCTTTCGATAGACGCTAATAAACCTAATGCTTCTTTAGTTCCAAACAGTTTTTCCTCCAGTGTATCGGCTGACATGATACCACAATTGAGTTGAATAAAATCACCGGATGTGAATGAACAAAGATCATGAATGCTTAATGCATACATTTTTTTCCCCGTTCCCTTCTCGCCACTTATTAAAACCGCAGCCTTTGTTTGAGCAGACTTTCTCGCCATCCGTTTTAAATTAGCCGTTGCCTCACTACTCCCAATAATCCGATCCATCGTGTTGCTATAATTCTTTGCTGGGGAAGAGAATGTTAGCCTGTTGCTTGTTTCTGTTATGATTTTTTCCGACTGTAGCCGTTCATAAACATGATATAATTCGGTGACCCCCTCAAATATAAGCATCCCAATAGCTCCAATAACATCTCCATCCTTCCATATCGGAATACGATGGACTACCATATCTTGTCCCTGAATACTTTGCAACACACCGCGATCTGGTATTTTTGTTTTTACAGTTTGGTGCAGATTCGTATTTTCGATGACGTTTGTGACATGACTGCCGATTGCATCCGCTCGGTCTACACCGGTAAAACGACTATATGCCTCATTAAATTCAATTAAAATTCCGTCCTTGTCAACGACTGCAATCCCTTCATATGCGCTTTCGAGAATATTACTTAAAATAGCTGCTGTATTATCTGTTCGGTCTATTGTTTGTATATAATAGGAAAACGCGCGTAACACGTCTTGTTTCTTAAGGATCCCGACCAGTTTACCATCATCATTAACGACCGGCATATCCACAAAGGAAACCGTAAATTCCTCCAATATATTTTTCCTAAAATGAACAGCGCGGAAATAATCAACTATAATATTTGCTATACTGCTATCCTCAGCTGCTTCATACATCAAAAACTTCATCACATCCTGTATGGTTACATAGCCTGTGAGCTTATTTTCTTCATCTACAATTGGCAAGCCATCTAATTGATGTTCGATTATTAATTTTCCGGCTTCCTTTACTGTCTGTGTTTTATTGGCATAAATTGGATTATTAGTCATCCATTCATTTACTTCTAACATTCATTTCTCTCCTTTTTATTCCAAACCAATTCATTTTCCAAAATATTGTTTCATGTTTGTGTAGTGGAAAGCAAGACTCTATATGAATAATGAACAAAGATAACTTTTTGGAAAATGTTTGTTCCATACCTTTTTATTATATCAAATAATGGGCTGTGGATTTTACTTGTTTTAGGGGTTAATTACAATTGGAGCAGCTATAGCTGTGCTTGATATTATTATTGCAATTGCTTACAAAGATTCACAATTTTAGGGAATAGATTATAATGAAGTGTCCGGATTTGAAGATTTATTCTGCAACAGGCAGTAAGACACCCCAACTTATCTTTTTAAAATTTTAACTTAAAATCTTAAAGCTGGAGTCTTACTGACCATTAAGAGCGGGGTAAAGTAACTCGCGCTTCCACAATGATGACAAATAGTAATGTAGCCAAAGCTAAATGATATACCGCCAGTGAAATAGAAATAAACGACAGGATTGTCATGATTCCAACAACAATTTGCAAGATAGCAACCAACAAGGCAAGAATCATTCTTATTTTTAAAGTCCTACTATTTTTAGCCAATATTATGGATGTTATAAACACGATGTAGCATACCGAAATGATAGCCAATAAGCGGTGAATCGTTTGCAGAATCCCCGGAAGTGATGCTGGTAATATGGAATTCCCGCACGATAACCATCCACAAACTAAACCATAATCTTGATGTTTTATATATGCACCAATTCCCATCGTAAGAAGTAACAGCAAAATAAGGGTGTTCAAATGCCATTTATATCTATTTTGCGTCCTTTTTTCAGAATACCCGTCATTTCTCCAATACCAAATCAGAATGCCTAGAAAAATCATCGCAATCAACAAATGGATAGCAATAATCAATGACGGCAGCTCAAAAAAGACGATAAGTGCACCTGCGATTAACTGCACAGAAAGCAAAAATAGCATCCAGTTAGCAGCCTTATTTTCAATCCTGTTATTACTAGTTTTTTTAATTGTACGATACAATACAATCGTTAGAATAAATAATAGTGCTCCAATAACACGATGGCCGAACTCGATAAGCGTCTCCCCATGTAATTCGGGAATAACTTTTCCATTGCAAAGCGGCCAGTCAGGGCCACATCCCATTCCAGATTCAGATGAAGCGACATAACCGCCAAAAACAATTAAAAAATATGTAAGAATTGCGGCACCAAAAGCCAATGTCTTCTTTGTCAAGTACAGCACCCTCCCCTTTTTAAGTGAACATCCTTAGTGTAGCAAATAGCCGAAAAATTCCCAGTGCTCCACATCACTATAAGGAAACAAAATTTTGATGGTTTGGAACTCGTTTATGATCCTGGTTCTTCCCCTAGTGAAGGGGAAATAACGCTAAGAATTCGAACTGGATTCGACGAACTGCTAAAACCGAATCGGATGTTGTGGGCTGGATCACAATTGAGAATACGATCATGCAAACGGATAATAATTCAGATTACATGATCATCTCTATTCAGCTTCACTCTTTAGGAAGCTAAATATCACTTAATGCTTGCATCTTCTTCACTGGATCAAATCCAGAAATCCATTGTTTTAGTGTTAGCTTATAATAGACCCATCAATCTATACACGAAATAAGGAGATATTAAGGTAGATTTATAGGGAAAGGAACAATATTCACCAGCATTTAAATTACAAATCGTGCTAGCAATCCTAAAAGAAGAGAAATCGATTTTTGAAATCGCCTCCGGGCATGGAATTTATACAAACCAGCTTCTGTAATAGCCTAAAACAATAGTTTATCTACCCAAAAATTAGTATAGAGAAATAAAAACAATAACCCATCAACTCTAATAAGTTGATAGGCTATTGTAATGCTTCCTTCCTAATTCGCTTCTGACAGATTCATGAATAACAACCCCTCATAGGCCAATCGAAAATAAGATAATCGCTACGATAACTCCGATAATTGGCACGATAACGGTCATGGCACCAAACGCCGGGTATGCGTCTTTATGCGTTTCACCAGCAATTGATCGGATAGTTGTAACCGCATATCCACCATGAGGCAAAGAATCTAATATCCCGGACGAAAGGGTAACTGTTCGATGGAGTGCATCCGCATCGACACCCATACCTAAGAAGTGTGGGCCGAGAAGTGGTAACGCAATCGTCTGACCGCCTGATGAAGATCCAGTTAACCCAGCAATAACCAACGGCGATAGCACCACCAATTAATGGGCTTCCAGGAATTCCTGTCATAAAATCAACCGCAGTATGAAACGCTGGTGTTACTTTAGCAACTCCACCAAAGCCAACGACAGCAGCAGTATTTCCGATTGCTATTAGTGCGCCTGTCGTTCCTTCACCAACCGCATTCCAAAAATTCCGAAAATAATTTCTGCCGAGCAGCCATGTCCTGTTATTATCTTCCCATTTTTTAACCCATTATAGTTCCGATCACTTGCTTTCCTTCATATTACCATCATATTTATAAAAAGAGCACAAAACCCACCAAAATAAAAAAGCCAAGCATCAGCTTAGCTTCTTTATCCATATTCAAAGTAGTTATTTTTCTTGCTCAAACGCATGCGCATACTGATAAAGTCTTGCTTCATCAAAAGGCGATCCAATCAATTGACAGCCAATCGGTAACCCCGACGCAGCGAATCCACACGGAATGGAGATGCTTGGAAAACCATTAAAGCTCGTCGGTGCCGTAAGCCTCAATAAGGCTGTTCGTACCGATTCCGTTTGCCCACCAAAAGTCACTTCCCTTTGATTTAGATCAGTCGGTAATATCGGGATAGTTGGTGTCAGTAGCACATCCACTTCTTGCAACACATCATGAAATGCTTGTTTGGCAGTATGTCTAAACTGCCCTGCCTGAACATATTCATGAGCTTTGATATCCTTATTCGCCAGTAATCGTTCTCTCACTTCTTTTTCATATTGATCAGAATGCTTTTCCAGCAGCTGTTCATGAACCGTGTAAGCTTCAGCCCTTGAAACAAGCTGATGGGCAGCAAAAATATCGTCCATTAGTGGCATATCAATCGTGGTTAATTCCGCTCCCAAATATTTAAATAAGCTTTTAGCATCTTCTATATTTTCATGAACTTCTTCAGTTAAATGGTGGTTATAGTAAGAAGATGGGATGCCAATTTTAACCCCTTTTACTCCTTCGTGTAAGAATCGAGTGAAATCTTCTGTCGCGGTTTGTATCGAATACGGATCTCGCCTATCATATCCAGCAAGTACCGTGAGCAGCATAGCATTATCCCGAACAGTCTTTGTCATGGGTCCGATCGTATCAACGGTGTAATTTAATGGGTAAACCCCATACTTACTTACCCGGCCAAATGTTGGTTTCATCCCCACGATACCGCAACAAGCGGCAGGAATCCGGATAGAGCCCCCGGTATCCGTACCTAAAGCACCATAGCACATGGAAGTCGCAATAGCGGCCGCTGAACCGGAACTGGAGCCTCCGGAAATTTTGGACGGGTCAAACGGATTTCGTGTCGGGCCAAAATAGGATCGATCCCCAATTGGTCCATAAGCAAATTGATGCGTATTTAACTTTCCAACGATAATCGCACCCGCCTGATGCAACATTTCAACGACAGTTGCATCGAAGTCTGGTATAAAATCCTTATAAATTTCCGACCCCATTGTTGTTTTAATATTCTTGGTGTATATCAAATCCTTTAAGCCAATAGGCACTCCATGTAAGGTGCCTTTCCAATGTCCCCTTGCAATGTCGTCTGCTGCCTCTTTTGCTTGCTTCATCGCATCTTGTTGAAGGACCGAGATAAACGCATTCACTTTAGGATTCTCTTTCTCGATATGCGCAAATAACTGCTGAACGACTTCCACAGGTGAAACAACTTTATTTTTGATCGCATCCGATAATGTGGATAGACTCCATGTTAATAGATTTGATTCCTTGTAATCTTCCATTCCAATGTCCTCCTTGTCATCATCTTAAGAAACAACACTCGCCTTCGTATCGCTTTGTCCTGGTTTAACAAAAATCATTGCGACCATGCCAATTAAAACAGCAACAACCGCGGAAACAAACATGGACGAATAGCCGTAATAAGCAACAAGAAAACCGGTAATTGTCGGCGCAATAATCGTAGCTGTATTGACAAAAAAGTGTGTAATGCCTCCATACGTCCCAGCTCGTGTTGGTGCCGTATCAATGATAACCGACCAATAAACAGTATTCGGTAAAGAATTGAAAGCATTACCGATCATCATTAATAACATAACGACAACAATACTATTCGTAGTTGGGATTAAAACAAAACAAACGGCCGTTAAAAACAAGGAAACAATCGCCAGTCCAGAACGGGCAATTCTTAAGCTGCCAGTTTTATGACGCAGCCAATCCGAAATCTTTCCGCCCAACAAAACGGTGAAACATGCACCAATCCAAGGTATCATGCCCAGATACCATAATGCGCCGATTTCAAAATGGAACACATCCTGCAAGTACTTCGGTGTCCACGTTAAAAGAAGAAAATTAACATACTGGAAGCCGAAATAACCAATTGTATTAAAAATTAACGTCGGGTTTTTAAAGAAATGATACCATTTTAAATGGAGATCTTCCGTCTTGACCGTTTTTTCATTGTCCAGCATTTCAGAGGCACGGATCTCCTTTAATTCTTCCTTTGACACCTTTGGATGCTCCTCCGGCTGATTCGTAAACACCCGTGACCAAATGACAACCCAAACAAGCCCAACAACACCAAGGATAATGAACAGTGTGCGCCAGCTTGTAATGGAAAGCAATCCAACCGCAACCGGCGCGGTCAACAAGGCACCAAGCGGTGTTCCCAAAACACCTAAGGAAGCAACAAATCCTCTTTCTTTCGGTGCAGCCCAGTTTGCATTGGTACGATTAATGGTAGAAAATGTTGGTCCTTCCGCAAATCCAAACAAGATTCGCATCATGCCGAACCCTGCGAGCGCTGAACCACCAAATAAGGCTATCCCTATCTCACCAGCAAATGCCATACCAATTTCAAAGATAGACCAGGCGATTCCTACAAAAATCCAGACAAACCGCGGCCCTTTGCGATCGGCCAGTGCACCACCAAATAATGCACCAAACATGTAACCGTAACCAAAGTAACCTAAAATAGCACCCCAGGCGATATTGCTAAAGCCAAATTCAGCAATGATATCCTCCTGCGCATAAGAGATAGCGCCTCGATCAATATAATTGATAACTGTCATAAAAACAATCATACCGATGATAAAATAACGATAATTTTTCATGTATTATTCCCCCCTGTTGTATCAGACTATTGCCTGTTTTAAAGCTAAGCTATTCTAGAATAACTTTTTATAATCAATCTAGGTATAAACATCACATGGTCTGACCATATGATGAAAATAAAAACTTCTCTCGATAATTTTGAAGAAGTTCTACCTTAACTATTTATAGAAAGTAGTCTAATATACTTTGAATGCGTTGTCAATAATTAAAAAATTGCAAGCAATCTCGCTCGCAGCTCCTTGCTTCCCATTCTGAATAGCATCTACTATTTTTTTATGATACTGGAGTGAATTAGCCTGGATCCCTGCATTTTCTACTACAATAAAGACTAGATTTTTGATTGAATTGTAGAGATCACGCATGACAAGGTTATGGGAAGCCCCTGAAAGGTTTTCATGGAAAGCCATATCCGACGCCACAAATCCCTTCTCATCATTATTTTTAATCGCCTTTTCCATTTGGACTAACGTATCGGACATAGCTTTAATGTCCTCTTTCGTAGCCCGGGTCACCGCCAGACGGGCATGTTCCCTCTCGATCATTTTGCGGGTTTCAAAAAGGTCAGAAAGATTAGCTCCTTGCAGATAAAGCTGGTACATAAGGGATTCCGAGAAAAACGTATGGATATTTTGAGAAATAAACGTCCCTTTTTGAGATCTTTCTACCAATCCCTGAGATTCAAGCACTTTTAATGCCTCTCTTAAAGACGTGCGACCTACCTGGAACATCTCTGTTAGTTCCCGTTCCGGTGCTAGTTTATCACCAGGTTTTAATTTACCATTGATAATTAACTCTTTAATTTGCGTCACAATCAAATCGCCGGTATTCGATCGTTTTATAGGTTCAATCAATGTTCTTCCCCCTTTAGATCCGTGTTTACGTACAATCATTTTTTATCCGTCACATCATGCAGTCTGCGGTAATCGTTACGTGATCGAAATACGCTTACCTTCATTATTTACATTGCGATCTTGCCATTTCTTTCTCCAATCAACTATCTATCACTTGGTTACTTATCGAGGAGGCAACAACTGAAAACAGCTCTCTAAGCCCATTATACGATAAGAAGGATTAATTAGCATTTAATTTCATATGATATGGGACGATACATCATACGATATGAAAATTGCAATGTAGCTGGACTATCTGAAAAACCATCGGGCTTTAACAACAATCGATGATCGAAGCTTCGATCATCGATTTACTTCCTCCTAATGTCTTCATCATCTTCTACTTTCCCAAAAAAGTATAAAACACATTTGAAAACGAACCAATATATGACAAAAACATGCTTAAGTCAGTCCATTCACCAAAAAGACATAATTCTGAGTAATAGGGGCATTCTCAAATCATTCTACTAGAAATCGGTTTCTCAAGCTGGTAGATTAATAATATAGGAGATGATAGTAATGGGAGCCAAAAAAGTAGTATATGTAAACGAATTCACGAACGGTATTCTAGATCCGAAAAAGGAAATGAACTATACTGTTGCGGACGGCGGGCATATCGTTGCCAATACAACTCCTGGGTGCTGGGGACCGATGATCACGCCAGCATTAAAAGGCGGACATGAAGTTACAAAACCTGTTTATGTGGAAGGTGCAGAAGTTGGCGATGCGATTGCGATTCGTATCAAGTCTATTGAGGTTACATCTATTGTAACAGCTTCGGGAAATGATGCACCTGTAGAAGAGCGGTTTATTGGTGATCCATTTGTGGCCGGTAAATGTCCAAATTGCAAAACAGTAAACCCGGAGACAGTAGTCGAAGGCATTGGCCAACAGGCTGTTCGTTGTAAAAATTGTAACGCGGATGTCACACCATTTGTCTTTACGAACGCCTATACAATGGCCTTTAATCAGAAAAACACGATTGGTATTACATTGAATAAAGAAGGAGCCGAAAAAGTTGCTCACGATGCTAATAACTATATGAATACGCCGGAGCATTCGATTCAAAACCCGGTTGTAACATTTGCACCGCATGATTTGGTGGGAACCATGGCACGGCTTAGACCATTTTTGGGTCAATTAGGAACAACACCGGCGCGACCATTACCAGACTCCCACAATGCCGGCGACTTTGGTCAGGCATTAATTGACGCACCACATGACTATGGAATTTCAAAAGATGAATTAGAAGATCGTACGGACGGCCATATGGATATTAACCATGTACGCGATGGGGCTATATTGCTTTGCCCTGTTAAAGTTCCTGGCGGCGGTGTCTATGTTGGTGACATGCACGCAATGCAAGGAAATGGCGAAATCGCAGGTCATACAACAGATGTGTCGGGTATTGTTAATCTTCAAGTTAACGTGGTTAAAAACGTACCATTAGAGGGACCAGTCCTTCTTCCAGTTGTGGAGGATCTGCCATATCTAGCTAAACCATTTAGTGAAAAAGAAAAACAAGAAGCACTTCAATTAAGTAAACAATGGGGTGTAGAAGAGCTTGAGGAATCCTATCCTATTTCGTTTGTTGGAACGGGAGCGGATCTTAATGAAGCCACAACGAATGGAATGGAACGAGCAGCAAACTTATTCAAAATTACGGTTCCAGAAGTCATGAACCGCGCAACAATTACTGGAGCGATTGAAATTGGACGTCACCCAGGAGTTGTTACCGTCACATTTCTTGCCCCTGAGAAGTACTTAACTGATAAGGGACTACTTGAATTAGTTAAAAATCAATATGCTTAAATACAAAAATACTGCAGATCTGTTGATTTGCGGTATTTTTTATATTCTGATTCATCTAAGATATTAGATTCCACACAATTGAAAATATTATATGTTTATCATAGCAATTTCCGCCATCATAATCATTCTCTATATTTTTCCTTTTTGTTGAATCGACAGGCAACCCATTAATTCATATAATCCTGATTAAATAATACATTCTGTCTTTCGTTTCAAACGCAAGATAGTCCACTCCTTGGGCCCTTTGTGAGGCTCTTTCATCAGGTATTTCATCAAAGTCATGCAACTGTTACAGCAGTACCCAAATCTGTAAGTTCTTCCAGATATACAGCTTGCCGGGTGGACCCTTTTAGATATTTCTCAGAATTTTTCATGATAAGAATGCACTGGTTTTCCCTCTGCCATAAAGGTATCGTTGCTTCTGCCTGCCAAAGCAACCTATTTTTAACCATCCACATAGTCGCCTCTTGTATTCCATAACTCCACTTGTCTTTTTTCATTCCACTTCAAAATCTTGAAGCAGGCATTTATTTTCCACCCAATCCACCTAACATACTTCCTTTCGTCCAGTTGAATATCATCCAATTGTCCATGTCCTGTTTATGCTTTTACCGCTATACTTGTAATTGATAAAGATTATCAATTAGAACAGGAAGGGGATTTCCATGAAAAGATATACCATGGCCATTTTGGCAATCATATTTCTTATCATACTTGGCGCTTGTGGAACAGGCGAAAAAAGCGACACCAAGAAGGACAATGCAGAGGATCAGCAACAAGCAGGAGAATCTGCTGATGGTGAAAGGGTCATTAAGCAATTGGGCAAAGAATATACCGTCCCTGAGAAAGTGGAGAGAATTGTCATCGTTGGAGCCATTGAAGCGATGGAAGATTCGATGGTACTTGATGTAAAACCTGTCGGTGCCAGTACAACCGGTGGCGAATTTCCTAAGCTATTCACCTCCACCGTATTAAGTGATGCAGAACCGATTGGTGAAAAGACAGAGCCGAATGTGGAATCTATTTTACAACTGAAACCAGATGTCATTTTAATGAGTACCAAATTCCCTGAGGAAACGACAGAAAAAATGGAGAAGCTCGCACCGGTTATACCAATCTCCCATATTTCCGATGATTGGAAAGACAATCTGGAAACACTGGCTGCTTTAACTGGGAAAGAAGATGTTGCCAAAAAGGCACTTCAATCCTATGAGAAACAATTGGAAGATACAAAAGCCGAATTAAGCAGCTCTGTTAAAGATGAAAAAGTGTTGGCAATCCGTATCCGTAACGGCGATATTTTCATCTATCCGGAGAACGTTTTCCTCAATGCGTCTTTATATGAAGATTTAGGTTACGAAGCACCAGAGGAGGTAAAGGCAGCAAAAGCGCAAGAAATGCTTCCACTGGAGAAACTTTCAGAGATCGATCCCGACTATATTTTCGTGCAATTCGAGGCTTCGTCCAACCAAGATGATAAAAATGCCTTGAAAGATCTGGCAAAGAATCCAATTTGGCAAAGCTTAAAGGCTGTTAAAAACGATCATGTATTTGAAAATGTGATCGATCCGATTTTAGAGGGCGGACCGCTATACAGCAGAACTGAATTCCTGAAAGCCGCTTCCGATAAATTATCAGATTAATGCAGGTGGTTAAGATATGAGCAATCCATTGAAAAAGAATACAAAATGGATTTGGATGGTTGCTCCCTTTCTATTTATAGCTGTTGGCGCGCTATCCATCATGTTCGGGGCAAAGGAAGTAACTTTCCAAACATTCATAGAAACGTTCACACATTTTGATGCGAGCAACCCGGATCACCAGATCGTGATGCATGCACGCCTTCCAAGGACGATTGGTTCATGTCTGATTGGTGCGTTCCTGGCAATTTCGGGTGCATTAATGCAGGGGATGACAAGAAACTATCTTGCATCCCCTTCCATTATGGGGGTTTCCGATGGGTCTGTATTTTTCATCACATTAGGTATGGTATTCTATCCAGAGGCAAGTACTCTTGAGCTTATTTTTCTCTCTCTGGCCGGATCCGCATTTGGCGTGGCAGTAGTATTTGGTTTGGGTTCCCTATTGCCACATGGGCTGTCACCTGTGCGTTTAGCCATTCTGGGAACGATTGTCGGAACATTTTTAAGCAGCCTGGCCTCTGCGTTCGCCATTTACTTCAAAACATCCCAAAATATCAGTTTCTGGTATAATGCAAGACTTCATCAACTGGATCCTTCCATGATTAAGTTGGCTATTCCATTTGCTGTCATTGGTCTTGCCCTGGCAATCTATTTATCCAAATCGATTACCATTCTTTCTTTAGGCGATCAAGTAGCTACAGGTCTTGGAGAAAAAGCCGCACGTGTCAAATGGCTAACCATCCTTACTGTCGCGATATTAACAGGGGTTTCCGTTGCAATAGCCGGGAAAGTAGCGTTTGTCGGTCTGCTCATCCCACATATAACACGCTATCTAACCGGTTCGGATTATCGTTTGGTCATCCCTTGTGCTGGTATATTGGGAGGAATCTTTCTTTTGTCAGCCGATTTCATCAGTCGTTTCCTGAATAGTCCGTTTGAAACACCAATCAGCGTTGTTACTTCTTTCATAGGCGTTCCCTTCTTCATTTATTTAATCAAGCGTAATGGAGGGAAAGCGCATGTTTAAACAGGAAAAGAGGAAATTCATTGCTTTCTTCGGAATTGGCACATTCATCTGCATCGTATTATCCTATATCAGCCTGGTAACTGGTACATACGACATGACTTTTAAAGACGTTTGGAATACATTACTCCGTAACAATCCGCAGCCAGAACTGGATCTTGTCATCCTGGAATTCCGATTGCCTCGTATCATCATTGGAGCGCTGGTAGGATTAGGACTGGCTGTGGCAGGGACCGTGATCCAGACGGTATCCAAAAACGGGCTTGCAGATCCCAGCATCATTGGAATCAATGCCGGTTCCGGATTAGCAATTGTTGTTTTCATGTATTTTTTTATGGGCACATTAACGTCTGAAAGCTTACTTACAGCACTTTCCATGCCCATTTTCGGCTTTATCGGAGGGACCGGAGCAGCGTTGATTATCTTCATATTGGCATGGGAACAGGGGAAATTGGACCCGCAACGCTTACTTTTACTTGGGATTGCCATCAGCACCGGGCTTAGTTCCGTATCTCTATTTTTATCTTTAAAAATGTCATCGTCTGATTTTGATTTGGCGACTGTCTGGGTCACAGGGTCTATCTGGCATGCTAATTGGTACTATCTTTTTGCTATGCTGCCTTGGTTTATTTTCTTCCTGCCAGTCATTCTCTATAAAGCGTATGTGCTGGACATTTTTCAATTGCAAGAAGAAAGTGTCAAGGGGCTGGGGGTACAGACAGAAAAACAAAAAATCCTGCTTCTATTAGCAAGTGTCGGTCTGGTTGCGGCATGCGTATCTGTTTCAGGAACAATCGGATTCGTAGGGCTGATTTCTCCGCATATCGCCCGCAGGCTCATCGGCAACAAGCACAAATATATTTTACCGCTAAGTGGCGTGGTCGGCATGGTACTTGTTATTCTTGCTGATTTAATTGCCAAGAACATTGTCCAGCCTGCCGAAATTCCTGCTGGTATTATCGTAGCGATTATTGGTGTACCCTATTTTGTGTACCTGCTGTTCAAGGCAAAAGTATAAAGTTCCAATTTAAAAATAGGCAGGCAAATCCATTAAACAAGGACTTGCTTGCCTTTCATATACATTCTTCCCGGAAATCACGTACCACCTGTGATAGGAACGGCAACAGCATAGAAATATGACTTTCTCCCTGATAGCGTGCAAATCGTGTGGTCAATCCTGTCCCTTTCGCTGCCTTTACTTTTTGAAATACCTCTTTGGCTCCATCTGCCATTCCCGCCGGCTCTTCGCTGCCCACTCCAATAAATAACCTGATATGTCGCGTGTGATCCGAAGATGCTTCAGCAAGGTACTTCTGCACATACGTATGTATAATATGATTTTTCCACCAGATCGAGGGGCTTCCAGCCGCATAATAGTGAAATAAATGGCTTCGGGTACATAATGTATAGAGCACGCAAAAACCACCTAATGAATGCCCGAATATCGCTTGGCGAGTGTGATCAATCGCTATCCATCGATCAATTTCCGGCATCACTTCTTCCTCAATGAAATCTAAAAACGACTCAATGCCGCCATTTTTTGGCCAATCCATGCCGTTTTTTCTTTTTGATAATTCTTCAGAACTTGCCGGCAACGTATAATCCACGAATCTCCTTTGTGTAACATGCGGCAAGTCGGAGTCGTATCCAATTCCAACAACGACAGCGGGTTCCTGTTTGCGCGGACCGCTTGATTGAACACGTATCGTCTCCGTTACTGTAGCAAATATCGCATTCGCATCCAGTAAATAATAAACTGGAAATCCATTCGGCGGCGCCTTTGTATCCGGCCTCCAAAGCATGATACGATAGGTTGCTCCTTGCTTGTTTCTCATGGTCCATTGTACTGCGTTTGGGATCTGAAACGGTTTTGCAGCTTCCATGTTGATCTGCTCCTTCTCATTCATCATCTTTAGTGTAATGAAAAAACATCTGCATGGACATGGAACATTTTCGGAAAATGACTGGACGAATCACGGACAGAGTTCGTCGATGGAATCCAATTTCCGCAAGTGCGCATGTGCAGAATTTTCCAGCCAGGGATCGGATGGTACAAGCTTTATATTCCCCGTCCGGACTGCTGGCAGCTGCTGCCACTCCCTCCTTTGCTTTAATAATTCCCAATGCTTGCGTGTTTCATTATCCTGGCGTACCAGCATGAAAATGATATCGATTGGCAGCCTGCATAATTTATCCACTGTAACTGGGTGATGTTTTTGATCAAAGGAATGATCGTGCGGCCGGCTTAAATGTAAATCTTCAAATAGAAAGGAAAACAACGGATTGTCTGTCTCCATAAATAACGAATCACCAACCATGCGGATCACTGCTGGTTTCTTGTTTTTGAGCACTTGTCGGCACTTTGCATGGATGTGGGCAGCCTTTTGATCATACGCCTGAAGCCATTTGCTAGCCAGGTTGGTTTTCCCCAATTTATCCGCTATGTATAAAAATTGATCCCGCCACCATCCAGATTGTTGCTTAGGCAAATAAATGACTGGGGCTATTTTTTCCAATAGTTCTTGTTCCCTTGGATGAATCGCCACCGAGGTAATAATGGTATCAACGGGTTCTCGTCGGAGCTGCATGATATTTGTTTCCCAATCTTCATTGACACGGTAAGCACTTAACGGCACTGGTATTTCTTTGCGATAATGCTGATAATAATAAGACGTCCATTTCGGGTGTAATGGTGCAGCATATGGCATCAATCCAAGCGGGATAAGGTGGCCGATAACATCTGACGTATAGGCAACAATTTTTTGATTGACGTTCTTCATATAATTCGTTGGTGTCATACCTGTTTCCTTTTTGAATTTACGACTGAAATAGAATTCATCCCTATACCCGATTTCATGGGCTATCTCCCGTACTTTTAAACTGCCCTGATTCATCAGCCGCTTTGCCGCTTGCATTCGAAGCTCTGTCACGTACTCCATCACCGTTTTGCCAAATCTCTTTTTAAATACTTCGGCAAAATATTTACAACTGAGTCTGGTCAAACGCGCCAGTTCATGAACGGTCATATCTTGATTATAATGTACATCAATAAATTGTTTTACTTCCTCTATAGACAAGCAGGATTTCACATCGGCCGGTACATGGCTGTCAATCATTTGTAATAAAAAGTATTGGAAGCTTATTTGACAGCGGAATTTATTCAAGCCAGAGGAACGATGCCAGGCCCGATATATTTTTTTGCAGGATGATCCAACATTCCAATCATCACCCAGCTTTAAAACATGCGTAAATAATGGCCCATCTACCTTTATCACCGGCTGGCTGTTTTTCTGTTCCTCGTATAGTTTCATATAAAAAATATACGCCTCAAAATGCTGATTGTTTGCATGGATACCGATGATTGATCCCGGTTTACACGCATATGCTTCACAGGCATGCAATTGAATTTCTTGTTGATCAACGTGCAATAATAACTGTCCACGTGATGCAATAACAATCGCATGTGACTGCAGAAAATGGTGGTCAAGACGCTTTATATCCGAATGGTTCAAATGATCGACAGCGTCCAGTTTGATAAATATATTTTCTGTCCCCCATTCAAAAAACGTGCATGCTTGCTCCATATCAGGATCATCCTCCAAAACATAATCAATAATGATAATCATTATCACTTACTATGATACTATGGTACTCCCCCACTTGTCTATATAGAGTAAAACGCATTCGTTGAGCAGAGAATAAATCGATCCCTTTTGTTCGAATTAACTTACCATTTATCAACAGCCTATGATAAGTTTTCTTTCAAAATAAATGCCACGTATTTCTCTTAATGTCGTATGAATCCTTGTCGTAATTCAATTTCTACCGGAACTACATTTATACAATATAAAATGAAGCTTGCATCATCTTGAGCAGAATAGTATAATAACTGATAATGATTATCAATCTCATTTATATAAATCCAAAGCCACTTTTTTCCCTGTACGGACTACGTAACCGTCGTGGACTGGAGTTAGTTCTAATGAGATTTTATCATTAACCCAATATGTCTGGAGGTAGAGATGAAAAAAATTTTAATTCCGATGATGCTTGTTTTTATATTATTGATCAGTGCATGCGGGAAGCAGCCAGCGGAAAAGTCGGATGGTGAAGAATCCAATCAGGATAAAAACGACACAATTACATACCAGTCGGAAAACGGCCCCGTTAAAGTTCCTGCCCATCCGAAAAGAGTCGTTTTATTGTCTTCGTACGCAGGAGAAATGTTGTTCCTTGATGTGAATATTGTCGGGGTTGAAGAATGGTCAAAAGAGAGCCCGTTATTTAAAGATAAGTTAAAAGATGTACCTACTGTTTCGGATGAAAATGTGGAGAAAGTGATGGAATTAGACCCGGATTTAATCATTGGGGCAAGTGACAATAAAAATTTAGACAAATTTAAAGAAATAGCTCCTACAGTAACCTTTACGTATAATAAAGTGGATTACCTAACGCAACGTCTGGAAATTGGTAAACTAGTAAACAAAGAAAAAGAAATGCAAAATTGGATTGATGATTTTAAAACACGTGCTGAAAAAGTTGGCGAAAAGATAAAAGAAAAAGCTGGTAAAGACGCAACTGTTACCGTAATGGAAAGCTATGATAAAAGCATCAGCGTCCTCGGTGATGGATGGGGAAGAGGAACCGAGATACTTTACCAGGCAATGAAGTTGAAAATGCCTGATAATGTTAAAAAAGTTACCAGCAAAGAAGGGTATTATACCATGTCTACAGAGGTTTTTCCTAAATATGTTGGTGACTATTTGGTTATTACGAAATATACAGACCAAGACAATTCATTTCAAAATACGAAATTATATAAAAATATACCTGCTGTGAAGAACAATCATGTGTTTGAAGCGGACGGGAATACATTCCTGTTTAATGACCCAATCACGTTGGATTATCAGTTAGACTTTTTCGAAGAGCACTTTTTAAAGTAGGTTAAGAGGAGAAAAATGGATGAAGAAATGCCTCATCAGATCACAGATTCTGATGAGGCATTTCTCTGCTTGTATTTATTTGATTATTTCTTGCATCAATTGCTCACTGCGCCCTGTCAGTAATTCATGATGTGAAGAAACCATAGCTGTTCTCGTTGCATCTGGTTCGATAAATTGCTTCGCTTTATTCACTGCATTAGCCGCATCCTGGAAGGCTCCAGCAATCAAATGCAGTTTGCCGTCATGCATCAGAATATCGCCAGCAGCATACAACCCTGGGACGGATGCTTCACTGTTGCTGCTTCCTGCAATGAAATACTTATCTCTCATATCAACGTGAATCGAACTGTTTTCCAACAAAGCAACATCATGATCATACCCATGATTGATAATGATTTCATCGACTGGCAACGTATGTACAACCCCGGTTTGGGTATTTGTAAGTACAGCCTTTTCAATTTTGTTTCCGTCCGCACCAACCATTAAATCAGTGATAGTTGTATGAACAAGACATGCAACGGCGTTTGCTTCCAATCGGGTTACTTGTGACTCATGGCAAGAGAAATTACTTCGACAGGCAATAAAGATTTCACCCGCAACAGGAGCCAACGTATTCGCCCAATCTGTAGCAGAATCTCCCCCGCCGGATATAAGTACCCGTTTGTTTTTAAAGTTTTTTAATGATTTGACACTATAATGCAGGTTGTCAGCTTCCACCTGTTTCTTATTTTCAAGCTGCAACTTTTTTGGCGTAAATATACCACTTCCAACTGCTGCAATAATTGTCTTTGAAAGATGAGGCTGGCCAGAAGCAGTCATGATTTCAAAGACATCTTCTTCATTTTTATGAAGGGCAGTCACTTTTTCATTTAAAACAACCTCAGGATCAAACGTCAGCCCCTGTTCCACCATATTATCAATCAATTTCTGACCTGGAAGCGGCGGAACACCGCCAACATCCCATACCATCTTTTCCGGATACACATGCACTTTGCCGCCAAGATGGGATTGGAATTCAATAATCTTCGTCTTCAGCCCACGTAAACCACTATAAAAAGCAGCGTATAACCCTGCCGGACCGCCGCCAACGATCGTCACATCAAAAACTTCTTGTTGTTTATCATAGACCATATTTTCATCCACCTCACCATTGATAATGATTATCATTTACAATTAGAATACCCTTTATACGTTTCATTTGCAACCTAAAGTTCATGTATTTTTTTATTACCTTACAAAAGTGCGTGAACTCATAAAGTAAGAGTTACAACTAATAACGTGATTGACATTTTACTATTTTCACATTATATTTATGATAGTGATAATGAGAATCATTATCAGAACATAGTTTGGAGGTTGGAATCTTATGTTTTGCTTAGCCACTCAGGATATCAACATCTGTTACGGTGATCGCTGTATAGTCAAAGACCTTAATATAAAAATACCTAAGCATAAAATCACAACCATCATCGGTGCCAACGGATGTGGAAAATCCACATTATTAAAAGCAATTACACGCATTATCCGCCATGATTCCGGTTCCGTGCTGCTTAATGGAGAACATATTTCCAAGATAGCTACAAAAGAACTCGCAAAAAAAATGGCCATCTTGCCGCAATCACCTGAAAGCGCAAGTGGACTAACTGTTGGTGAATTAGTTTCCTATGGCCGTTTCCCCCATCAAAAGGGATTTGGCAAACTGCGCGCAACCGATTGGGAAGTAATCGACTGGGCATTGGATGTAACAGGTACCATGCCATTCAAACACCGACCCGTAGATGCATTATCAGGCGGGCAGCGCCAGCGCGTATGGATTGCCATGTCTTTAGCACAAGAAACAGATATCATATTCCTTGATGAACCGACAACCTATTTAGACATGGCCCACCAGTTGGAAGTACTGGAATTGCTGCAAAGACTGAATGTAGAACAAGGACGCACGATCGTGATGGTACTGCATGATTTGAATCAGGCCGCTCGCTTTGCTGACCACATGATTGCTTTAAAGGATGGAAAAGTCGTCCAGTCCGGGGATTGTCATTCCATTCTTACAAAAGAAGTGCTGCAGCAAGTCTTTGAAATCGATGGCGAGATCGGTATTGATCCACGAACTGGAAAGCCAATGTGCATCACGTACAATTTAATACGAACCGAGGAGAAACCTGCTGAGAACAAAAACAACTGGAAACCCGCTATTTTGAATCATTCCATTTCTTAACATCTGTTGAGACATGAATATTCAGCTGATGACCTCACTATCAGTAAGAATAAGGATGCAAAAAGGAAAAAGCATTTTCGAACATATTTCATGATCCAAAAAATCTACGTAAAGAGAAGCTAAGATGATGCGACTAAATAATTCGAGTTTGAAATTACCATTTTTATATAAATTTATACTAGGCTGTCTTGTCATGGCAGGTGTTTTTTTCGTTGCTATGGTTCTTGGTGCTGCTGACATTTCCATCAGGAATGTATGGAACGCGATAACATCGAATATGAACAGTGAACAGCTTTCGGTCATTCGGGAAATCCGATTACCACGCGAACTGGCAGTGATGCTGGTAGGCGCTGCGTTAGCGGTGTCTGGTGCAATAATGCAAGGTATGACAAGAAACCCATTAGCTGATCCAGGATTGCTTGGTTTAACTTCTGGTGCAAATGCGGCGCTTGCAATTGCTTTAGCGCTGTTGCCAACACTTTCCCCTTTTGGAATAATGATTGCCTGTTTTATCGGAGCGGCAGTCGGTGCCGGAACGGTCTATGGAATCGGGGCTGTCAAAAAAGGCGGGTTTTCTCCATTTAAAATCGTTCTTGCCGGTGCAGCCGTATCCACATTTTTTCAAGCAATGGCAGATGGCGTGGGTCTCTACTTTAAAATATCGAAAAACATTTCCATGTGGACTGCAGGCGGAGCGATTGGAACAACATGGCAGCAGCTCCAAGTCATTGCACCTGCGATTGGGATTGGAATGTTAATCGCCTTATTTTTATCCAGGCAAGTAACCATTCTCAGTTTGAATGAAGAAGTAGCTGTTGGCCTTGGCCAGAAAACGACACAAATGAAGTGCATTCTTTTCGCAGCCATCGTTATATTAGCTGGTGCGGCCGTTGCATTAGTTGGAAATATGGCATTTATCGGATTGATGATTCCACATATTGTACGGGCGATTGTCGGTACAGATTACCGTCATGTCATTCCAATGTCCATAGTGGTTGGCGCAATATTCATGTTATTGGCAGATACAGCAGGAAGAACATTATATGCCCCCTTGGAAACACCAGTGGCATCCATTATCGCCATTCTCGGCCTGCCCTTCTTTCTATTCATTCTACATAAAGGGGGCAGAGCTTTTACATGATCGATTCACACAAATTAAGAAAACAACGTCTTCTTATGCTTGGACTGACTGCTCTTATTATCATTACTGTTATCATTAGCATGGGGCTTGGCTATTCGACGTTATCATATGATCGCATATTGCCAACACTGTTTAATCAAGGAACGTTTAAAGAAGAATTCATCCTATTTTCTTTACGCATGCCAAGAATACTCATTACATTATTAGCTGGCATGGCTCTGGCGCTTTCAGGAGCAATTTTACAAACCTTGACCCATAACGACTTGGCTGATCCCGGTATCATTGGTATCAATTCTGGTGCCGGTACTGCTATAGCCATCTTCTTTTTATTTTTCCCGATCGAAGTCGGCTCATTTGTTTATGTACTGCCCCTGGTTGCATTTGCAGGTGCCTTTATAACGGCTGCGATCATTTATGCTTTTTCGTACAGCAGACATACAGGGCTGCAGCCGATGAAACTGATTTTGACTGGCGTCGGTTTCTCCATGGCACTTTCCGGAATAATGGTTATTTTAACTTCTTCTGCGGAAAAGGAAAAGGTAGATTTCATTTCGACCTGGTTGGCAGGAAATATTTGGGGGACAGACTGGCCGTTCGTCTGGGCCATGCTTCCATGGTTGATTATTTTCATCCCATTCACCCTTTACAAAGCACAGCAGCTGAATATATTAGGATTAAATGAACCCGTTGCTATCGGTGTCGGGATAAAAATTGAACGAGAACGCCTTTTTCTTTTGATCGCTGCAGTTGCATTGGCTGCCTCTGCCGTTGCGGTAACTGGCGGTATTGCCTTTATTGGATTAATGGCACCACATATCGCGAAAGCCCTGGCAGGTCCGAGACATCAAGCATTTTTGCTTATCGCCGTTTTAATTGGCGGCTGGCTGCTCTTGGTAGCGGACACCATCGGGCACAATATTTTAGAACCGAATGGTGTAGCGGCCGGTATCATTGTGGCAATTTTAGGAGCGCCATACTTTATATACTTGTTACTAAAAAGTAATTAGCATCCCTTCTATTTCATCCAAAACCCGATGCTGGCAGGTACCCCTTGCCAGCATCGGGTTTTTTATTATAAGAGGAAGCAAAACTGTTCCCAATTTCCTGCTTTTCCCCCTCTACAAATGATTTAGTTGACTTTCAACCAATCACCAGGCGGGTTATCCATTATTCCCTCCTGCCTATTGTACACGACCTTTCCCCGGCTAACTGTATGTGTCACGCTGCATCTGAAATGTTGACCGATATAAGGACTGTGGGAATAACGGGAATATAAATCACTCTCTTTTACGTGGTGATCCACATTTAAATTGACTACTGCAATATCTGCATCGGCGCCAACGGATAGTGTCCCCTTTTTCGGATATAACCCAAAACGTTTTGCCGGATTTAAGGAAATAAGTTCTGAAACTTTATTTAACGGTATCTGCCTTTCTATATGAGCCTGGTCAATGATGGCTTCTAATGAAAATTGTCCACCTGTAATTCCACCCCATGCTTTTAACATATCGTTCTCATAATCGGTTTTCATAGAAGTCGGACAAGGTGCATGGTCGGATGATATCATATCTATCTTTCCTTCTTTAAGCGCCTCCCATAATGCCAATCTTTCTTCTTCCTCCCGAAGCGGTGGCGCACATTTCGCAACCGCACCTAGTCTTTCAAAGTCTTCCATATTAAACAACAGGTATGGAGGACATGTTTCAACTGTTACATTCACGCCTCTATCTTTTGCTTCTTGAATGAGATCCACTGTTTTAGCATTGCTAACATGTACGATATGCAAAGGGCACCCGGTTTCTTCCGCAAATAGCAATGCTCGGGTTACGGCTTCCATTTCTGAAATAATTGGCCTTGTTTCCGCATAATCACGAGCACTGTTTGCTGATTCTGCTTCTTTTTCTGCAGTCAGTTTTTGGATTATTTCTCCGGATTCAGCATGTAAGGCCAATATTTTATTTAACTTAGCCAGTTTTTGCATTCCACGATATAAGGTTAGATCATCAACAAATTCAAAGTCTTCCGTACCCGCTTGTAACATAAATGATTTAAAACCAACTACCCCGCGCTCAGATAGCGTTTCCAATTCATCTATATTACCTGGGACCAATCCTCCCCATAATCCAAAGTCAATAACAGATTTGGATACAGCTATATCCGCTTTATCTTGCAATGCTTCGTCGTTAATGGTCGGCGGAGCGCTATTCAAAGGCATATCAAAGAATGTAGTGCATCCACCTGCTGCCAATGCTTTCGAACCATAATCAATGCCTTCCCATACGGTACGCCCTGGTTCATCCAAATGAACATGCACGTCAATCAACCCGGGCATCACATATTGGCCTCTTGCATCTAATATGTCACCATCACCATGGATCGTGTCATTCAACTCAACAATCACACCATCTCGTATAGCAATATCCATTTTGCGCGTTTCTGTTGGCAATACAACATTGCCGTTTTTTATAATTAGGTCAAATTGCTTGTTCAAACGAATCACCCCACCAATTTATTGTTCAACGTGTATGTTGGTTTGTCTACAACTTTAACCACTTTCTTCATCAGAATATAATACAACAAGATACTTAATAAAAATCCGACAAAAAATGAATATTCTCCAAAAGCCAAACTAATGAAAAAGGATATTCCATAAGCAATAAATCCTCTTACATTATAATTATTTTTGTATTTGAACGCTCCTGTGCCATCCGTTTTATAAAATTCCTCAATGTTTAATTTTCGTTTACGTAACAAATGATAATCAGCGATCATTATGCCAATAACCGGTCCCATTAATCCACTGGATACGACATTAAACCAAACCAAATTATTCGCTAACAGCCATGGCATCGTCACCAGACCTAAAAATCCCGCAATAACCGTTGCCTTTGCCCAGTTTATCTTCGGGAATATCTGCATAATCGTATAGGCAGCAGGCATTAAATTTGTTCCAGTATTGGTGGACCATTGGGCAAACGCCAGCCCTACCATACCTAAAATTAAAATGAATGGAGAACTGATACTTCCAGCAATGATTTGAACTGGATCCCATTCTCCGGTAAAAATCCCGCCAATTAAACCTACGAATAATTGAACGGCGGACAGGATAACAAATCCTATTAACTGTGCGGCGATCGCTTTTCGATTACGAGCAAAAAACCCTTTTTTTGTAAGATCCGACGAATGACGAAGTTTGCGTGTTATATCCGGACTATTCATCCCCATAGCAATCCAAGATCCTATCATTGCTACTACCCCAATGATAAACGAACCACTTCCATCACCGGACATCGCAAAAATGTCGTAAAATGTTGCATTATTTTCTTTCATTAGCCAAAATGTTACCGAGCCGATCAGTATCGCTAATACCGGAACAGCAATCCAATCAAAATTTGCCATTGCTTTTACCCCAAAAGCAGCATTCCATATTTGTAGTGCGCCAAATATAATAAGAATCAGTGTTAAATTGGAATAGCCAATTAGTATACCCAAGATCATATTCAGAGCTGCGGCCCCGATCCATGTTTGAAAGCCGAACCAGAAAATACACACAAGCATTCGAAATACAGCCGGAAAATTAACACCCTTATATCCGAAACAAGCTCTAATATAGACAATAAACGGCAACCCGTAAACGATTCCAATATCACCAGTAAGAATTAACAACGTAGTGACAAACAAATAGGCAACCATAAGACCAAGCATAATCGCTAGCGGTGACAATCCGGGATACAATTGCGCTCCAATTGTAAAAACTCCCATGTTAATAGCCATTCCAGCCCACAAAACCGTAAAATCTTTATAGGACATATCTCTCTCTTCACTGGTAGAAGGGAGCATTTCCGGGTTTCTATCAAAGGGTATATTATTCTCCATTCACAAAACCTCCTAAATAGTAGTTTACGAAACGTTCAAATGTTACTGCCAACCAATAACTTGTGCCACAAATAGTGCAATGCCCCCTATTATTAACCAAATGCCCATTAGCGGTGCGAAGAATTTAATCCACTTTTGATACGGTACTTTGGCCATCGCCAAGGTAGCCATAAAATAGCCCGATGTAGGAAAGAATATATTTGATAACCCATCCCCTAATTGAAATGCCAGAATCGTCGTTTGTCTTGAAACATCGACTATATCAGCTATTGGAATCATGATTGGCATGGCAATAACAGCTTGTCCACTTGAAGAAGGGACGACAAAGTTTATGATCGTTTGCACCAATAACATCCCCACAGCAGTGATACCTGATGGTAAATTTGCTACTAGCGAACTTAACGCGCTAATGATCGTGTCCATGATTAATCCATCTTCTAACAGCAATGCAATTCCTCTGGCAAAACCTACAACTAATGCGCCAACTAACACTGATTTACATCCGTTGGTAAATTCATGAGCGATCGTGTCCAATTTCATCCGGTGTACCAAAGCAACTAAAACGGTGATGAAAATAAAGACAGCTGAAAGCTCAGTCAAATACCATCCATGATTTATAACGCCATAGACAAACACTACTAAACCGCCTAATAAAATAATTCCAGTTAAACCATGTCGGTAGTTTGCTTTCGTGTTATTATCCTCTATCTCAACTTCGATTGTTTTATCTTCTTCCTTGGTCAAACTGGAATCCGGGTTTTTCGTAATCTTCTTTACATAGTGTAAAATATAAAGGGCCCCAGACAGTAACATTGCAAGAAAAACGATTACCCTCAAACCAATACCAGATCCGATTTTAACCTCCGCTAGCTGTTGAGCAAGTCCCACCGAAAAGGGACTAATTAATGCAGTACCAAATCCTGCTGTTACTCCGATTAAAGTAATGGCTACCGCAGTCATCGAATCCCACTTATTCGTCAAGCTTAATGATAGAATGATAGGAATATAGATTAATGTTAATTCCGGTGTACCGATAAACGATGCGATTAAACCAAAGATTACCATGATGATCGGTATCATAAAGATTTCTTTACCTTTAAAAGCTTTTGTAAAACGATTTAACCCTAGATCGATCGTCTTTGTTGCATGGATGACGCCAAAAGCACCTCCGACAATTAATACAGCGAACACTACTTCTCCTGCATCCACCAATCCTCTAGGTATAGCGGATAAAATATCCATTATACCGGATGGATTAGAAGCGATATGATGATACGTGTCTGGATCAATAACTTCGCGTCCATCTACACCATCCGTACGTTGGTATTCTCCAGCTGGAACAATCCAGGTAACAATTCCGGCTAGAATAATCGCTATAAATAACACGATAAAAATATGAGGCATACGAAATTTCATGCAATTTCCTCCTGATGTTTTTGAATATACTGAAAATTGTTCGTGTATGGGGTAGTAGTTATTGTATTCATAAACCTATTGGGAGGCGCATTCATAAATTAGTGATTTGAACTTAATCAAATATACATATCATGAATGCGCACACGACCAATTTGTGAACCACCTAGCGAACCTTTCAAAACTCCACCAATACGTTTACCGCCTATATCAAAATGAATAGCTACCAAACTTACTTATTTAAATAATGAACGGCAGTATCTAATAGGAGCTCTGTACCTTTTGCAATATCTTCAATAGCGGCGTATTCTTCAGGGTTATGGCTGCCGCCGGTTGAACGGACAAATATCATCCCCATATCTGACAACTCCGCCATAATCTGGGCATCGTGTCCTCCGCCGCTCGCCATAACAAGCGCCTCTATATCCAATTCCTTACTTTTTTCTTCCATTACTTGGATTACCTCTGTGCTTGAAGGAGATGGTTGCGTTTTCTTTTCGTTAAACGTAAAGTTCAAATCCCTTTTCCTCGCGATACGCTCTGATGCTTCTTGTATTGTTTGGTACATATGATTAAGTTGTTCCCTATCAAGATGACGAATATCGATGGATAACTCTACTTTCCCTGGAATGATATTTGTTTCCCCTGGATATACATGAAGCGAACCTACTGCACCCACAGCCGAATCACCAAAGTCTAAACAAGTTTTCTCCACTTGTTCAATCAGCTCGCTTGCCCCTAACAATGCATCCTGGCGCATATTCATTGGTGTGCCGCCAATATGATTTGACTTCCCAACAATACTAACTTGCGACATAATAATACCTGGGATCCCTTTTACGATTCCAACTGAAATATCCTTTTGTTCCAAAACAGGACCTTGTTCTATATGCATTTCCAGGTATAATTCTTGCTCCCCTTTTTTCCTCGCTACATCAGCGAACAATAAATCGGGATCGAAACCGCATTCTTTCATGGCTTCTTTTCGCGAGATACCATTTACATCTTTTCTATCTAGGTCTTCTTGGGTAAACGTACCTGTAAAAGCCATACTTCCAAAAAACGCATTACCAAATCGACTGGCTTCTTCCTCCGAAAATGATATAACCTCAAGGGGCCTTTTAATACGAATATTATTTTCTAATATATATTGAGCTACCTCGATCGCACATATGACTCCCATCGTTCCGTCATACTTTCCGCCATTACTTACGGAATCAATATGCGATCCAATCACGATCGGTTTAGCGTTTTTTATTTCTCCTTCTTTGCGTCCAATTACATTGCCCGCTGGATCTTGCTGAACAGTTAAACCAGCTTCCGCCATCCAGTCTTTTACGATATCCTGCGCTTTTAATAATGCCTTAGAAAAAGCTAATCGTGTCACACCGCCATCGTTCGTCTTTTCAATTGTAGATAATTCCTGTATTCTGCTATCAATTCGTTCATAATTAATCATAATAAACCTCCTAACACCTATTTTCCTGGTGCTATATCGTATGGGGTAAGCAGATGCTGGAGCAGGTGGTATGACACAGAGCAGCGGGCAAAACAGCCTCCGCTGCACAAGCCAATCTTCCTGTTGGTTTGGCTCGCAGATTACTCCCGCAAACGCACCATGTCAAACCGATGACTACTCGCTCTTTTCACTTTACTCCTGACCATCAACTTTCAATCTATTTACGATAAACAACCTCAAACATCTTACAACCATTTGGTGATTTCCATGGCCCATGTTTCATTCCAGGTGGACGTGAAGCGACCATACCTTCACTAAATTCTTCATTTAATGTTAAATCAATGACTGACCCTTCAATGATATAAACCTCTTCCCAGAAATCATGCGATTGAACTCCTTCGTTCGTGGAATCAACGCCAGGGGCAAATTCAGAAACGCGGACCATATCTCCTGTTTCCGGATCATGGGATATAATCCGTTGTGTTCTTCCCGGAGTGGAGTTAGGAATCTGCTCCGCTTTCATATTGCTATAATGAGTGAACTCTACTTCTGGTCTAGACATATAATCATCTCCTATTTCAACTAATTAGGTTACCGTTTTGCATGGTCCTGCCAATGTTATCTATTTGGATCCCCTATTTGTTTTTTGTTTGTACATCTGTATACATATCTTTGGTTCTTTCAAGGTGATGTGTAATGGCGTGCAGAACCAGCTGTTTTTCCCCTTTTTCCAACCCCTCAATGATGTCATTATGCTCTTGAATAACTTCTTTTTTACGGCCTTTTTTTTGGATGACTTGCGAGCCTATTAATATCGTCAGGTTATGAAAAACGTCATACGATTTCAGAAATATATTATATCCCGATATTAAAAACATCTGCCGATGGAATTCCTTATCCAGGTTCATAAACGCATAGCCATCTTCCGTTTCCATACACTTTTCCTGTCGAAGCGTAATATCCTTTAGCATTTCTGATTTTTCAGGCGTGAAGTTTTGTAACAACGGCTCGATAATTTCTGATTCAATCACCTTTCTTAACAAAAATATTTGGTCAATCTCATTGTTGGAATACTTCCTTACTTTATAGCCTTTTCTAGGTTTGAATTCGATCAACTCTTCATTTACCAGGTCCATCATTGCTTCACGCAAAGGAGTTCTTGAAACATCCAATTGGTCAGCAAGGTTTTGCTCCGTAACATACTCTTCAGATGGAAAGTTATTACTTAGAATTACATCCTTCAGGTTTTTATAGATCATGTCTTTTAGCGTTTTGGTCTTGATGTCTTCTAGCTGGAAATTTCTCATTACGAATCCCTCATTATCTTTACGTAATCATTTAATACATTATTTCATGCAGCTTTTTAAAATAAAATCGCTATGCTTCTTGCATGTATAGCTAATCTATTGATGTCAGTTTAACTGCTAGTCAGCCTTTTCTTTATAAAAATTTATATAACGCTTTTCTCCTGCTGTCAAAAATCGGAATATCCTTCCTTATTTTCTTTATATACTCCAGGTCAAGGGTCGCTTCAACACTTGTTTCACTCTGATTATCAGCTTCAGCCAACACTTCGCCAAATGGATTTACAATCATGGAATGCCCTGCAAATGTAGTGCCAGTTGGCTGGGTACCTACAATATTTGACGAAACAATGTAACATTGATTTTCAATGGCCCTTGCTTTAAGCAATGTAATCCAATGTTCAGTCCGCTCAATTGGCCATTCCGCAACGACAAATATTACTTTTGCATCGTCCAAGGCTAAATCTCTGAAAACTTCGGGAAACCTTAAATCGTAACAAATCAACATTCCTACTTTTTCTCCATCCAGTTCAAACGTCTCTACTTCAGACGTTCCACCCGTTAAGAACTCCGGCTCATTAAGCATTGGCACAAGATGTATTTTTGAATATTCATGAATGAACTCGCCGTTTCGATTAATAACAAAAGCTGTATTGCTAATACCATTTCCTTTGTTGTTAGCAATGGAACCGGCTATGATATTGACATCATACGTTTTAGCAAGGTTTTGAATGAAACTTTTAACGGGCTCTAAATGGTCAGCCGCAATTTCATGTATTCTCTCTAAATCATAACCAGTTGTCCACATTTCTGGGAGAACAACTGTATCCGTATCCGTTAAATCCGCTTTGTCAAAAAGACTTAAGACCTTTTTTAAGTTTTCATCAACATCACCAAAAATAACTTCGAATTGAAATGATTGAACTTTCATAAGGCAGCTACTCCTTTAACTTTTTAATTTCATATTCCAGCTCTATTGAACTATTCATTTTATTATTTCGTATTCCACATCTGTATGCATCCCCATAAATAAAACCATTTAATAATGGAACGGTTCCACAAAACACAACAGCACGATTTAATTCAGCATTGTTTTCTGACAAGAAATGCTTGATTTCACGTAAGGGTATAATAGAAGAAACCTTGCCTTCCTGATATTTTATCCATTCTCCATCCTTCTGTACTTCCGCATATAGCTCCAGCTCGTCCCATTCTTTTTCCACATCATCCATACGCCATTTGTCAGACGCAATTGGTTTATCACATATCTGCTTTGACTTGTGGATCGATACTGTTTCCAACCCACGATCGGTATGGTCACTACCTACTGTCACATAAAGGGATCCATCAGATTCAGAAATTAAAACAATCTCCACTTCACCACTGGTTTGATCTCCTATAACCTGGATAGCCTTTTCGTTTGTGAGAAGGTTATTTTTTAAATGGTACAGTTCCGGGATAGTCTTAGGTTCAGGGACACCAATCTTTTTTAGTTCCTCGATATGTTCCCACGTTTTTTCTTTATCCCTGCCTGAGTATCCTATACAATACAGCTCTATATCTTCCATTAATTAATACTCCTTTCGCAAACGTATGATGTATATATTATATTGTGTAAAGTATTATGTATACATTATATTTTATAACTTATACTTTGTAAAGGATTTCATGTGAAAATATTTTGTCATTTGTACCCTGAAGAATGATACCATGTTTGAAATGACGCTTGGTGAGGAATCCTATTACTAAGATATGAATGAAGAAAGGATGAGAACGATGTTGGAAGTGAAAGGTCAAGAACAAGGCGCGATGTTGGAAATCACCACACAGGGTACCGCAACCCAAGAAGATCTGCAGAAATTCAAAGAAGCGTTGCAGGCCAAGACATTGCAGGAGGAACCAATCAACATCTTGTTTATTTTCAAGAATATCGAAGGCATCACAACCAAAGGACTAATGGAAGACTTGAAGACCTTTCCTTATATGAAGAGCATCAAAAAAGGTGCCATCATTAAGGATGACACCTTTACAAAACTAGACGCAACAATTGCAAATCTTATCCCAGGAGTAGAGGTCGCCCAGTATTCACTCGATGAACTGGAAAAGGCGAGAAAATGGTTGAGGGAGTGATGGGAAAAGGTAAAATTGTAGAATGCTGCACTCTTGTAAAAAGAAGTTTCTTACGTGAAATATTTTTTGAAGAGATTTTGGAAGTGAATAGCATTTGAATGAAAGGTTTAAATACACCTAATTCAGCCATTGCATCATGATTCGAGTAAAACCAGTTAGTGCAAAATAAATAAAAGACATCATAAACACCTTTTCTCTGCTTCACAATGACATTATTAATATATATCCAATAATAAAACACTTGGTTACTCTACAACATCCTCAGCCTTTTAATAACCAATAACATGTCGGAAGTGTTATTCATCTGTTGGTGGGGCTATGAGATCTGACCCGATGTCGCCATAATCATCACTTTCTTTCTATCCGTTACGAGCAGGAAAGAAGGATGACAACCAACCACCCTTATAATTTTTATCATTCTTTAACATGGTGTAAGTCAGCCGCTTTCCGACAAAACATAATCCGAGAAGTGGCACCCGAACTTCACATCAGGAAAAAGAATCCGCATGCCGCCGAATGAGTTCGTGAAAAGCAGTTGTTTCCTCTTCATGCATGCTGTCCGGTTTCTTAGGTATTATTAATCCTTGCAAATCGTTTACATACAGGAAAAAATGGTGCGGATCTTCCCTTAATTTTTCAAACCCTTCCCAATCGAAATGGGTGGTTACATCCGCCAGCACCCGATCAATGCCATTATCCGAAACAGTCATTTTACAAGCACCCAGCACGTGTGAATAATCCTTCTTTTGCATCTGCTTACTTAGCTTGAAAAACGCGATATTATTGTATAAAGATGGGAAAACCTTATAGTAAATGATTACTACAATTAGACTGGCAACAACAGTTATGAAAGAGGTATCTAACAGAAACAGGGCTGCCAATAAAAGTGCGATGGAGCTGATCCACTTGAAATATTGTTTTTTAATTCGATGCGTATAGGAATGCTTGATGACATTCTGTTGAAATGCAGCTAGATCGTCAAAATCAAGATGAAATTGTATGGTGATTTGTAAAACTCCCTTTCGCCAAACATTGGTAATCCTAATGTAGTGGGGTCTGCCCCCCCAAAAATCGTAAAATTGTGCGTTGCAAAACCCACCGCTGGAAATTTGGAATAATTTCATATATAATGGATATAGTTAAAGAGAGAAGCGCAATCAACACTTCTCTCTCTGCAACTGCTACCGTCCGGGTGGTGGTTGTCAAAATTTATTTCTTTTGAGAACCACCCTTTTTCTTTCGACGGAGCAGGGTGGTTTTCTCTTGTTCAAGAAAAGCTTTCTTAAAGAAATGCGCGCTAATTGCGCGAACCATTCCTTTTATAACTTCTCTAAGAAAATCAAGAAATGTCTCCATGATTATCACCTCCTTTCCGTTCCATAACGATCAGGAAAGAAGAGTGACAACCAACCACCCTTACAATACACAGTTGCTTCTTTATTTTATCATACTTTTACATGTTGCCATTCGGTCATCTTTCGACAAAATACGACATAACACAAGAAGCAACTTGTCACCCTTAACATAAGAATTGCTTCTAAAAAAATCAGTAAGCAAACAAAGGTAATGCGAAACGACTTCAATAATATTGAGACACAATATCTAATAGAGCCCCAGTAAGGTGCCTTTGAAGGCATCACTGGGGCGCTTGTGATTAGTTGTCATGATGTTTGTCTTTAGTATAATTTTTAATTGCAACTTACCTGTCTTCAAGTTTATAAGCCTGCATTCATTATTATCCGCACAAATTAAGATTTATCCTTTTGGCCAATCTCTCACTGGCTTGTACCCAGCGTTTTCAAGAAAATCTAGTTCCTGCTCTCTACTTAACCCCTGCATACCAATATCCTTCTGTAGAGCATTCACATGCATTCTAGCAGTATATTCCAGTGTTTGTAATGCCATTCGTGCTTCTTTTAGACTTTTATCGTAAACAATAACACCATGATTTTCTAACAGCATAACATTTGTTTTTTTAGCCTTTTCCTTCACTGCTTGGGCAAGTTCTTGACTACCAGGATGATAATACGGGATTCTCTCTATTCTTTCCAAATAGTACATGGCCTCTACAAAGTAATTGGAAGGTAGTTGAATGTCAGAACATGCTATAAGCGTACTATAAAAAGGTGATGCATGAAGAATAGCGTTTATTTCTGGACGTTCTTCATAAATCCCCTGATGCATAATATACTCTTTTGAAGGTTTTCTTCCTTCCATAAGTCCTTCCTTGAAACATAAAGAAAAATCATCGATTTCCATTTCCCCTAGATAGGTTCCGCTTGCAGATACATAAAATTGATCATCCTGCAAACGAGCACTAATATTTCCAGCAGTACCCCATGCTAGATTATTGTCCATCATGAATAATCCGGTTTGTTGTAACTTTTTTATCACTTCTAACCTTGCCATGATCTTCACTCCCCTTAATCAAATAAATCTAGTATCCCAATCGATACAGATGGAATAAATACAATGATTAATAACGTAATTAATACGGCAATATAGAACGGGATCATCCCTTTCGTCAGCTGATCTAGCCGTACATTACCTATCTTACCGGCAACAAATAAGTTTAGACCTAATGGTGGTGTTACCATTCCAATTGCCAAGGTAACAATCATAACAATACCAAAATGAACAGGGTTTATTCCTATTTCCATTGCCACTGGAGCTAAAATTGGTGCAAGAATAATAATGGAAGCATTTGTCTCCATAAACATTCCTACCAATAATAACAGAATCACAATGCAAACCAGAAAGATCGTTGGGTTATCCGAAAAGGATGTAAACGCATTTGCAACCCGTTGGGGAACATTCTGTAACGTTAATATCCAACTAAATAATCCAGCACTAGCTATAATGAACATAATCGTCGAAGTAGTTATCGTAGCCTGTGTCAACAGCTCCCAAATGTTCTTCCAATTAATAGCTTTATAGAACAAAATACTAACCAAGAATGCATAGGCTACAGCAACGCCTGCTGCTTCTGTCGCGGTGAAAACCCCGCTATAAATACCGCCTAAGATAATCACAGGCATAATCAGTGCCGGTATGGCATCAATAAAAGCTTTTCCTATTTCTGCACCAGTTTTCTTTTGTTCCTTCAGATAATTTCTCTTTTTGGAAAGGATGATAACTGTGATGATTAGCCCTAGACCAATCACAATACCTGGGATCATTCCCGCAAGAAAAAGATCTCCAATTGAAGTACCTGCAGCTACCCCAAATAAGATTAGCGGAATACTTGGCGGGATAATAATTCCCAAAGTACCGGAAACCGCTTGAACACTTCCAGCAAATTCACTGTGGTAACCACGTTTTACCATTGCAGGTATCAAAATAGACCCCAAAGCCGCGGTTGCCGCTACACTAGATCCCGAAATTGCCGCAAAGAACATGGTAGTAATGACTGTAACAATTGCAAGTCCGCCAGAAACATGGCCAGTTATCGCATTGGCCAGATTAATCAATCGCTGTGATATACCCCCATATTCCATGATAACGCCGGCCAGCATAAACAATGGTATCGCCATTAACGGAAATGAATCCAAGGACACAAATGCACGTTGGGCTAATACAAGAAGTGGCGTATCACCAGCTACCAATAATGCTAAGCTCGATGAAAGTCCTAAGGCAATTGCCACTGGAACACCGATCAGGAATAACACAACCAATGAAATAAATAAAACGGCAATCATTGAGCAGCACCTCCTTGGTGATTCGTACGGGTCAATCTCATTTCCACTAGCACCGCAAGCGCATTCAGCAACATTAAAGTAGAGCCAATTGGAATAGCCGCATAAGCAAATGACATGGAAAATTGAAGTGTTGGAGTTGCTTGTCCAATCACCGTTATCGTAAGAATAGAACCGTAATAACTTAGAAGTGCAAAAAACACAATACAAATCCATAGTGTTATTATAGTTAACTTCCTTTTATTTTTGCCACTTAACATCTCCGGAAGAAAGTCAATAGCAATATGCTGATGGGTTCTTATCGCTAACGCGGATCCAAAAAACACAATATAAACCATTAAATACCGTGATATTTCTTCTGACCAACTTAATGGATAATCCACAATAAACCTTGTAATAACCTGTAGAACGACAAGTATCGATAGAATGATAAACACCAATGAAACAATATATTTTAAAATTTGATTGACCTTATCCATAAAATGAACATAAGCTTGCATTCCACTCCCCCCTTATTTCCTCATGTGAACGATTTCATCGTAAAGTTCACGTCCATATTTGTCCGCTAACTTTTCATTTACCGGCTGGACAAGTTCCTGAAATGGTTCCTTGTCTATCTCAATAACCTTCACTCCAGCGTCAGTGATCATTTTAAGTGATGCTTCCTCTTGATCAGCTACTATTTTATTTTGATAGTTACGAGCTTCTAATGCAGCCTCTTCTACCGCCTTTTGTTCAGATTCACTTAATTTTTCATACGTCTTATCACTCATTAATAATTGAACATACCCATATACATGATCCGTTTTAACTAAATAATCCTGTACCTCTTGAATTTTAGCACTAGCTATAAACGGAATTGGATTTTCCTGTGCATCGATTACACCCGTTTGCAAGGAAGAATACACTTCACTAAAGTTCATCGGTGTCGGATTAGCTCCCATGGCATCCCAACCTTTTACAGATGCTTCAATATTCGGAACACGAATTTTGATCCCTTTTAAATCGGTTGGCTTTTCTACTAACTTATTGCTTGTTAGTTCTCTAGGTGGCCGAACCCAAAATTCTAAGCCTCTTACGCCAGTTTCCTCCAACATATCTTGCTGCAGTTTCTTTCCGCCTTCTCCATATAAAAATTCCTCTAGATGGTCCTGATCTTCAAATAAATATGGTAATTCTAAAATAGAATATGGCTTGTAAAAATTCGACATGACACCGGCAACAAGTGCGAAATCAACCGAACCGATCTGCATTCCTTCTACAAGATCCCGATCGGATCCCAAAGTCGAACTAGGATATAGTTCGACTTTAACCGATCCGTTCGTTTTTTCTTCCACTAATTCAGCAAACTTTTTTGCACCTTGATGCCAGGCATGATCTTCACTTTGGATGTGACCAAGTCTTAACGTCGTAACGTCTTTTGAACCGGCGCTCGTTGAACAACCTGCTAAAGCGATACAAACAATCAATCCGATTATCAATAAAGTCACTTTTTTTAACGTAGTCATGAAACCCCTCCCCTAGGAATCGAATCTTACAAGTACTTTAATCGACTGATCTTCCTTTTTATCTACCATTCGAAATCCTTCTGCTGCCTGTTCTCTATCAAGTTGGTGTGATATTACTTTTTCAACCGGTATTTCGTCCCGATCAATAATAGCTAATGCTTCTTGCGTATCTGGTCGATTATATGTCATACAACCTACTAGTTCTTTTTCATTTTGTTGTAATTGCTCGATATCTATTGTCTGCTGATTCTGGAACATCGCCACTGTTACGATACGTCCGCCTTTTCTTAGCAGGTTCATTGCATCGTTTACGATACCAGGCACACCAGCTGTAATGAGTACTTTGTCAAAGGAGCCGCCCATTTCTTTCTTAGCGATTTCCGTCCAGTTTTCTTTATCTTTGGTATTCATCGTTTTGCTCGCTCCCAATTCACTGGCCGCTTGTAACGAATAATCCAAAATATCTGTGATAAGCGTTTCCTCCACCCCACGATCACGTACAGCAGCAAGCGTTAACAAACCAATAGGACCTGCACCTAGAATGGCGACCCTTTCACCTGCTTTTATATCACCCTTAAAAGCAGCATGAACACCTACCGCCAATGGTTCAACAAGCACTCCCCGTTCATAACTTACCGATTCGGGAAGTTGGATTACTTGCGATTCTGGACAAACAAAGTAATCAGCCATGGTACCAAGCCAATTCCCCATACCTGGCGCCAAGCGTACATCGGAGTAATTAATATTTCCTGTCATGACACCCTCACTTTCACCTGTCCCGATTTGCGGTTCAACCGTAACTCGATCCCCTAGTTGAACATTGGTTACATTTTGTCCTACCTCTACCACTTCACCCGCAACCTCGTGGCCAATGACAACAGGGGGTTTTCGAAACGGATGTAATCCTTTATAGGTGTGGATATCCGACCCGCAGATCCCCGCAACCACTACTTTGATTAGAACTTCATTTTCCTTAATGGTTGGCCGGTCAATTTCTTTCACTTTAACTGTTTCTGCGTCTTCTACAAATACTGCTCTCATTATGTTCACTACCCCTTATCAATAAATTACTTAAATAACATAGCCTTTGATTCTTGAAGATGTTTTTTCATAAGTGTGGTTGTTTCAGCCTGATGATTCTTTAAAGCTTCGTAAATTTCCACATGATCTTGATAAAATTTTTGAACTCTACCAGGCTCTTTACTTAAATGTCGTAGGGTAATTCTACGTAAATGATCCTGATAGTTAAGCAGAATGCGGGTGATTTCACTATTTCCAGCTATTTCGCTAATCGTTAAATGAAATTCATGATCCGAAGCTGCAAATCCCTTCACATCCAAGTTCTCCGATGCAATCCTTGTATCTTCCAGATTTCTGTATAGTTCCTCAAGATCTTCTTTATTAATTCGAGGATATATATCTTCACAATTAAACGTTTCCAATGCAATCCGAAGATTATAAATATCATTTATTCGTTCAATCGATAAGTCATTAATAATAATTCCTTGTTTGGAAGAAACAGTGACAAATCCTTCTGCTTCCAGACGAACAAGTGCATTTTTGATTGGTGTTTTACTCATCTCTAACTCATTGATTAACGTTCGTTCTGATAAAAACATCCCCGGATAATATTGTTCTTCCAGTATTTTATCTTTAATCTTTTCATAGGCGATATCCTTTAGCAGCAATGTTCTCCTCCTCTTCGTTGGTTACCGACCGACATTAAAAACATTTTCAAAAAAGTTCTCTCCGCCTAATTGGCCACCTTTTAATGCAATTTCCATCTTATCAAACCGCTTATCCTCTGCATGTGCCAGACATAATGGTGCACCAGGTGCCACAGATTTCAGAACTTCCAAACCATAAATCCCCAGCTGTGAAGTTACGAATCCCGAAGTATCTCCGCCTGATATAACCACTCGTTGTAATGACGTATTTTCCAAGATATATTTTGTCCATCTTCCTAATTGTTGTCCGATATGTGTTCCCATATCTTTCTCTCCAATTTTTTTGGTTAGCAGATCTTTCGTAGCCTTAATTACAGGATCTTCTGTCCCTCTTGCAGTATAAAGAACCACTTTCTTTTCTGATTCAAGCAATTCTATTATTCTTTCCAGGTAAGTCTCAGGAATCGCATCCTCTATTAACAATTCATAAGGTAACTGCTCCATAAAGAAGCCTGCTTGTTCAGCTTCATCTAATTGACGTTTCGTAACATCCGAAACGCTTCCAGAGACAACAAGCATTCGATCTACTTCCTTTGGTTGATGAGCCTTTTCCTTACGCTGACTTATTCCTTCTTTCAACCACTTGGTACCAAAGGCATATTCGATCCCTGAAGATCCAACCAGGAAGCGGGATGAATCGCTTTTATGTTCCCAATTCCACTGAGCAAAGCGTTCCAAATGCTTCTCTTCTGACGCATCAAACACCGTAATATCTTTCGCGTCTGAAGCAAAATCTGTATAGTCTAAATCTGACTCTAAATCAAGGATAGAAAGATAGCCGATAGATTGATCCGTCTGCTTTTGTAAATGACTGCCCAAATCCGCCTCATCCATCGGTGTCACCGGATGCTTTGACATTACAGGATGCTTATCGAGCCGGTAAACCTCGCCATGAAAATTAGCAAAGTGATTTCCGAATACTGTATATCTACCTAGATCAGGAGCAGCAACCAAGAGTGGGTATGTGCCATCTTTAAAATAGTTTCTAGCTAAATCGCTGGCATATCCAATGCTTCCTATTTCCGGTGAAGAGTCAAAGGTGGAACACACTTTGTAATGTACGAAATAGGGATTAATTTCTTTAAACTTCTCAAAAACCGGAACAAGCTCCTCCCGCATTCCATTTTTATTCTTTGCTCGTGCTGTACCAGCTACTCCAATACATTGGACGTTTTGAAACCGATTCAACATTTCTTCACTCGGTGGTTCCAAAAATAAGATGGTTTGTAATCCAAAGCGATCCAAAGCCTCCATCGCATCGGTAGAACCGGTAAAATCATCTCCATAAAAAGCGAGTAAAAAGCGCTCATTCATTGTTTGTCACTCCATTTCACACAAATAAATCTAACTTAGATCTATGTTGTATCTATCTGTAGAATAACACAAACGCTTTCATAGATCAATGCACATTTTCTGTTTTTTGTGATTTAGAAGGTTAATCTTATATTGCAACCCTCACCTAATTATCATATTTTTTCGCCTTTGTTGGCGGCCTAAATACACAAATCACATACTCCCCCCCATCCCTACAACAACACATTTTGCATCAGTTTACATTTTTTCCTCACGCGTATATATTGTTATACAATTTCACGAAAAAGTTATATTTATACCTTAATTGCATACAATCAATCCAAAGGAGTCGTTATTTTATGAAACTAACACAAGCAGAAAAAGTAGCAATGGAATTAAAAAAGGATATTATCAAGGGTAATTTAAAACCTGGCCAGCGTTTAGTACAAGAAGAAATCAGCCATAGATTAGGCGTAAGCCGCATTCCGGTTAAAGAGGGACTGAAAAACTTAGACGCCCAAGGATTTATTCACCTTGAACCCTATAAAGGAGCGACAGTCAAGGAAATTTCAAAAAAAGATATACAGGAAACTTATTACTTACGATCCATATTAGAAGGGATTGCGTGTACTCAAGCAACAGTATTATTAACTAAAAAGGCAATAGACGATCTAAATGGAATCTTAAGCGAATCTGAGGAAGCACTAAAAACGAACAACATAGAACAATTTATTTCAATCTCTCGGAATTTTCATTTGTATATTATTAATCTATCTGGATATAACCGTCTCAAGTATTTAATAGATAGTCTATGGACTGGTATTGTTCCTTATACATCTCCAGAGACACTTAATGAAGAAGGTGAATTATCACTTTCTGATCATGAGTATATTTTGGAAAGGATGATAAATAAAGATGCATCAGGCGCAGAAAATGCCATGAGAATGCACATTCAACGAGGAGGATTGCATATTGTTAAATCCATACTATAGGAATATCCCCTAAGATATTGTTCCTACATCTCCTACCTATCTTTTTTGATTCATCTCAAAATCTTGAAGTGAGAATCTTACCGCCCGTTAAGAGTGGGATTAAAATTATGAAAGGGGTGATTCATTTCAAAAGTTGAACGGTAAAAAAATGCTTCTAATCCCTTAGTATTAACTATTGAAAAACAAAAAGGAGGAAAAGGCAATGACATTATTGCAAACATTATTATTTGCCCCTGCTAATCACCCAAGAAAGGTTCAAAAGGCTTTAAATCTTGAAGTAGATGCTATCATTATCGACTTAGAAGATGCATGTGCCATTGAAGAAAAGGAAAAATCCAGGCCATCTGTCGTTAAGGCTTTACAACTTCCACGAACTCCTAAAGCCTATGTTCGGGTAAATCCGATTTCAACTCCCTATTTTTTTGGAGATATAAATGCAGTAGTTATTCCAAATTTAGACGGAATTATACTTCCTAAGGTAGAAACTGCTGAAGATTTAACCATTGCAGATTGGATAATTTCTTCATTAGAGAAGGAGCTCAATCTCCCTTATCAATCGATTGACGTTATACCTATAATTGAAACCGCCAAAGGGGTGTCAAATTTAAAATCCATTTTGAAGAATAAAAAAAGGGTGAATCGGATTGCTTTTGGAGCAGGAGATTTTACAAATGATTTAGGGATAGAATGGAATAAGTCAAGCAATGAATTATTATATACCAAAAGTAAAATTGTAATAGAATCTAGAACGGCCAAATTAGATCCACCAATTGATACGGTTTATGTTGACCTTGGAGACCAAGAAGGCTTAAAGGAAGAAACAGAGGCTGCCAAGAAATTAGGTTTTCAAGGAAAATTATTGATTCATCCTCAACAAATTGAAATTGTAAAAACAATTATCAATCCGGGTGAAGACGAAATTAAAAAGGCTGAAGAAATTATTGAGGCTTTTGAAGAAGCTGAAAAAAATGGCTCCTCTTCTATACGAGTGGGGGATCAATTTGTTGATTACCCTGTAGTATACAATGCGAGAAAAATATTGTCCCTGGCTAAAAACAAATAAGATGGCCGCAATTACTTGGAAACAGTTTCTATCCTGACAATATTATCTAAGGAGGAAAAATAATGATTTTATCTAATATAAAGGTAATTGATGCCTCAACAATAATGGCGGCTCCCTTAATAGCAACGAATTTAGGAGACTTCGGTGCAGATGTAATCAAGATAGAACACCCCCAGAAAGGAGATTCATCACGTTCTCTTAGCATGAAGAAAAACGGAATCCCTTTGATGTGGAAGTGGTTATCACGTAATAAAAGACCGATTTCTCTTAATCTAAAGGGAGGATTTGATCAAGAAGTATTTATTAAACTTGTTAAAGAAAGTGATATCCTAATAGAAAATTTTCGTCCAGGAACTTTGGAAAAATGGGGAATTGGATCCAAAAAATTACGTGAAATTAATCCAAATTTAATTATGGTTCGAGTAACCGCATATGGGCAATACGGACCATATGCTAACAGGCCAGGATTCGGAACGGTCGCAGAAGCTATGAGTGGATTTGCACAAATGACAGGTTTTCCAGATGGACCACCGACACTTCCCCCTTTTGGTCTTGGTGATACTATAGCATCCCTAAATGGTACGTATGCCGTTATGATGGCTTTATATGACAGGGATGTAAATAAAAATGGAGGGCAAGTCATCGATATTTCTATTATAGAGTCTATGTTTGCAGCTTTAGGCAGCCAAACGACTGATTACGATGCTATCGGAAAGATTCCTAAAAGAGTAGGAAATCGTGTTCCATTTTCAGCACCGCGAAATCTATATAAAACACGTGATAATAAGTATGTTTGCATATCAGGTAGCGCCCAAACTATTACAAATCGCATTTTCAAAGCTATTGGCAGAGAGGATCTAATTACCGATCCGAGATTTGTCACGAATGATGTAAGGCTTAAAAACGTTGATGCGTTAGATAACATTATAGGCAGTTGGATAATCGAACGGGACCGCGATGACGTTATCGATATATTCAAAAAGGAACAGGCAGCAATAGGACCGATATATGATATAAGCGATATATTCACTGATCCTCATTTTATTGAACGTGAAATGATAAAAGAAATTGAAGATCCGGAATTGACAACAGTAAAAATGCAGAATATCGTTCCGCGGCTTTCAAACAATCCCGGGAAAATTCATTTTGCGGGAAAGGAAATGGGAGAATGCAATGAAGAGATACTAAAGGAACTAGGCTATTCAAGCGAAGTTATTAAAAAGTTTATTCGAAGCAGAGATAACGCCTAATAATCGAGCATATCCAAGTACGAATCAATAACTACATCTACTCCTACTTCACTAACAGATCGGGTAATTACATTCATCACTGTAGAGACCATCCTTAAATCCATATACACTTTAACCCGATCTATTCCAACAAAAACTTAAAACTTAATCTTTTGTAGTACTTTCAACTAAATTATCTGCATTAGTAAACTCAACGTGTTGCTTAATGTGAGTTCTATCAATATTTTAAACTGGGGGTATTAAAAATGGGAACAAGCAATAAACAATTAATTGTAGGTATGCGTCCTTCTGTCTTTGCTATGGTATTTGTTGTGTTATTTCTTGGCCTCTATCTTGATGTTCTTCCACATGATATGCTTGTTGGATTTGTGATTACAATGGTCTTTGGTGGGCTTTTGGCATGGATCGGAGACAATATCCCAGGACTCAGAACTTTCGGTGGTTCAGCAATACTTTGTGTACTTGTACCGCCAATTTTAATATACTATAACATTTTTCCGAAAAATGGCGTTGATCTAGTTGAAAATTTCTTTGGTGATCAGGGTTTTATAAACTTTCTAGTACCGGCTTTTATTGTTGGTAGTCTATTGAGTATGGATAGAACATTTTTAATTAAAGCAGGATCACGGTTTATAATCCCTGTGTTGGGAGGTCTCATTTTTGCCTTCATTATTGGAGGGCTAATAGCAAATCTTTTAGGGTATGGTTTCAAAGAAGCAATTTTGTATATCATTGCTCCTATTATGGGCGGGGGTATTTCAGCTGGCGCAATCCCTATGTCAGAAATTTACGCCTCAAATATGGAGGTAGATTCATCTGAGGCAATATCACTAATCGTTCCAGCTGTTATGGTTGGTAATATAATTTGCATATTTATCGCAGCAATACTAAGTGGACTTGGAAAGAAAAATAAAGATTTATTTAAAGGGTTCTCAGGCAATGGGGAAATGCTCAGGTCAAAAAATGTTGAATTAGCAGAAGAGAAAGAAGTAAATTCAGCAACTTTTTTAAATCTAGGAGTTGGTCTAGTCTTATCTGGATCTATCTACATTTTCGGAAATATTATTGGTCTATTGACACCCAGTATCCATCCATATGCTTGGATGATTATTACAGCAGCTTTATTGAAAATTCTTAACGTGTTACCCTCATCGGCTGAGAAAGCTGCAGTAGAATGGAATGGTTTTATAACCAAAACAATGATCCCAGCAATACTTGTTGCAGTAAGTATTGCATTAATTAAAATTGAGGAACTTATTGGTGCCTTGTCCGATCCATCGTATGTTATTATCGTTATTGTTACAGTAGCTTTAGCATCGCTTGGTGCAGGTATCTTTGGTTTGCTAGCAAGCATGTATTATGTGGAATCATCTATTACTGCCGGATTATGCATGGCGGATTTAGGTGGCTCCGGAGACGTTGCCGTATTAGGGGCGAGTGAAAGAATGAATCTTATGGCATTTGCTCAAATGTCCTCACGTTTAGGTGGAGCTCTAATATTAATCATTATGTCATTTTTAGCTCCGCTTTTATTGTAAGCGGTATCAATTGTTAGGGTACATTTGAAATACGTATAGTAAATATTTGACGTTACATCTAAAAACTTTCCAATAAAAACAATGGTTTAATGGCTATCTTATGGAAGGCTGGGTAAGCGTAAAATAATCTCCATTTGTAATGTTACAGTTGGTGATTATTTTACGCTTACCATGCTGTATATTATTTTGCGTAGTTGGCTGAAATCAATTTACATGGAAGAGACCTATATGCCTATTTTATCTCAAACCCCATATACCAATCCGCAAACCTCCCAAAGTTTCTGACCTACATCCAACACCCTCCTGCACAACTCAATCGATGCACAGGTCGCAGGTACATCCCCTGGCTTAATTGGTTCAAATAATGCTTTTTTCTCTATTTCACTGAATAAAATTTGTCCACGTATCTCTTTGTGATAACAAAGAATACATCTGGTATTCATCCTTTTATGAAAGGCTACTCTCACTGATGTCACTGACTTTGCATATTTTTCAAATAATATTCAATCCTTCGAAGCCAAATTTCCCCGGAATGTAATACCTACCACTTAAAACCAACCTTAGTATTTTAAAACCTAAGTATCTTTAATGAAACATGTACATCAAGCGCTTCTTCAGAATCATCCAAGCTAATTGCAGTGAATTCCTCCATTTTCAACATGCGATTTTTTACTATTTTCCAGTGGATGCCTAGCATGTCGGCCGTGTTTTATAATTTTGTTTGTTATCCAGGAAAGCTGTTAGAGAAGCCAACAGTTCCTTATTCGGATAATCTGATTCGATCAGCTTCATTAACTTTGGATTAATATATCTATCTAATGATACCTTTCTTTGGAGGTTGAACAAGGTTCGATAAATACCAAGGTCCCCATAGGAAAAAATATGTTTTTCTTGCTTCGCATATTGACGTTTCCCTATCTCTAAGGCATCTTTTGCTTGCGTATATGCCTTTGGAAAATCCAACGTGGGATTAACTAATTCGGATATCCCTGCGCATATGCCAAAGCTATGGGTAAACAGTGAGTTAAGGATATTGCGTATATACTGTACGATGTACTGATCGCAGCCTGCTAAAATGAGTGCAAGTTGATTTTCGTTTATCCAGAATTTGACTAACTTTACCTTCCTATACAAATGCAATGTCAACCGATCATCGAAATTTGTCATCACTTTTGAATCGAAGCTACTATTCTCCGCAATAACGACTAAAAAACTCTTTTCTGGAGACATGGAAAGGAACTCCAGCATACTTTCTCTTTCGTGGAAAGATAAATCTGTATGATGCAACAGCTCGTCAATGATCTGTAAATAGCGTTGTTGCCTTTTTTCCTTATTCATCAGATTTTTAATGTAGTTCAATTTAATAAAAGAAGCCGCAATATGGATAGAAATCTTTTCATTGTTTGTAAGCTGATGGTTTTCTGTCGATACAAATAGGTACATCTTTTTCAAATCGTCCAACTTAATCATCATCGTATAGGCATTTGCCGATTCGTATGCGATTAAATATTCGTTTATCCTTTCTGTACGAACGCTGTCGTCCAGCTGAATCGCCACGTCTTTTTGGGAAGGGAACGCTACATTTTCGCTATCATCATAAAGCAAAACCGGGCTGTCAATGATCTTTTTTAGTGAATGGATAATACTTTCAGACAATTTTATAACACTTATAAATTTACACATTTTACACTTAAGGTTTATGACATTGGGCCTGACCCCATAATCCTCAGCACCAATTGCCACTATCATATGATCCGTTCCTGTTTCTCGAATGAATTCCGCCCATTCCATTTTCACCTTGAATATGATTCAATAATGAATAACCATTGTTTTCGTCTCCTTATGATTAGGGATTAATAATAAGAAGTTCTGTGATAGGTGCTTCCATTATACTACGTGGTCTTTTTTCTCTATTTACTACACTAGACACCCATACTGAGCACAAAATATTATGACAGTAAAATTGGCATTTTCATTAACCAAGCGCAATGAGGTTGGCTATTCTATATATCACGAGACATGTCAATGCCGCTGGCTATTCATCCGTCATGGTTTGTGACCGCCAACAATTTACCACCCCTAATAACATTAGACAAATTGTAAAACAAAATATACAAAAAATTTATAATTGGTTAAATGTTTTATTACCTCATCAAGTTTATAATTAAAATGCTCCATTAATCAGTACAACTTTAGGAAAAGAAAATTAAGTTACTTATCAAGATTTTAAATAAGGAGGGTTCTAATGAAAGCGACATTTAAACACCCAAAAACTTTAAAAGGGTGGTTCAGTTTGGCACTAATCGCTTTTATAATTTTATTAGGAAGTTGGCCAATTATTCATTTGTTTAACACTGAAGTGATTATATTTGGATTACCTCTATTAATGATATGGTCTATTGTTCTTGTTATTTTAGCGACATTTTCAATGGTCTTAATTAATAAAATAGGAGGAGTTGACTGATGTATGAATATATACCACTAATGATAACGGTCTCATATATATTTATTGCTGTAATACTTGGCTTTTTTGCAGGAAAAGGAAAAAATATGGATAGTGTGGAAGAGTGGGGAGTTGGCAGCAGAAGTTTTGGGCCAATTATGATGTACCTGTTAATTGGGGCTGGAGGAGTAAGCGCTTATACATTTATGGGATCACCGGGATGGGCTTATTCTAAAGGGGTACCCGCATTATATGTTGTTGTTTATTTAACCTATATGGCGTTTCTTGCATGGTACTTCGGTCCAAAAGTTTGGGAACTTGGTAAAAAATATAATCACGTAACCCAGTCTGCTGCTATTTCTGATCGTTATGAAAGTAAAGCATTGGGTGGTTTAGCTTCCATTGTCACCTCCATTGGTATATTGGCCTATGCTGTTATTCAAACAACTGGTGCGGCTTATATCCTAAACGTAATGAGTTATGGCTTAATCCCTACTTGGGTTGGTGTATTCTTATCTTTAGGCGCCATCTCTATTTATCTATATAAAAGTGGCCTAAAAGCTATTGGTGTAACTAATGCCTTCCAAGGTGCTCTAATGATGTTTGTATCTTTCTTCGTTGGACTATGGGCAACCAAACACTTTACTGGAGGCTTTTCCGTCGCGCCAATTTTTGAACGAGTAAAAGAAGATGTTCCTGAATTTCTTACACTTCCTGGAGCATTAGGAGATATGAACGCTACATTTTGGACAACTTCCATATTAATATCCTTCTTCTCCATTTGGCAAACACACTGGATTCAATGGATGGGATCAAATTCTAAGCAATCTATCAGAAGATCTGCAACACTATTACCAACATTCTATCTTGTACTTATACCCATGATTATCGTTGGGTTTATCGGTATATTCATGTATCCAAATATCGGAAATGCCGATCAAGTTGCTATTAAATTAGCTATTGATACCATGCCCGTTATAGTTGCTGGATTACTCGGTGCTGGGACACTCGCAGCTGCCATGTCTTCTAGTGAACCTTGTATACATGCAACAGCATTAACTTATAGTAAAGATATTTTGCAACCACTTTTCAAATGGAGTGATGAAAAAGCAGGGAAATGGACAAGACGATTGATTTTCCCAATCATGGCATTTATTATCGCACCTATTTCAATTTTAGAACCAGCAAGTCTGGTTTATATTTTATTAATAGGTTATGGATTTATTGCTCAGGCATTTCCATCTATCATTGGGATTTTCTTATGGCCAAGAGCAACGAAACACGGTGCATTCTGGGGATTATTCGTTGGTTTTATTGTAACCGTTATCTTCTCCTTCGTCATCCCACATCCGCTTGATATACATGCTGGTATATGGGGATTAATCGCTAATGCCGTAATATTTGCGATCGTTTCACTTATGACACAACCTGCTTCTAAAGAAACGATTGAACGTTTCTTTCCAGACATGGTGCAAGACCTATATGAAGATGAATCGAATGCTTTATTACAAGTAGAAACAAAATAATTAATTAGGAGGAAAATCAAATGGAAAAACAATATCTTTTTATTGATGGAGAAATTATTACCGTAAACGATAAGGATGAGATTGCTGAAGCCGTGGCTGTGAAAGGAAATAAGATTACAGCTATTGGCTCAACCGAAGAAATATTAGATTTGAAAGATAAAAACACCGAAGTTATTGATTTAAAAGGAAAAACACTGGTACCAGGATTTATCGACTCCCACTTGCATATTTCCATGTATGGAACCAATTGCGTCTCCATTTCCTGCAAGGATAAGGACATCCTGTCAATTGATGATCTTCTCCAGAAAATTAAGAAACGGGCTAATCAGACACCGAAAGGACAATGGATTCGGGCATGGGGATACAATGAAAATAGCATCAAGGATAAACGGTTCCCAACAAAAGAAGAACTAAATGCCATTACAACTGAGCATCCTATCATTATTTCAAGGACATGTGGTCATATTTCGGTGGTGAATAGCCATGCATTAGAAACTGCCAATATTGACAGGTACACTCCAGATCCTGATGGTGGAAAAATTGATAGGAATACGAAAGGTGAATTAACTGGATTATTGCTTGAAAATGCCCATATGAAAATGTTCGCAATTGCATCCTTCTCAGAAGAGGAATTATCTGACGCACATAAAATCGCTTCCGAGCATTTTGCGGAAAAAGGAATTACCTCCCTTCATGACGCAACAGGATACGGACTGGAAAATCTACGTTGTTTGCAAACTGATTCAAAGAAAGGTCTGATTAAACAAAGAGTCTATGCCATGGTCGGTGCCTTAAATGATGCACAAAATGTTGTGAAGCATATGACTCATGCGGGTGTTTTTACAGGCTTAGGTGATGATAAGTTTAGAATTGGACCTGTTAAACTCTTCCTTGATGGAAGCAGTAGTGGCCCAACGATTTGGACTCGCGAGCCTTATACAAGTGATCAAGAAAACTATGGAATTCACTATTTTTCCCAGGAAGAAGTAGACGAACTATTTATCCCTGCACATGAAAAAGGTTGGCAAATCACTGCGCATGCCCAAGGGGATGCTGCAATCGATATGCTATTAAATACGATCGAAAAAGCAAATCGACTTCATACAAGAGAAAATACGAGACATCGAATTGAACATGCGGGAATTGCTACACCTGATCTAATGGATAGAATGAAAGAGCAAAACGTTGTTCCAATTCCAAATCCCGCCTTTCTTTACGAGTATGGAGACGGATATGTTAAAAACTATGGAGAACGAGCAAAGACGATGTACCCAATGGGAGCATATGAAAGAGCCGATATACCTGCAGCTATCGGATCAGATTGTCCTGTAACAGATTTTAATCCAATGCGCGGAATTCATGCTGCAATTACACGAAGATCTAGTTCTGAACAAGTAATCGGTGAAGATAAAACAGTATCTTTACTTCAAGCCATTCGTATGTATACTTTACATGGGGCCTATGCCTCCTTTGAAGAAAATATAAAAGGAAGCATTGAACCAGGAAAACTTGCAGACTTAGTCCTGCTTGATCGTTCCATCACTAGAACAGATCTTGATGATTTACCTGAGGTTCTTGTGGAGTGGACAATGATTGACGGAGAATTAGTTTATCAAAAATCTAAAGAAGGTATCCAAGTATGAGTGGATTTCTTTCAAATGAGAATAAGATTGTTACATTGTCAGGGTCACCCTATGAAATTGGATATAAACATGGAAAAACCACAAAAAAGAAAGTATGTCAAAGCTTGCAAACGTACGAAAAAATGTTTAAAGAAACATTAGGAATAAGCTGGAAGGATGCGAGCAAAAAAGCACTATTACATGTTCCAGCAATAGAAAAATATAATGAAAATTATATAAAAGAAATGGAAGGAATAGCTGACGGTGCTTCTGTAACTTTTGAGGATATACTAACACTTAATACTAGAAGCGAAATCGCCTTAATAGATGCACCTGATGGCTGCACTTCTTTTGCACTTACCAAACCAAAAACCAACAAAACTTGGCTAGCACAAAATTGGGATTGGAAGGGTACACAAATTGATTCATTAGTTCATTTAAAAATCGAGCAAAAAGAACTGCCAACTTTACAAATGATAACAGAAGCTGGCATTATCGGAAAAATAGGCTCCAACAATGCAGGTATAGGTGTATGTCTTAATGCCTTAGTAACAAATACATGGGAACCTAAAGTTCCTATTCATTTGGGACTAAGAGCAATTCTTGAATCAGAAACATTCGAAGAAGCTATCTCTAGGGTAGGCGGGGATCAAATGGCATCCCCTGCTCATTTTTTAATTGCTTCAAAAACAGGAGAGTTGGCAAGTATGGAAGTATCTCCTATTCATACTGCAAAAATTTTATCAGCAAACGGTACTCTCGTCCATACTAATCACCTCTGTTCAGCTGAAATGAGGGGCATCATTCAAGAAGAAATAGCCTCTAATTCCTATCAGCGCCTTACGACGATGGATGAAATGATACAATTATTAGATGAAAAGGACATCAAGGAGGAGGAAGTATTCGAATTGTTATCCAATCACAAGGATTTTCCTACTTCCATATGCCGGCACTTTTTGGAGGAGACTGAGTTTAAACTAACAGAAATGGAAACTGTTTTTAGTATAGCTATGAACCTAACAGATAATGTTCTTACATGGTTAAAAGGAAAACCATGTGAACATTTATCTAAATAAAGTTATATCTGAATTATTCATACCTCTATACAAAAAAAGATGAAGGAAGCCTAAGTTCGTACCGGCACAGCTAAACCACTGTCACCGCGCAGAAAAGGGATGGTTTCGGGAACCTTCTCGTTGCAATGGTTGATAACAGCTATATGAAATCCACCACACCATTGGAAGTATAGACAATTCCTAGGCGTAGCTTAGCTTTCAAAAGTCGCCTGTGATACCATCGAAGGCAATCAAAGGATGAAATCCGATGGTTCCATAATGCGTGTTGAACGTTGCATCCTCCTGATTGCCATATGTATCTGCATGGGTGGAATCCAGATCGAGAATGATCGACTTGGCGTTTCTATATTATGCACCTTATCTAAAAGCTCCTGATTTGCCTGATTTAATTGTTTCATTGACTCATCATCAAATCTTGGGAAAAGCCAGGATAAACTTGGTTGGGAAGCTAAGGTATCTGTTCCTGCAACCTGCGTAAAAACGGGATCATTCGTTAATTAATCAGCTGTATCATCCTCAGCATATCCAGCAATGATTTGATGAATTTTTTGACGGTGTAACTGTTCATTGGCGTGAACATAGTAACGTCTATCATCTTTAAGTTTTAAATACTGTTTCAGTGTGGAGAAGAAACCAATCTTTCCATCGAACTACTGTTCCAAACATGCCACCTTGTGTAGTGGTCATTTCCAGTGTACCCAAATAATTATCGTGGCTCGTCGCGCGGGTGCAATCCTTTACAAGCTGATTACAGCCAACAAAATGTACCACTAGTGACATCTTATTTACCACCGAATGCCAAGAAATGTACCACAAAGTGACAAATAAATGTACCACTTACGCAATTACCTTCTATATAATTAATGAGCATGCCTTTGGTGTGACATAATTATAGGAGGTATTTTTTAATGATTCACTATCGAAAGATACTGGAATGGACGATGAAGGTATTAGCCTTAGAGGCATTTCAGTAAGTACAGGCAACTCTCGCCAGAAGGTAACAGAAGTTATTGTGTATTTGGCAAGTAAAAAATGTATGAAATGGCATTTAAAATTGTATGCCACTTGCCACCCCTAATTATTCATGTAA
>NZ_JBCLVH010000006.1:0-198445 GCF_039548255.1 Lentibacillus songyuanensis
GTTGATAGGTCCGAGGTGGAAGCGTGGTGACACGTGGAGCTGACGGATACTAATCGATCGAGGACTTATCTATATCTTTGATACGTTGTTTGGATGACTCTTATTTAGTTTTTAGGGTATAAATTAAGATATGTCTTGCATTTTTTATGATAAATGCATATAATATATCTTGTCCTTGGTTTTAAACAGAAGAAATCTTGTTGAAGCGAGTTGGACAAACTCTAAAAGTAATCATGCAAGGTTATTCACATGTGTGAACAACATAGAATAACCATTCCATAGGTCTGGTAGCCATAGCGGAGAGGTCACACCTGTTCCCATGTCGAACACAGTAGTTAAGCTCTCCAGCGCCGATGGTAGTTGGGGCTTTGCCCCTGCAAGAGTAGGACGCCGCCAGGCTACATAGGTATCGGAGGATTAGCTCAGCTGGGAGAGCACCTGCCTTACAAGCAGGGGGTCGCAGGTTCGAGCCCTGCATCCTCCACCATTTAAAGAATGAGAATAAGCATTCTCGATGGTGTGCATACTTAGATAGGAACCTTTAGCTGCAAATCAAGCCGGCCTAGCTCAATTGGTAGAGCAACTGACTTGTAATCAGTAGGTTGGGGGTTCAAGTCCTCTGGCCGGCACCATTTTTTATGTATAAAATTTGATGATGTGTTAACAATACGGAGGGGTAGCGAAGTGGCTAAACGCGGCGGACTGTAAATCCGCTCCCTCAGGGTTCGGCAGTTCGAATCTGCCCCCCTCCACCATTATTTGTCTCGTTGGGCTATAGCCAAGCGGTAAGGCAGCGGGTTTTGATCCCGTCATTCCCAGGTTCGAATCCTGGTAGCCCAGCCAATTTAATTCTTGTCATTAATTACATAAACTCACAGAACTTAGACAAGTTGCACGAGCCATTAGCTCAGTCGGTAGAGCATCTGACTTTTAATCAGAGGGTCGGAGGTTCGAATCCTCCATGGCTCACTCTTCATTTGATAAAGAAATTCTAGCCTAACGCCAGCATACATAGTATAATGAGAAAAACAAGGTCGTTCTGTTATTAACAACCTTGTTTATTTGCATTTTATGCTGTTTTTTTACATAATGGAATAAGTAATTTTTTATGCGAAATGACAAATGATAGAGATATGATCTTATCTTAAAAAGGATGAGTGGAATGAGAACTTCTAGAATCCCTGGCTTTTATAATATGACGGTGGAAGAACGACGGGAAAGATTAGCTTCGACTCAAGCGCTTCACTATGAAGAATTATCGCAATTGCATCACACGGAATCGTTGCCCTTGGATACAGCGGATAATATGATCGAAAATGTGATTGGCACGTTCGCCTTACCGCTGGGGTTGGGCTTGAATTTTTTGATTAATGGTAAAGATTATGTGGTACCAATGGCTATTGAAGAACCTTCTGTTGTGGCCTCTGCCAGTTATATAGCTAAAATCGTCCGGGATGCCGGTGGATTTACGACGGAAGCAACTAAACGAGTCATGATCGGCCAAATCCAGATTGTTGGTTGTGAGGACTTCAAGGCTGCTAAAGATGCGGTTTTGGCGGAGAAGGATGCACTGATCAATGACGCCAACGCTGCATATCCAAGCTTGGTTGCCCGAGGCGGCGGGGCTGAGGATCTAGAAGTTAGACTGTTAAATGATAATGCCGAGTCAAATTATAGCAAAATGCTGGTCGTGCATATATATATTAATACTTGTGATGCAATGGGAGCCAATATTATCAATACGATGGTAGAATCGTTGGCACCAACAATGGAACAATTAACAGGTGGAAAAGTGTATTTGCGTATTCTTTCTAATTACACAGATCAGTGTTTGGCAAAAGCGACATGTGTCATCCCTCCAGCGTTGTTAGGGTCAGATATGTTTACTGGGGAAGAGGTGCGTGACGGAGTTGTACATGCATACGAATTTGCCGCCTCTGACCCCTATCGGGCTGTTACCCATAATAAAGGAATTATGAACGGAATTGATCCAGTGGTCATTGCCAGTGGTAATGATTGGCGTGCGGTGGAGGCTGCTGCCCATGCTTATGCAGCCCGCCATGGAAGATACAGTTCGATGACAACCTGGTCTGTTGATAGCCTAGGAAATTTAGTCGGTGAATTGGAACTGCCCATGTCGGTGGGGATTGTTGGTGGAGCAATACGTGTTCATCCAACGGCACAAGTTGCTCACACCCTATTAAATGTAACGTCTGCACAGGAGCTGGCGCAAGTCATTGTTGCGGTCGGTCTTGCGCAAAATCTTGGTGCATTAAAAGCCTTAGTGACTGAGGGTATTCAAAAGGGTCATATGGCATTACATTCTCGGTCTGTTGCAATGGCAGCAGGAGCTACTGGGGAGATGATTGATATTATTGCGGAACAATTAATCGAAGCGAAGGAAATCCGTGTTGGAAAAGCTAAAGAATTGGTGGAAGAATATATAAAATGAGTGCAGAAAAGGCAACAACTTCAGAACAAACAGCTATCGGATTAGCTCATAGTAAATTAATTTTAATTGGGGAGCACGCGGTTGTACACGGACAACCAGCTATTGCCATTCCATTTCCATTGGTTGGGGTAGAATCCATTGTGGAGCATGTACCGGGCGCGGTTAAGTTAGACAGCGCTATTTATCATGGTCCAATTGATTCCGCACCAGAGACCTTAGAGGGTATTGTTAACTGTGTGAAGGCATCCTTAAGAAAATTGGGATTGCCATGCAAAGATTTGTTGATTCGGATTAAATCCTCGATCCCGCCAGGCAAGGGACTGGGTTCAAGTGCTTCAGTGGCTATTGCAGTGGTTCGATCGTTATTTGCATACGCGGATGAACCCTATACCGAGGATGAGTTACTCCGTCTTGCCAACATTTCGGAAACATATGCACACGGCGCTCCAAGTGGGATCGATACATTGACAATTACGTCCGGATCTCCGGTTTGGTATGAAAAAGACAGACCATTTGATTTTATTCAGCCAAAAGCAGATTTTCACTTTGTGGTTGCCGATTCAGGACGAATGGGTGATACTAAATCTGCGGTGGAGTCGGTCGCACATTTATTTAAGTCGGCACCGAAGCGAATCCAAGCAAGTCTCGACCGAATCGGGGAAATTACCCATCAAGCTAGACGTGCGCTTGAAAAGGCTGGCAAGCATATTTTGGGAAAAACATTGAATGAAGCACAAAAAGAACTGGAAGCACTAGGTGTTAGTGATGCAGGATTAAACAGGCTTATATATATCGCACGACGTGAAGGCGCACTGGGAGCTAAGCTGACCGGTGGTGGCAATGGAGGCTGTATTATTGCGCTAGCACGTAATGAGGCACACTCTATTCAACTAACGGAAAAGCTGAAGAAATTCGGAGCTCATGCCGTTTGGCCATTTGTGTTACGGAAACAAATGTAATCAAACAGTACAAATACGAAATAGCAATTAGATAACAAAACATTTACAGGCAGTGGATCGCTTTCGTCATGGGAAGTGATTTCACTGCCCGTTAATGCGTGATAAATGCCAGATAAAATGTGAAATGAGGATAGCGATGAAGGCGACAGCTAGAGCACATACAAATATTGCGCTAATTAAATACTGGGGAAAGCGGGATGATAAGCTGATTTTGCCAATGAATAACAGTTTGTCATTGACACTGGATGGGTTTTATACGACAACGACAGTAACGTTTTCTGAAGAGCTTTCCCAGGATAATTTTTTTCTGAACGAGCAGGCTGTTACGGGTGAGCAGTCACGCCGTGTTTCTGCATTTCTCGACGTTATTCGAGATGAAACGGGGGTAACGAATTGGCATGCGGACGTCCGATCGATTAATCATGTTCCGACTGCGGCTGGATTCGCCTCCTCTGCTTCCGGATTTGCTGCCCTGGCTGCTGCAGCTGTAAAGGCTCTTAACGTATCCATTAGTGATCAGGAGTTATCCAAAATCACTAGAAGAGGATCAGGTTCAGCTTGCCGGTCGATCTATGGCGGGTTTGTGGAGTGGAAAAAAGGGAATAAAGAAGACGGTTCTGATTCCTTTGCTGTCCAGGTACAGGATGCAAATATTTGGGATGTACGGGTTGCTGCTGTTGTATTGTCAGAAACAGAAAAAAATGTATCCAGCCGGGAAGGGATGAAGCGGACGGTAACATCATCGCCATTTTACACCGGTTGGATGGATAGCATCCCTAAGGATTTAGAACAGATTAAGGCCGGAATCGCTGCCCATGACATTGAACAGGTCGGTAGTATTGCAGAAGCTAATTGTCTTAAGATGCATGCAACCATGTTAGGGGCCAATCCGCCAGTTATGTATTGGCATGATACAACGGTACGGGTTATGCAGGAAGTTCAAGCAATGCGGGAACAGGGAATCCCAGCATATTTTACCATTGATGCTGGTCCAAACGTAAAGGTGCTTTATCTACCGAATGATGAAGCGCAAGTCATAACCACACTTCGTAATATTCCTGGTGTACAAGAGGTTATAACAAGTCGACCGGGACAAGGAGTTACCTATCTATAGGAGTTGAAAATTTTGTCGAACAGATCTATAACCATTCAAGCACCGGGTAAGTTAATGGTAGCGGGCGAGTTTGCTGTTCTTGAGCCCTATCATCAGTTAGTTGTGATGGCAGTTAACCGCTATGTGTATGCAACTATTTCGGCTCAAGGCGAAAATCGACTATCATTGATGGACTTTGGGTTAACAGATCTGGAATGGGAATATAATCCAAGTAAATGCCATGTCCATTCATCGGATGAACGAATACGATTTGTAAAAGATGCGATGACGGTTGTTCTCTCCTATTTGTCAGAAAATGGTATTCCACTGAATAACTTTCACCTATCTATTAAAAGTGAATTAGATGATTCCTCGGGTAAAAAATACGGACTTGGTTCCAGTGCTGCAGTTGTGACATCGGTTGTTGCAGCGATTCTGCACCAGCATTTACCGACAAAGCCTACGAAAGAACTGATCTTTAAATTAGCGGCCATTGCTCATGTCAAAACGCAAGGTAGCGGATCGGGTGCCGATGTTGCTGCTTCATCCTATGGCGGTTTTCTTTTATATCGTTCATTTCAAGCGGACTGGCTGCTCGAACAATACACATTGGCACGTTCGATAACCGGGCTTGTGCAGCAGGATTGGTTATATTGCTCGGTTCAACCTATTGAGCTTCCGGATAACGTGCATATATGTATCGGCTGGACAGGCAGCCCTGCATCAACGTCTAAATTAATTCCTAGGATTCGCCAGTTGAACGAGGATCATCCTAAATGCTATGGACAGTTTCTACAAACGAGTGAACAGGCGGTTTCTTCCTTTATGAAAGGGATGGTTGCTGGTGATGTGGATTTATTATGCCGGGGGATTGTGGACAACAGACATGCCCTTGCAACGGTAGGTGAACATGCAGGAGTTGCAGTAGAGACTCCTTTGTTAAAAACGTTATGTGACTTGGCAGAAAAATATGGCGGCGTTGGAAAGCCTTCAGGTGCTGGCGGTGGTGATTGTGGAATTGCATTTATGCCAAATCAAGAAAAGGCGAACCAATTAATGAAGGCATGGCAGGATGCAGGAATCAAACCATTAACAATCGTCCCTTACCCATATGGGGCAAAGATAATAGAATAAGCGATGATTAAAAACAGATATCTCCGTGCAAGAGGTATCTGTTTTTAATCCCGCCTTAATGTTCTGCTTGTTTTACGCAGCGATTAAATTTAGTTGATGATTGCACTCCTTGGTCGATGTTTCCTTTAATCCGGCTGATGACCTAGCTGCCAGATTGATATTTTGCTGAGTTTGGCTGATGTTTCTGCTCCCGGGTTGATGTTTTCCTATAGTCGGCTGATGATCGCACGCCAAGTCTGTTCAATCAATTGTATATATATACACGCAAATGTTGAGTTGAGTCACCATGCCTCTTTTCGCTAAAATAAAGCTACAAGGGGGAGTATACGATGTTAAAAGATATGTCCATTATCGGAGTTCCAATGGATCTTGGCCAAAGCAGACGAGGCGTTGACATGGGGCCAAGTGCCATGAGGTATGCTGGTGCTATCGAAAAGTTACAACGCTTACATTATGATGTGGCTGACCTCGGAGATATACCGATTAATCGTCCGGATCCTGCACATGCCAAACAAGAGGGCAATTTAAGAAATTTACCTCAAGTAGCTGAAGCGAATCGAGTATTAGCGGAGATGGTAGACCAGGAGATTACCAAAGACCGCTTTCCATTAATTTTTGGTGGAGACCACAGTATTGCCATGGGCAGTTTGGCTGGTATTGCCAAACATTACCGTAATCTTGGGGTTATTTGGTATGACGCACACGGGGATTTGAATTCTGGAGAAACGTCTCCATCTGGGAATATTCACGGAATGCCACTTGCGGTTAGTTTGGGTATTGGCCACCCTACATTAACGAATATGCTAGATTATCAGCCTAAAGTGAAGCCAGAGAATATTGTTATTATCGGTGCCCGGTCACTGGATCCAGGAGAACGGCAGCTAATCAAAGATAGAGGAATCAAGGTATTTACGATGCATGAAATTGACCGGCTTGGGATGACAAAGGTGATGCAAGAAGCGATCGATTATTTACAGCATACGGATGGTGTTCATCTTAGTCTTGATCTTGATGGGTTGGATCCGTCCGAAGCACCAGGAGTTGGAACGCCGGTGCTTGGCGGCTTGACGTATCGTGAAAGTCATTTAGCGATGGAAATGCTTGCGGAAGCAGATATCCTGACATCGGCAGAATTTGTTGAAGTGAACCCAATATTAGACGATAAGAACAAGACAGCTATGTTAGCTGTAGGGTTAATGGGTTCTTTGTTCGGTGAAAAGTTGAAATAAAATAAACCGATAATCATAAAAAGACATCAAATTTCATATGCGAAATTTGATGTCTTTCTTATCCCGTATATATCCCCGTCATCAAAACATACTCAAGCACTTGCCGCCTCATATTGGTTATGATATTCATTTAATAACTTGTCTAATTGTTTACTAGATTGTACAACAACGTCCGATGCTAAACCATAGGAACAGCTTAATGAAATCATTTCACTACGCTGTTGTTCTATCTTTTCTATTAAATTTTCCACAAAACCGTCCTCCCATCTAGTATACTATAATATGAAATTACCCATATATTAGGAATATAAAACAAACGCTTTTTAAATAAATGAAACCTTTTTCAGGTTAATTCGTAACACAATTACCGCGGGACAGCGGAGGTACTAATCATGGAATGGATGATCATCGATAAAGTAAAACAGGTGCGTAAGGGAGACCAAGCTGCTTTTGAGGCGATTGTTTCCTTTTTTCAACATAAGATCTACCAGCATTGTTACCGAATGCTTGGGAATGTACATGAGGCGGAGGATGTCGCGCAAGAAGTTTTTATCCGCGCGTATATAAATATTGATTCGTATGATGAGAAGTGGAAATTCTCCACATGGCTTTATCGAATTGCTACAAATTTATCAATTGACCGCTTGCGAAAACGTAAGCCGGATTATTACCTTGATGCCGAAATAAAGGGTACGCAAGGATTAACGATGTATTCTCATGTACAGGCTGATTACCGACTGCCAGAGGAAGAAGTGGAAGGCTTGGAGATCCAGCGCTATATCCATAAAGAAATTTATGCGTTGCCACCGAAATATCGGGCAATTATTATCCTGAGGTATTTAGAGGAATTTCCCTTAAAAGAAATTAGCGAAATTCTGAACATGCCAATAGGAACCGTTAAAACTCGGATTCATCGGGGAAGAGAAGCATTGCGTAAAAAGCTTCGTCACGTGTGAAGGAGTGTGGACTAAGTTGGAAAGCGATCATCAAGCGATTAAGTTAATGCATAAATACTTTGATGGGGATTTACGAAAGACGGAAGAAGTATGGTTACTGCATCATTTAGAAAACTGTCACAGTTGTCAGCGGCATTTCCATGAATTAAAACGAACCATCACCTGGATTCAAAGCAGCGAGCCAATCGAAGCACCACATGACTTTACAAAAAGAGTAATGGAAAAGTTACCCCAGGAAAAAAAGCATGTTGGTTACAAACGGTGGTTAAAGGCACATCCGATTATCACGGCCGCTGCGTTGTTTATTGTAGTACTGTTTGGCGGATTGGTATCGGCTTGGAATCATGATAATCAGCTTGTCGTTTCCAAGCAGGATAATTTAATCATCGATGGCGACACAGTTATTGTTCCAGAAGGTGTCACGGTTTCCGGTGATTTACTTGTGAAAAATGGTGATTTACGAATTGACGGCACGATTGATGGCGATGTCACGTTAATCAATGGAAAACTTATCAATGAGAATATTGGTGAGGATGATCTCGTTGCAACGGTAGGCGGGGTACATGGAGAGTTTAAACAAGTCAATCAGGTATTTGATTGGATCTGGTATAAATTAAAGCATATTTTTGTGGCTGCATTTTCATTTGAATAATGTCTTTCACTGGGATAGTACGCTTCAATATGTTGATTCACGCAAGTATAATTGCTGCAGCAGTCACACTGCATAAGCTGCTTGCGTTTTTTGTTTTTGTAAGCGCATGTAATGCTTTTCTTCTTCAATACTCATAAGAACTTATGCTATAATATATACTGTTACTATGTGCAGAATGGATGAAATCTAATGGATAAAGGGAAGTGTAAACATGCTTGATGGGGGATTTGACCTTTTAAATTTGCTTCGAATCGGTGTCGACATTGCTCTCGTCTGGTATGTATTATATAAATTAATCATGTTAATCCGTGGAACAAAGGCCATCCAGTTATTGAAAGGAATTGCTGTCATCCTGGTAGTTTGGTTATTAAGTATTGTATTTGACCTGCAAACGGTTCAATGGCTGACAAATTATGCAATAACATGGGGTTTCCTTGTCATTGTTATCTTGTTTCAGCCAGAGCTTCGCAGGGCATTGGAACAGCTTGGCCGCGGTAATTTCTTTTCCAGAGGTGTAAAATCGGAGGAAGAGCGGATTGAACAAACGATTGAAGCTATTGTTCAATCGGCTAATTATATGGCTAAGCGGCGGATTGGTGCACTTGTTTCAATTACCCGTGAAACAGCAATGGGCGATTATACCGAAACAGGAATTCAGATCAACGGAAACCTGACCCACCAATTACTGACCAATATCTTCACCCCCAATACGCCGTTGCATGATGGCGCTGTGATTATCAAAGGGGAAGAAATCGTTGCGGCAGCTTGTTATTTACCTTTATCGGAAAGCCCGTTTATATCCAAGGAATTGGGAACAAGACACCGGGCAGCAATGGGAATCAGTGAAGTAACGGATGCCATAACCATTGTTGTATCGGAGGAAACCGGTGGTATCTCCTGTACACGAAGCGGTGAGTTACATAGGGATTTGGATCAGGACTATTTACGCGACTTTTTACGGGAAAATTTGTTGATAACCTTGAAGACCCCTGAATCAAAGTCATGGATCAAGAGGGGGAAGCGAAATGGATAATTGGTTTAAAAGTAAATGGTTTGTTCGAGCTGTTTCGTTGGCATTTGCGATCCTATTGTTCACATTTGTTAATGTAGAAATAAATGATAAAAATGCAGAAAATCGTTTTTTTGGTACATCACAAGCTACGCAAGCCGTTGATAATGTTCCTGTTGATATCCGTATTGATAAAGACCATGTCGTAAGCGGTGTTCCAGAGCATGTAAGAGTCTCTCTGGAAGGACCGCAAAGTATTGTTGCCCCGGTTGCGAAGCAGCGTAATTTTGAAGTGTTTGTCGATTTACGGGGATTGGGGGAAGGTGAGCATCAGGTTGAGATCCAATACGCCAATATATCGGATGATGTAAAGGTTTATATTGAACCGAAGACGATTGATGTTGTTATAGAAGAACGTTCGTCCAAGGAATTTAATGTAAATGTTGATTTTATCAATGAGGACAAGCTTCCAGATGGGTATGAAATCGGGGATGTTGACGTTAATCCGCAAACAGTGACGATACGCAGCTCCAAGAGTGTTGTTGATCAAATTGCTATTGTTAAGGTGTTTGTCGATGTAGGTGGGTTAACGGAATCGATAAAAAGCCGGGAACTTCCCGTTAATGTCTATGATAGTCAAGGGAATGAATTGAACGTAGGGATTGACCCTGAAAATGTAGAGATATCCGCTGCTATTAATAATCCAAGCAAAAAGGTTCCGGTTAGTGTTGAGACGACCGGGAAGTTACCAGAAGGATATGATCTAGCCTCCATATCATCTGATGTAGAAGAGGTAAGTATTTATGGGACAAGCAGTCAATTGGCGGACGTTGATCAGGTCACCACAGAGAAGGTTGACTTGTCAAAAATAACCGAATCAGGCACAATGGATGTTAATCTGGCGTTACCTGATGGAGTGAAATCTTCTAATAAGGATACGATAAAAGTAAAAGTTGAACTTGATCAAACGAAAACCATCAAGAATGTTCCTATTAACGTTGAGAATTTGGGAGATGACCAAGAGGTAACGTTTGTAAAGCCGGATAAGCCAAAAATGAATGTGACGGCTGCCGGCAAAGCAAAGGATATTGGCAAACTCACTTCCGATGATATACAACTATCTGTTGATCTGACCGATTTGGATGATGGTGAGCATAAAGTGCCGGTAACGATTGATGGTCCGGACGGCAGTGATCTTACGGGGGATTTTGATGAAGTGACGGTTGATATCACTGCTACCTAATGGTTGTATAGATATGCCGAATTTTAAATAGCATTTCCCAATCGATTAACGTATAAATAAACAAGAGTATAGACGTTATAAAATAACAGGGATGAATTGGATAAAAAGCATTTTGCTCTCACTTTGCAAGCGTTGGTTTAAATGGAGAAAAGGAGAGGTACAGCATGGGAAAATACTTTGGAACAGACGGTGTCAGGGGGATCGCAAACCTCGGTCTGACGCCAGAATTAGCATTTAAGATTGGCCGATTTGGCGGTTATGTATTAACGAAGGAGACAGAGAAACCCCGCGTGGTTATTGGTCGCGACACGAGGGTTTCCGGACACATGTTGGAAGGGGCACTTGTTGCGGGGTTATTATCAATCGGTGCGGAAGTCATGCGATTAGGTGTTATCTCTACTCCCGGTGTTGCTTATTTGACAAAAGCAACCAGCGCCCAAGCCGGCGTTATGATTTCTGCTTCCCATAATCCAGTTGAAGATAATGGCATTAAATTCTTCGGTCCGGACGGCTTTAAATTATCGGACGAACAAGAGGATGAAATTGAAAGCCTCATGGATGGAGAAGATAATTTGCCGCGCCCGGTAGGTGCTGATTTAGGGGTTGTCAATGATTACTTTGAAGGCGGCCAGAAGTATCTCTCCTTCCTTAAGGAGTCCATAGATAATGATTTTGAAGGATTACGAATTGCACTTGATTGTGCACATGGTTCAACGTCAAGCTTGGCAACCCATTTATTTGCCGATTTAGAAGCAGACATTTTCTCTATTGGTTCCTCACCGAATGGGTTAAATATTAATGATGGCGTTGGTTCGACACATCCAGAGAAGCTGCAGGAATTTGTTATTGAAAAAGACGCAGACATCGGGCTTGCCTTTGATGGTGATGGAGACCGCTTAATTGCTGTAGATGAATTAGGAAATATCGTTGATGGCGACAAGATTATGTTTATTTGTGGAAAGTATATGAATGAGAAGGGCTACTTACGTCATAATACAGTTGTGTCAACGGTGATGAGTAACTTAGGCTTCTATAAAGCATTAGAAGAACATGGCATGCGCAGTGATAAAACGGCTGTAGGTGACCGTTACGTCATGGCTGAAATGCGTAAAGGCGGCTACAATTTAGGCGGTGAACAATCCGGTCATGTGATCTTCCTTGATTACAATACAACTGGAGACGGAATGTTATCGGCATTACAATTAGTGAATGTTATGAAGGAAACAGGTAAAAAGCTTTCCGAGCTCGCAAATAAGATGGAAGTCTACCCACAAGTATTGAAAAATGTAAAAGTGACAGATAAGAATAATGCATTAACCAACCCGAAAATACAGGAAGCAATCGATGAAGTAGAACAGGAAATGAACGGGGAAGGTAGGGTTTTAGTACGTCCATCCGGAACAGAACCTCTTGTTCGTGTCATGGTAGAGGCCGCCACCAAGGAAGATTGTGAACGTTACGCAGATCGTGTAGCGAAAGTGATTGATGATTTGTTCGGAATGGAATAATTTATGAAAAAACTGCTCGTACTCGGGCAGTTTTTTTCGTTTTTTTCTTTTTAACGTTTCGAATATAAATTATGATACGATAAACCTATTATGAATCAACGAACGGAGGGCACGCATGATTACCATTTTAATTGTGGATGACGATCCGCATATTCGGGAGTTATTACGCTTTTATTTACAACGAGAAGGGTACCAAACCATCGAATCAGCAGACGGTGAGAAGGCATTGGATCAATTAGAAACAGAAACAATTCACTTAGCGATCGTTGATGTGATGATGCCGAATATTGATGGCTATCAATTATGTGCACAAATCCGTGACGTATACGATATTCCCGTAATCATGCTGACGGCAAAAGGAGAGGTCGCAGATAAGGAGAAGGCCTATCGGGCGGGGACAGATGACTATGTGGTAAAGCCATTTGAACCAAAGGAAATCCTCTTCCGGATCAAGGCGCTGCTTAGACGATTTCAAATGACCAGTGAAGAGATCATCACGATTGGCAGTACGGTAATCAATCGAAAAAGCTATGAGGTAACTGCACAAGGAAAGACATTGATTTTACCGTTGAAAGAATTTGAATTGCTTGCCCAGCTGGCCAGCCATCCGAATCGGATCTTTACCCGTGAACAGTTAATTGCGTTCGTATGGGGGAATGATTTTGCAGGAAATGATCGAACGGTGGATGTCCATATCAAGCGGCTGCGTGAACGCTTTGCCAAATTTCCACAGGATTTCACGATTCAAACAGTACGAGGGTTGGGGTACAAGCTGGAAATTTAACCTGATCGTGTGTGCATCGGCTGAATCATGTGAGCATCAACCGAAAAATGAGAAACATCGACCTGTGAGCGCGAATATCAACCGAAAAGGCGAAAACATCGACCTGGGAACACGAACATCAACCGAAAAAGCAAAAATATCGACCTGGGAACGTGAACAACATCCTGAAAAAGCGGGGGCTACTAGCTTAATGTCGTTATATCTTGAGGCAACGAATGTTACCGTTTGTTCATCTTCCGTTCATCCTTTTCTTTTATCATGGCGTTTAGGATGATTAGTTCGGCAACAGGTATGGAGGAGGATGTCATGCGAACATTATATGTCAGAATAATTGTTGTTACTATGGTTATTATGATTGTCAGTTCCATCATCGCATTTGTGGCAACGAATGTTTATTATCATTTCATACTTAAACCGGAAAATGATCAGAAAGTAACGGATATCGCCCATGATATTGTTGCTGTATTTGAGGAAAACAAAGATAGTGACTTGGACCACTATTTGGAAAACATGTCGGAATTGGGGTATGCGTTTTATGTGATCGATGAAGATGGGCAACGGCATCATTATGGTATTCGATTTGACAATACAGATTTGAGAGCCACCGACATTCGTGCTGTTTTAAATGGATCAACATATCATGGAATTGCACAGTATCCGTGGAAACTATTTGTTACCGGCTTTTTCAGTAATGAATTAAAAAACACAGTGGGCGTTCCGTTAGTAGTAGATGGGAAGCACAAGGCACTGTTTGTTCGCGCAAATACCGAGCGGCAATTTGGGGAAATGCGGATATTTTTAGCAGTCCTGCTCGTACTCGTATTACTTATCAGCTTTTTACTGGTGTTGCTAAGTACCCGTTATATTATTAAACCAGTTCGAGCACTGACGGAGGCAACGAAGAAAGTGGCTGGAGGTAATTATCATCTAAAGCTTCCGATTAAGCGGCATGATGAAATAGGGGATCTAGCCAGACACTTTTCTCAAATGAGCAACACATTAGAACATGTTGAAGAGAAGCGACAGGAATTTGTATCCAATGTTTCCCATGAAATTCAGTCACCATTAACTTCGATACAAGGGTTTTCCAAGACATTGCGTTTGGAGGATTTAACGCAAGCGGAACAGAACTACTATTTAGAAATAATCGAAAAGGAAACAAAGCGGTTATCGGTATTAAGCAAGCAGCTATTAACCTTGTCCATGTTAGATAAAGAGGCAAAAGTGGAAGAAAGTATATCCTATAATTTATCAGACCAGCTTAAGGAGGTTGTCTCCACAACACGATGGCAGTGGCAGGAAAAGGAGCTGGCGCTTGATTTGGAGTTAGGTGATGTGTCGATTGCTGGTGACCAGAGGCTTCTGCATCAGGTTTGGCTGAATTTGCTTACCAACGCTATTCGTTATACAAATTCAGGGGGAACGATATCCATCCAGGTGAACGCAAAGAAAACAGCGGCGGAGGTAGTTGTTACAGATACAGGTGTAGGTATCGATTCGAACGATATTTCCTATCTGTTTGACCGTTTTTACAAAGTCGATAAAGCACGAAATCGAACGAACCAAAGTACTGGTCTTGGTTTAGCGATTGTAAAGAAAATTGTCGAACTGCATAATGGAACGATCATGGTGGAAAGTGAGCTTGGAAAAGGGACGATGTTTCGGGTTACGTTACCTAAGTGAATTTAAGTGAGGCAGTTGAAATCATCAAAAGCATTTCCCGGGAAATAATTTGGCGAAATATAGGGATTGGCGTTGGTCGTATTTAAATCTGATCTTTCAAATGCGAACTTTCTCTGTGAATAATGAGAGAATTGAGATATAATGGCACTGTTGCATAATAAGCATTATTCAAAACATCTAATGCTTTTCATAACTCAAGGGGGAATATGATGATTAAGTTTCAAAAGCCTACGGTAGAGCAGTTTTTCCGAACCTATGCGATTTCCAATTTCGCGGTCAGTAAGGATGAAACACGGCTCATTTTCAGTTCGAATTTGAATGGTACAATGAATCTATGGGCGATGGATTTACCGGATAACTATCCATATCTGTTCGCCCATCAAGATGATTCGTGCAGTTTTATTACATTTGATCCGGAAAATCGCTATGTATTAGCGGGCTTTGATCATGATGGGGATGAAAACCACCATATTTATGCCATTCCATATGATGGTGGTCTGCCTGAACCTTTAATTGGGGGGAATGCTAAGGATAAGTATTATTTTTCCCATTTAAGTGATGATGGAGAACGAATCTACTATATGACCTCAGAGGAGAATCCATCGTTTTTAAACGCACATGTTTATGATTTGGCGGATGAGTCAGATACGTTAATTAACAAAGGGGAACAATCGCCAACTGAATTGGTAGCTGTATCTGAAGATGAACAGACATTCGTTTATTTACGAGCCTATGCCAATACATATGTGACTAGCTTAGTGAAAGTTGGGAATGATGAATTTAGCCTTACACCAGACCCGAACCAGGTGCATGTTACCTTTGATCCTGTCTTTGTAGATAATGCTACGATCTATTTTGTGACGGATTATGAAAGTGAGTACCAATATTTGGCTAAATTTGATTTGCGGTCCAAGGAATTCTCTACGATTGTTACCATAGAGCAGGAAAGTATCCAATCACTAAAATATAATAAGCAGCAACATATGCTTTACCTTGTTACCGAGGATGGTGTAGTGGATAAGCTGTACCGATATAATTTAACGAATAGTGAGCTGGAAAACATGCCATTGCCTGTCGATGTTGTTGGGAAATTGCATGTGGCTGATTCTGGAGCATTGTATGTACTGGGTATTAATGCTGCCGTCCCTGCCAATATTTTTTACTCCACGGATGGAATTAACTGGAATAAGTTAACCAAAAATACAGTACTAGGTGTTGGCAGTGAAGAAATGGTACAGCCGGAAGTGGTTACCTATAGATCATTTGATGGCATGGAGATAGAGTCATTATTATTTAAGGCAGATCGGAAATATGATAATGGTTATACCATTTTTTGGCCGCATGGTGGTCCGCAAGCGGCAGAACGGAAAACGTTTCGTTCTATGTTTCAATGCTTTCTCAACCGTGGTTACAGCATCTTTGCCCCGAACTTCCGCGGGAGCACTGGTTATGGGTCTTCATTTGTGAAATTAGTTGAGCAAGACTGGGGAGAAGGTCCACGACTGGATTGTGTTGCTGGAATCGAATGGTTGTTTGCCAACAATATTGCTGATCGTGACAAGCTATTCCTGGTTGGCGGCAGCTTTGGCGGGTACATGGCTTTATTGTTACATGGACGTCACAGTGAATATTTCAAGGCAGTTGTCGATTTATTTGGCCCATCTGATTTGTTCACATTTGTTAACTCTGTCCCGCCACATTGGAAGCCAATTATGGAGCGATGGATAGGTGATCCTGAACGTGATAAGGAACGATTCAGCAAGGATTCACCAGTAACCTATCTAGATGGCATGGTGAAGCCGATGCTCGTTATTCAAGGGGCAAAGGATCCACGCGTCGTGAAAGAAGAGTCCGATCAAATTGTTGCCAGATTAAAAGAACAAGGCCGTGACGTCGAATACTTTGTTATGGACGATGAAGGACATGGTTTCTCGAAAAAGGAAAATGAGATCGAAGTATATAAACGGATGTTGGACTTTTTAGAAAAGCATCAGTAATTTGCGGACAGATTTCCTTATAGATCAGGGAATCTGTTTCGTTATGTTAAGAAAAATACAAGCGCCAGATCATTTATTTCTATTTTGGCTGAAGTTCACAAATTCACATAATATTTTGTCCTATTAATAGCATTTGAACAGAAGACGAAAACAGTACATATACTATACATAGCTACCACAAAAAAGTGTTGACCAACTTATTCGTTGTCGGTTAAAATAAATGGTACGCATTTGGAATGTGCTACTAGTGGTAGAATACAGTCAAAAAAGAAAGGAGCATAGAGTTACTGTTAAAAAGCGCCAGAACTATTTGCAGCCGTTTGTGGGAAAATAGTTGACGAGGTGGAGGCTAATCGAATGTTTTCGGCGGGTTCCTCCCGATTGTACATCTCAATCGTTATGCTTTTGTCTGAAAACAATGAGGTGACTTGTTGTACAAAGGAAAAAGCGAGATGACAAAAATATAATCACGAGAAAGGGGCAGCAATACGCCCCAAAGCAGAGGTTAAATGGTAGAGGTCCGATGTCAGAAGAAGTTTGGTCAGTATGCCAAATTCAATGATCATCCGTCCTTTAAACGTTTAAAACCTGTTGTAAAGAGAAGTCTTCTTATGAAGAAAGGGTCGTCTGTTGCCCCTCATTAGGAGGACAACAATATGTGTGGAATTGTCGGATATATTGGCCAGAAAGATGCGAAAGATGTTTTATTAAACGGATTAGAAAAATTGGAATACCGTGGATACGATTCAGCTGGTATTGCGATGCTTCATGACGATGATATGAACGTATTTAAAGGAAAAGGTCGGATTGCTGCGCTTCGAGATCGTGTCGATAATTCCGTTCAGGCAACAATGGGGATCGGTCATACACGCTGGGCAACACATGGTAGCCCAAATGAGGAGAATGCCCATCCACATCAAAGTGCATCTGGCCGATTTACGCTTGTTCATAATGGTGTCATTGAAAATTATCAGGAGCTCCGTGATATTTACCTTCAAGATACCACCCTTGTTAGCGAAACGGATACTGAGATTATTGTACAACTAGTTGAAGAGCTGGTTGAAAAATATCCAGAGACAGCTGAGGCATTTCGCCAGGCAATTTCTTTGTTGAAGGGATCCTATGCTATTGCATTGATTGATAGAGAGGATCAAAATACGTTATATGTTGCCAAAAACAAAAGTCCGCTACTTATCGGACTGGGTGATGGTTTCAATGTCGTCGCAAGTGATGCAATGGCAACCTTAAAGCTGACGAATCAATATTTGGAAATTCATGACCAGGAGATTGTACTGATAAGCCGCAACTTTGTGGAAGTACAAAAACTGAATGGTGAAGCTGTAACGCGCAAGCCATATACGGCAGAAATTGACGCAAGTGACATGGAAAAAGGTACGTATCCGCATTTTATGTTAAAAGAAATCGATGAACAGCCATTTGTCATGCGTAACATTATGAAGGAATACCAAACAGAAAATAATAAACTCAAGCTTGATTCAAATATTCGCCAGGCAATGAAGGCATGTGACCGCATTTATATTATTGCAGCGGGCACAAGCTATCATGCCGGATTGGTTGGTAAAGAATTTATTGAAAAACTTGCTGGCATTCCGGTAGAGGTTCATATTGCCAGTGAATTTTCCTATAACATGCCACTGTTATCCGCAAAACCATTATTTATTTTTATTTCGCAAAGTGGTGAAACAGCGGATAGCCGTGCTGTATTAGTAAGGATTAAAGAAATGGGACATCCCGCACTGACGATTACGAATGTGCCAGGATCTACCCTTTCTCGTGAAGCGGATTACACATTAAATTTATATGCAGGCCCAGAAATTGCAGTCGCATCCACCAAGGCGTATACAGCACAGATAGCTGTTCTTGCTATCCTAGCGGTTGATACGGCTCAAGCAAAAGGACTCCCATTAGATTTTGATCCCATGCAAGAGCTTGCAATTGTTGCAAATGCAATGGAAGTATTAACAGATCAGAAAGATACGATAGAGGAATTAGCACGCGATTATTTTGCTACCACCCGTAATGCATTTTTTATCGGACGCAGCTCGGACTATCATGTTTGCCTTGAGGGTGCGTTGAAGTTGAAAGAAATTTCCTACATCCAGGCAGAGGGATTTGCTGGTGGGGAATTGAAACACGGCACCATTGCTCTGATTGAAGAAGGCACACCTGTTATTGCTTTAGCAACACAAGCAAATGTCAATTATTCGATTCGTAGCAACGTTCAGGAAGTTGCAGCTCGTGGTGCAAATGCACTAATCGTTAGCATGCTAGGCTTGGAGCAGGATAGCGATGCATTTGTATTGCCACACGTGCATGAATTATTGACGCCGTTAGTGTCGGTTGTACCGTTACAGTTATTGGCGTATTATGCTGCATTGCATCGTGGTTGTGATGTCGATAAGCCGAGGAACTTGGCGAAGAGTGTGACGGTGGAGTAAGGTATGGAGAATGGAAGGTTGTATTGTAGTTTTAAAATAAAGTTTAACTGTTTATAAAAAAGTTTGACCGTTTTAAAAAAAGATTAACCGTTTATAAAAAAGTTGCACCGTTTTACCCCTTTGGATATGATTGTCTAAAGGGGTGTTTTTATGTCCAAAAGAAAAAGAACATCTACAGTGGAAAAATGGATCAAAGAAGGTCGTGGTACAGGAACAGGTACAGACTACCGGCCATGGCTAAAGATTCAAGATGTTTCATCATTAGGTCGGTCAACGAGGTTAAAAGGCATTAAAACTAGTAGACAGCACGAATTTTTATCAGACTTAGAGCGAAACTACTTTTACTTGACTGAATTTTCTGATGTTATTACAGATATAAGAGAGCAGTTTCCTTTATTACCTCAAGAAGAAACGCTTTTGATAGCAGATGAACTTGGAATAAAGCATCCTAGAAATCCGAAAAACGGAGAGCCTATTGTAATGACAACGGATTTTTTATTGACAATTAATAAAGGGCAAGGGATTCATGAAGTCGCACGTACAATTAAAGTGAAAGATGAGTTATTAAAAGAGAATGTACTTGAGAAGTTCGAAATTGAAAGAGAATATTGGAAGCGTAAAGGAATTGATTGGGGTATTGTAACAGAAGAAGAAATCAATAAAATAATTGCGAGAAACATTAGCTATATTCACGATTATTATGATATTTGTAGCTATGATGTGTTTCAAGAATTGAATGCGAAAAACATTGAAGACTTGGTTATGTCATTACTAAGTAGATTGCTAGATAGTTCGGCAAGCATAAGAACAATTACAAATGAATTCGATATAGATACACACCTGCCAATTGGTAGTGGTGTTACGCTTTTTTATCACTTACTTGCTAGAAAAATTATTGTCATTGATTTGCAAAAGCCATTGGATTTAGAGCAGTCGATTGAAATTAAGTATATTGATGAAAGCAACTTGAAGAAGGTGAAATATGGATGATTTATATTAATCAAGTACTTCAATATACAGTAGATTCTAAACGGATTCGTATCATTGAGATGGAAGAGTTTCATGTGTTTATTGTTGATATTGATGCAATTAGTTCCATGCCGAAAAAGGAATTATATTCGAATCTAATAGAGGAAATCCAGCAAGGTGAATTACTTCTGATTAGCGATCCATTTGCAAAAGTAATAATAGATAGTGAATTATCCGACATTCGAATTCAGAAAAGAGATGAGGGTTGGTCGATTATTCAACATTATTGTTTAGAACACATGGAAGCATTGCTTCAAAAAGGTGGTCGTGAAAAGAAAATAAAAGAAATTGCAGATGAAAGTGGAACAAGTTCTACGAAAATGAAAAAGCTACTTAGCCGTTATTGGCAGCGAGGTATGACGAAAAATGCAATGCTCCCTGATTACTCGAATTCGGGAGGAAAAGGTAAAACAAAAACTTTAAATAAAGCTAAGGTAGGTCGCCCACGAAAGGTGAGTATCAGTAATGAATATCAAACAGGTATTAATATTACGGATGAAGTAAAAGTTCAATTTGAACACGCCATTAACAAGTATTACCGAGCTTCAAATAACTATTCGTTGAAAGATGTTTATAATTTCATTCTGCGTGACTTCTATTCTGATCGCTATAAGGAAAATGGTGAGATGAAGTACCGTATTTGGGATGCCACTCGAATTCCCTCATATCATCAATTTTACTATTGGTTTAAAAAACTTGAAGACCCGAAAAAGGATATTCAGTTCCGTAAAAGTACAAAGGAATATGAATTGAAACATCGTCCGATTTTAAGTGATTCCAAATCAGAAACAAATGGTCCGGGTACAAGATTTCAATTTGACGCAACCATTGCAGATATTTATTTAGTTAGTTCACTTGACGTAAATAAAGTAATTGGGCGACCAGTTATTTATGCAGTACTTGATGTGTATTCACGTATTATTACAGGTCTTTATGTTGGACTAGAAGGTCCATCATGGATCGGTGCAATGATGGCTTTAGATAATATGGTTGCTGACAAAGTAGGGTTCTGTAAGCAATATGGAATTAATATTACACCTGAGCAATGGCCAACACATCATTTGCCTGAAATTATTATCGCCGACCGGGGTGAGTTTGAAGGCTATTCTGTAGAGAATTTAATTAACAATCTTAATATTAAAATTGAGAATACTACAGCTTATCGTGGAGATTTGAAAGGGATTGTTGAAAGGAAATTCCGTACGTTTAATGGGAAGGTAAAGCAAAAAGCTCCCGGAGCAATTCAAAAGGAATATAGAGAACGTGGAGATCAGGATTATCGCTTAAATGCTACGCTGAATTTAAGGGAATTTACATCTCTAATTATTACAATGGCGCTTCATCATAACCAAAAGGTCATTGATAAATATCCTGTTGAAAAAGAAATGGTGGCTGATGGACTAGTGCCAACTCCGATTAACTTATGGAATTGGGGTATTCAAAATCGTAAAGGAAGGTTAAGAACAGTTGATCGAAATATTCTTCGTCTGAACGTGCTTCCACGTGGGAAAGCGACAATTTCAAGAGCTGGAATTAAGTTTAAAAATCTTCTTTATGGTTCTCGTCAAGCTATTGAAGAGCAATGGTATTTAAAGTTGAAAAATAGAAGTCTAGAAATCGTTTATGATCCACGACATATTGAAAAAATCTATATTCCCCACGATAACGGAATAGATTTTGAGACGTGTATTTTATTAGAGCCTAGTCAGCAATATAAAGGTGACTTCTTGGAGGAAATTGTCTTTCAGCAACATCTTCGGAATGAACTAGAAGGAATGGAACGAACAAATCAAATTCAGCTTACGGTAAATACTGATGCAGCATTGGAAGAGATTATAAAAAAAGCCGTGAAGAACAAAAAAGAATCTTTCAATCAGCCAACTAGTAAGAAAGCTAAAATAGCAGCTATTCGTGAAAATAAGGATGTTGAAAAACAGTTAAATCGTGAAGCTGAAAAGTTTGATTTATTACCTAATAAGGCTAGTGAATCAGCTGACGTAATCGACTTTGTTACAAAAGAGAAGATTGATGAAACACCACCTAAGAAACCAGGCTCACGTCTTATGGAAAAACTAAAGAAGAAGCGAGATGAGGAATTTGGGAAAGACAAATGACATGGTTGTCTTAAAAGGGGATTTTGAGAAAGCTGTCTATAAGGAGCAACTTTTAAATGAATATACCAATAATCCTTTCATCGAAGCTCTTCCACCTATATTTAATGAGGATGATGTGCTAGAGCGATTTATGGTGACTCCACGAATTAGTGAGCAAGATAAGTTAAGTGAAACGAATATTCGTTATCACGTCTTAAAACGTGTAAGGAATTTTATCCAGCCGTTACCGATTCATTTCGAGGTAGAACGTCGATTGTCTACATTGATTCGAAGAGGTTACTTGGCGCGAAATCCATTAGATAGAACATTTCTAGAGCGTGTTCGGGTGTTGCATGAATTGCGTGAAGAAGAGGAAACAGCTCACAAATATATAGATGAACGACTAAATTATATTCGTTCAACTGCCGATAGCTTATCCATTATCGGTATTTCAGGAATTGGTAAAACAACAGCAATTGAACGTCTTTTGCTTATGTATCCACAAGTGATCAAGCATGAAGAATACAAAGGACAACCGTTTAATCGAACTCAAATTGTTTGGCTTAAAATTGACTGCCCGTATGATGGAAGTTTATCTACACTTTGCAAAAGCTTTTTCAAAGCAATTGATGATTTACTAGGCACTCGATATTTAGAAAAGTACGGTTATTTGAACCGTGTGACATCGACAATGTTATTGCACATGACATCGTTAGCAAGTATGTACGGCATCGGTGTTCTAGTAATTGATGAAATCCAGCACTTACTACATTCCAAAAATGAACAGGAAGAAATGTTGAATTTTTTTGTAACACTGTCTAATACAGTTGGTATTCCTACGGTTTTAATCGGAACTTCTAAAGCACAAAAACTATTCAAAGGAAACTTCAGACAAGCAAGACGGGCAGCGAGTGATGGAGCTATTATTTGGGATCGTATGGACGAAAATAGTGAAGAGTGGGAGTTTTTCCTAGAGACACTTTGGGAATTACAGTGTTTAAAAACCCATTCTGAGCTTACAGAGGAGACAAAGAAGGCATTTTATTATGAATGCCAAGGGATTACTGCTGTTGCCGTGAACCTATTTATTCTAGCGCAAGAACGAGTATTATTTGATGAGGACAACCCGGCTGAAATCATTACACCACAAGTATTAAAAAAGACTGCTAGGGAAGATATGCAAACGATTCAACCAATGATGACAGCTATTCGGACGAACAATTTTGCCGATATGATGAAATATGAAGATATTATGATTAACTTGGATGAAGTCATGCTGAATCACAAGCGAAATACTGAAATGACAGGACGTATTCAAGAAGCATTTAAAGAGCGCCAAAATACAATCGAGTATAAACGTCAAGACATGATTGGGAACTTAAGTGTTGAAGTGGCAGCCCTTGGTATTTTTGATAGTTTGAAAGAAAACGATATTAAAAAGCTCGCACAAAAAATAGTTGAGGAAAATCCACTTGATACTGAATTTCATCAACTTAAATCAGATGTGATTCAGCAGGCGATTGCATTAAATCAACAAAAGAAAGATCAAAAAGCAAAGGCAAAAGCAAAAAATGCAGAGATTCTACCATTGCTAAAGCTAAGAAAGCAAGCGTTAGACAAAAAGCAACACCCCTATGAATTATTAAAAGCAAATGGATACATTAAAAATCCTTTGGAGGAATTCTACTAGGAGGGAACGCATGCTGCCATTCTTTACGGATCCATATCCAGATGAATTGATATATTCGGCGATTGCGCGATATCACTTTTACAGTGGAAATATTGATTACAAAGATACATTGGAAGAAGTGTTTCAAAGTCGTTCTGTAATACCGAGTGTAGAGATTGGTAGTCATTTTTCTATATTAGCTGAGCAATTAGGCTCCAACTATTCTGTTGAAAGCTTATTAGCTAAGCATACGATCTACCCTTACTATGCTTCGTTTCTTTCCAAGCAACGCCAGAAAGAACTTCTACAAGATGTTCAAGTAGATGGAAAAGGACTTTATACAAGACTTGGCATAGTTGCAGGAAGCATTTGCAGAAAGAATGGACTCTTTTATTGCCCAGAGTGTGCAACTAATGATATTGAGCAACATGGAGAACCCTATTTTCATCGTGAGCACCAGCTACAAGGGATTGATTTCTGTGCACATCATGAACTGAAATTAATGAAGTATCCTATCGATTTTTCAAAGCAAAGTCGAATTGAGTTTATTCGATTTGATAAAAAGCTATTGAACTTATCAATGATTCAAGAAGTTGAACTAAAAGAGTTTATAGCCATTCAAATTGCTTTAGCAAAGATGGCTTATCAACTGCTGCAAGTTCCAATACATCAATTTTCAAGAGAATCTATTAATCTTAAATATCGTGTTCTTTTACGGGAGCGTAATTTAATAACAACGTCTAATCGAATTCGGCAAAAGGAGCTATACAAAGCATTTCAATCAAAGTTCCCAAAAGGCTTTTTAGATGAGTACGAATCAGCAATCAATGTAAATGATGAATACAATTGGCTGAAGGTCATTACACGCAATCTAAAACGTCATGTACATCCTTTCCGTCATTTGCTTATTCTTTATTTCTTAGAACAAGATTTGGAGTCCTTTTTACAAATTGAAGCTGATACAGGTCCTTTCGGTAGTGGCCCATGGCCCTGTTTAAATAAAGCAGCTAATCATTATAAGGAATTTGTGATTCATGAAGTAAATGTTACAAGGGATTTTAAATCAAATGCACCCATTGGCACGTTTGAATGCTCTTGTGGCTTTATTTACGCTAGAAAGGGTCCTGATAGATTATCTGAAGATAAATATCGTATTGGACGTACAAAAGCGTATGGAGATGTCTGGAAGGCTAAATTACATGAATTAGCAGTTGATGGAACCTACAGTATAAGAGCATTAGCTAGAATGCTTGGCGTGGATTCGAAAACAGTTAAAGGACATCTTGCCTCAGTTGAGAAAATAGAGAAATTACCTGATAAAGTTTTTCCACCAATGTTACATATGTATCGAAAGCAATTATTAAAAGGAATGCAGCAATATCCAAGTTACTCGAGAACACAAATTCGTCAATGTTTACCGAAAGAATATATTTACTTATATCGAAATGATAAAGAATGGCTGTTTGAACAGTTACCTATAATTCAGGCGAAGGAAAAGCCAAAATCAATTGTCAATTGGGACGTACGTGATCGAGAATATCTTTCTAAAATTAAACAGCTTTACAAAGAATTAATTGAACTGGAAAAGCCCGTACGTATCACGATTTCGATAATTGGGAAACGTCTAGGAATCTTATCAAATTTGGAGAAACATCTTGATAAGCTGCCACAAACTGAAAAATATCTAAATAAAATTACGGAATCTATACAACAGTTTCAGATTCGACGATGCTGTAAAATTATTGATCGTATGTTGCTGGAGCAAGAACCAGTTTTATTATGGAAAGTACAGCGTATTGGCGCTGTTAAGTCACATCATTTTCACGAAATAAAACCGTATTTGGAAGAGTATTTACGAACAAAACAGGAAGTGAAAAGTTATGAGCAAACAACAGGTTAAACTAGCTTGGCCTTTTGCTAAAGGTGAAAAAGCACAACTAATATGGATTGGTGAGCCATTTCGATATGATCATAAAATGATAATCAAAGCTTATTTTCGCTCACAAGGTCGTACAGAAGGTATATTAATGGATTGGGGTACATTACCATGCTTAGCAATCCAACATTATTATACTGATGGCATCATAACGGCTAGTCAAGTTTCTGAAAGTGTACAAGAAATCGATATGACTATTTATCCTAATAAAGTTAAATTTCACGAACGCCCTTGGTCTATTCAAGGAAGCAGTGATCCTGCAACTTCCCGTAGTTTCGTGTTCTCTTTTGATGGAAAGAATGTGATTTTACCAGTCATTGAAGTATTGCGTAGCATTTTAGCTCCGAACGGCTTCCTTTTATATCGCTTGTTTGAATCGAATTCATTTCCTCAGTTCTTCACAGAAACATATGAACCTAATAAAATCCATCTTAGCTTTTCATCACAATATGAATTGAAATACACAAAGACAACGTTCATTTATCAATTGGTGTGGTTGCTAACGAATCGAGACCTACGACAAGCCTATGAAAATATAGCATTTACTTGGTTGCAGGAAAAGACTTTGAAGTTCGAATGGAACTTTACACAACCGATTACAATAACAGCTCGTGTAAAGGAGAAGAATAACACGTGTACAGTATTACAAATTGTTAATGTGAAAAATAAAGATATTCCGTACCAACATATTTCGATTTCGCATCCAGAAATACAAAATCAAGAGAAATCCAATGAGGCAAAGAAATACACTTATCGTTTTCTAAATAGACAGGGTGATGAAGAGGGCTTTACATTAGATGAACAAGTAGATGGTTCTACAGAAGACTTTGATCTTGTACAAATGAATCAGTTGAAACATGAATATACATCGGTACCCAAAATCAAACGAATTAAAAGTAGTTCCTCAAAGCAGCGAACGAAAGAAGATGAAAATACTAAGAAATACTATGGCAGCAATGATTCAATTCGATCTACAGCAGACACTGGAGGTCAAAAACTAGCAAGAGGAATAGAACATCAAATGTTATCTGAAATTCAAGTACAAGGTGAATTGCAAGATTTCATTAATGTCCTTAGAATAATGGAGCAATATCCAGAAGTAAGTGCGATACGAGCATTTATAGATGTGTTACCAGAGGGAATTGGAGACCGCAGATTTACGAAATTGAGTGATAATATCACGAAACGACGTTATGTGATTGCAGAAGTATATATGATAAGTGGGAAGAAATTCAATATTATTGAAGTTGAGCGAGAAGATCGCTCTTTATCAATGCTAATTTTATCATCACTTGCAATAAATGATTGGAAATCGATTTATGATAGATTGTTAGTAAACCTTGTGAATGATAGTGGTACGTGGACAAGTAAGTCGCTGAAAAGTATTGAGGAGAGTAGGGTTACAGTGATGAAAGCTAAACACAGTTCTAAAGGGGTTAAGCATAAGGCTGAAATTCTATTAAATAAGTTAGAATAGCAGTGAAGATTTGAGTAAAGGAATAAATGAAATACCTCTTCCCTCAAAGAATAATCCAAATTATTTCCCCGAATTAATTCACGCTATATACACTTACAATAACTAATTCGAGAGCTATCACCAATACTTCGTAATCAAAACGGTGCGACTTCTTTAACTTACATAAAACAATTACGCTAAGAGTGACTAAGTATATTATTTACTTTCTTTGTTAACAATAGTTAAGAGTGTTAACAGTATTAGAAATAGGAGGGTGCATTTATGAAGGCTGTAACTTATCAAGGACCAAATCATGTACAGGTTAATCAAGTAGAGGATGCAAAATTAGAAAAAAAAGACGATATTATAGTTAAGATTACTTCTACTGCTATTTGCGGATCTGATTTGCATTTATATCAAGGTAACATGCCATTACCCCCAGGATATATTATTGGCCACGAACCAATGGGTATTGTGGAAGAAGTTGGACCTGAAGTCACAAAAGTAAAAAAGGGAGACCGTGTTGTCGTTCCCTTTAATGTTTCATGTGGACATTGCTTTTATTGCCAACATGAAATGGAAAGCCAATGTGATAACTCAAACCCTCATTATGATTCTGGCGGATACTTTGGTTATACTGAGAAGTTCGGTAACCATCCGGGTGGTCAGGCTGAATATTTAAAAGTCCCTTTTGGAAACTTCACTCCCTTTGTTATCCCGGAGTCATGCGAATTGGAGGATGAGTCACTGCTCTTTTTATCGGATGTTCTGCCAACAGCTTATTGGAGTGTAAAAAATGCAGGTGTAAAATCAGGCGATACAGTTATTGTTCTTGGATGCGGACCTGTTGGGTTGATGGTACAAAAATTTGCCTGGATGGAAGGTGCAAAGCGTGTAATAGCAGTTGATTACTTGGATTACCGGATCAATCATGCGAAAAAGATGAACAATGTTGAGGTATTTGAGTTCACAAAATACCCTGATATGGGCGAACATTTAAAAGAGATCACACATGGTGGGGCAGATGTCGTCATCGATTGTGTAGGTATGGACGGAAAGAAATCACCCCTAGAGTTTCTGGAACAAAAATTCAAACTGCAGGGCGGAACCCTTGTACCTATTCAAATTTCTACTAAAGCTGTCCGAAAGTATGGGACAGTGCAAATGACTGGTGTTTACGGGGGTAACTATAATCTATTTCCATTAGGTGCATTTTGGATTAGAAATATTAATCTTAAAATGGGACAGGCTCCAGTCATTCATTTTATGCCAGAATTGTTTAAAAAAATAACAAATAACGAATTTGACCCAAGAGATATTATCACACACAAGATGTCCCTTGAAGAAGCAAGTCATGGTTATCGAATTTTTAATAATCGTGAGGATGAATGTATAAAAGTCGTTTTAAAACCGTAATCCTCTTCTCTTTCCAAAAAGACTTCATACTTTGTATAGAAGTCTTTTTATTCGACCATTTAGCCAAGAAGGTCAAAAAGTAATTGATAGATACAATGAATAAACTCGCATACAGTAAAGACGAACCTGCTGACCTAGTCAATGTAGCAATTGAAGAGCTAATACATCAAAAATATGAACTTCCCATCTACAATACTTTAAAAGATGCAGCCAATGATGTTCGAAAAAGGTCTTATCGTATGATTTATCATAACTTACTTAATGAAAATCAAAAAGAGAGCGTGAATCAACTTTTCGAGGTATCAGAAGGTTCTACAAACAGTCCATGGAATCAATTGAAAGAGGATGCAAAAAGAGCGACTTTATCACATTTAGAACTCTCGTTGCTCGCCGAGATTGGTTAATGGAAACTGAACATCTCTACAGAATTACTTCATGATATTAAGAATTTGTGGAACAACAAAACGTATTTTTTGTTATTCAGCAATAGGGTCAAATCGTATTATGTGGTTAGCAGGTTTTTTCTGGTTGACCTATTTTTTTAGGTACTATTCTTGAGGTAGCCGGGATTAAAGAACTGTTAAGTAAAAATAAGTTGATCCGTTAAAGGGGTAGAATATTGAGTAAAGCTCCTTGTCCTAAAGGTCAGTTCAATAAAGAAAAAAGGTGTCTCTTTTGAGGAAGAATAAGCTTCTGTGTTGAAAGTAAACCACTTTTTTCAAACTTTTTTAATTTATTTGTAGTGAACAACATAAACATTCTATAGAAGAAAATTATTTCTATAGGAGGTTTCCATGGATCAAAAGGATCAAAGTCGTCAATTAGACCAAATAAAGCAAATGCAACAAATGTTTAAAGCGAACATGAAAACTCAACCTTATCCCATGTACCCTAACTATGGGAAAATCACACGTTACGAAGAAATTCCGATAAGTTTACCTGAACAGCGCCAGCTGCGCCATCCCGGAGTGGAAAAATTTATGGTCCCCCTCCCAATTATCGAAAACCCGAACTATAAAGGGAGTGAAAAGTTAACAGGAAAAGTAGCACTTATTACAGGGGGGGACAGTGGTATTGGTGCAGCAGTAGCAATTGCGTTTGCTAAAGAAGGCGCAGATGTTGCTATTTCATACTTAGATGAACATGAGGATGCAAATAGAACAAAAACGAGGATTGAACAACTCGGACAACGTTGTTTTCTAATGCCTGGGGACTTGCGAGACAAACAACAGTGTATCTCCATTGTAGAACAAACAGTAAATACGTTTGGACGTCTCGATATTCTTTGTAACCACGTTGGTATCCAATTCCAACAACTAAGTCTGCTTGACATTACAGATGAGCAATTCGATGACACCTTCAAAGTTAATATATACTCTCATTTTTACACAACAAGGGCAGCGCTTCCTCATTTAAAACCAGGCAGCTCAATCATTGGCACTTCTTCAGTGGTGACGTATGTAGGTGAGCAGCAAATGATTGATTATACGGCCACAAAAGGCGCAATAGTTGGTTGGACACGTGCCTTGGCTAAAAATGTCGTGAAACAAGGGATCCGAGTCAATGCCGTCGCCCCCGGCCGAATTTGGACCCCACTTATTTCAGCAAGTTTCTCGTCAGACCAAGTCGCTGTATATGGAGCATTTAATCCAATGGAACGAGTTGCCCATCCATTTGAACTCGCACCAACCTTTGTCTATCTTGCTTCTGATGATTCTCGTTTTGTTACTGGTCAAGTTCTTCATGTTGATGGGGGAGAATCCACACATTCCTAATGGAAGGGGGTTACCATTTTGAGATATGAATTTAATCCAGAAGTAAAGCTATTGCTAGTAAACCATTCAAATGAAAAAGTAAGGATGGTCTATATGGAGGATTCCTGGCCCATGCCAAAAATAGGACTGAGACCACCATATTATTGCTACCCAAGTTACGAGCTGAATTATCCAATAATCTAAATAATAACAGACAAAAAGACTTCTATACACAGTGTGGAAGTCCATTCAACATTTCGCTTAGGGTTCGCAATTATGCTAACTTTCAATTCATCCATTTAAACTAATAGGATAACGGTTTTAAAACGACTTTTATACAGTCGTCCTCACGATTATTAAACATTTGATAACCATGACTTGCTTATCCAAGGGCCACTTTGTATGTGGGTCAAACTCGTTATTCGTTATTTTTTCAAAAAATTCAGGCATAAAATGTATGACTGATGCCAGTCCCATTCTCAGATTGATATTCCTAACTCAACCCAATGGAAACACATTATAGTTGCCCCCATAAACATCTATTAATTGGACCGTTCCATATTTTTGCACAGCTTTTGTAGAAATTTGAATAGGTCCAAGGGTTCCACCTTGGCAACTTTAATTTTTGTTCAAGAATCTCCAAAGATGATTTATTCCCGTCAATACCTACACAATTGTGGATTTGAAATAAAGTCGTACCGTTTATAAAAAAGATGTACCGTTTTAAAGAAAGTTATACCGTTTACAAAAAAGTTGCACCGTTTTATTCCTTTTCGATTAAAGGATTCTAAGTGAGTTTTAATTAAACTTTTTTATAAAAAGGAATGTTCATTCAAAAAGAAAAGAACCCATTTTGATCAATCTTTTTTCAAAATGGATTCTTTTCTTTTACCGTAAAATATGGATTTGTCGAACGTTTTTGATCAAACTTTATTTTAAAGTTACAGTATTGTTGCTTTAAAATAAAGTTCGGTTATTTATAATAAAGATTGATAAAAACAATCCCCTTAAGATAATATGTTCTTAAAGGGTTGTTTTTTTATTCTGAAAAATTAAGGTGGACTAAAGCAAGGTCAAAAAAGAAAACGTAACTTAAATATATAGTTAAATTAACCATAAAGCGAAAACTATTCTTAGAAAATTGATATAAAGATAACCGAAACGAAATTTACACTGTTAAGAGTAAGAGATTAGGATATAAAAATAGTGGTATATAAGATCGGTACGCGTGAACAACTAGGTAATATGAAAGAACGTCTAGATCTTGTTTTGAAGGACTATAAAGATTTTGAGTTATCAAAACCCGCTTGGTTTATACCATCAATGTTGAATTCAAATAAGAAGGTGTAGATAAAATGGATCAACAAATAAAAATCTTAGTAGTTGAAGATGATAATGATATAAATAAATTGTTATGTGACATCATACGAAATAGTGGTTATATCCCCCACTCTGCTTATTCTGGAACAGAAGCCATGATTTATTTAGAAAAGCAAAAGTGGGATATGGTGCTACTGGATTTAATGCTCCCAGGAATGACTGGGGAAGAGATACTAGCCAAAATAAGTGAGAAAACTCTTGTTCCTGTCATAATTATCTCAGCAAAGGGTGAGCTACAAGCAAAAATCGATGCATTAAAAACAGGTGCAGATGATTACATCACGAAGCCTTTTCAAATTGAGGAAGTATCTGCAAGAATTGATTCCCATATACGGAGATTTCGTCGCATCAGTCAGGCTTCTTTTCAAGGCAAAGAGTTAATATATAAAGATATTTGGCTCGATATGAATTCACAAATCGTACGTGTAAATGGAACAGAACTTATTCTTACAGCACGAGAGTATGCCATTTTGACACTTCTTATGTCTTCTCCTAAGAAAGTCTTCACGAAAGCCAACCTGTTTGAGAGTGTATGGAACGAAAAGTATTATAGGGATGATAATACGATAAGTGTTCATATGAGCAACCTCAGAAGTAAACTATCAAATGCAAATCCATATGAAGAATATATTGAGACGGTCTGGGGAGTAGGGTATAAACTAAAATCTTAAGACTTTTTTAAGACTTTTCTTAACCCTTTCTTATGTTTTTCTTTCTAAACTAAAAGCATAGTAAGAAAAATGTAGGAGGGGTATAGAGAAAGGGCAATCTCCGCGCAAGGAATTTTTTAAGAAGGTTTTACAGGTATTAGCAGTGTTCGCAGGTGATTCAAATGACGCTGTTTAAATTAGTGAAGAAAAATGTCGGGAGAAAAGAGATCCGCAATCTGATTGCAAAACAAACATTATTCGTTTTCGCTTTCCCTTTGCTTGTAGGAATTGTACACAGTCTGTTTATTATTAAAGCATTTTTGCGATTGTTGGCTACTTTACTGGATTTGATCTAACAATACCCATACTTTCTTCGATGATTGCGTATTTCGTTATTTATCTTGGATTTTATATATTAACAGTAAAAACGTATAACAATCTCGTAAATAGCAATTAGAGTTGCTTACTTCATAAAACAAAATAATAACCAGGACTTCCAGCCAGCGACATGTATGGAAATGGAGTGCATTATTTAGTGAGAGGGTACAGTCCGGCTGGATTTATCTTCGGTGAATTGGGTCGGTCGCCCTTTGGCTCTCGCATTTACGGACAGCGAAATTTGCTATCGACGGCGTCTTTTCTAAAGCATAAGTTGATATAAAGATGAGAGTGTAATGTGAGAGAAAGTGAGGTAAAATAAATGGCTGAAAATATTTTAAGAACAACTAATTTATCAAAGCAATATAAAGATCAATTTGCTATAAAAAAAGTAAATATTTCTATAAAAAAGGGGTCTATTTATGGATTTATTGGGCAGAATGGTGCGGGTAAATCAACGTTAATTAGGGTGGTAACAGGCCTTGCTTCTCCGACTTCGGGAACGCTTGAGCTATTTGGTCACAGTAATGTACGGAGGCTTATTGAGGGTAGAAAGCGAATTGGAACGATTATTGAGGGTCCTGCATTGTATCCACAAATGACTGCAACTGAAAATTTAGAGGCACATAGGCTTTTAAGGGGTATCCCAGGGAAGGAATGCATCGGAAAAACACTCGAACTTATTGGTCTTCAGGATACAGGGAAAAAGAAGGCCAAGAATTTTTCCTTAGGAATGAAACAAAGACTCGGTATTGGGATTGCGTTGTTAGGTGATCCTGAATTCTTGATTCTCGATGAACCCATCAATGGACTTGACCCAATGGGCGTTGTCGAAATTAGAGAATTATTGAAGAAACTCAATAATGAATTTGGAATTACGATCTTAATATCGAGCCATATTTTAAGTGAGCTCCATTTACTAGCTACCCACTATGGAATTATTCATAAAGGGGTATTGTTGGAGCAATTAACAGCGAATGAGCTTAATGAAAAATGCCAACAGTATATCCATATTAAAGTAGATAATCCGGATAAAGCGGCAACGATTATTGAAACTCAACTTGGGACTACTCATTATGAAGTCTTGTCAGACGGGATAATAAAGCTATTTAGCTATCTTGATACCCCAGGTGACGTTTCCAAAATACTATCAAGTGAAGGTTTAATAATCGAACAATTTATGCCGATGGGTGAAGAACTAGAAACGTATTTCACCAATCTTATCGGAGGTGTTGAGCATGGATAATCTAGTGAAATTTGAGTTATTTAAGTTGAGGAAAGATCGATCATTCTGGACGTTGGTCTTTGGATTAATAGCAGCAGCTGCTTTCTATCCCCTGTTCATTTTTTTTTAATGAAGGTGTATTTGGTACGGGTCCCGTTTCAGTGAAAGAGTTATATACGTATACAGCTCTTGAGGCCAATAATTATATTGTCAAGCTAGTACCTTGTATACTAGCAGGTTTCTTTATTTCTAGCGAATATTCAACTGGTACAATGAAAAGTATGGGGGCCTCCGGCAATAGTAGATTTCGTATCTTTTCTGCTAAATTGTTTGTCTTTTCATTTGGTGCTGTTGTTATTTCACTCATATTCCCTATTGTCATGACAGGAGTCACGGCCATTTTTTCTGGTTTCAACGACATGCCAGATCTGACCTATCTCGTTCGAACCATCGGGTTAACAATCCTTTATGCAACAGCATTTGCTTCGATTATGGCATTAGCTGCTATTATATTCACAGATAGTGGTAAAACGATTGGTTTTCTAATCTTATTTTTCATTCTCTTTGACAGTATCCTATATGCTTTAAGTCAAAAGTTTTCCTTATTTGAAACCATCTTTAATTATTCTGCATTTAAGCTATTTTTAGACATCAGCAAACTTAACCTAGGTAATGGAGAATTCCTTCAGTTATTGCTTGTACCAATCATAACCATTATCATTATTGGACTTATAGGCAGTTTCGTTTTTCAAAGGAAAGAAATAAAATAAGAAAGAAAGCGGGTGAGAATTATCGTCTATATTGTTATCATTTCTATACTGACAACTGTAGTTTTTCTCACTCGCTTTTATTTATTAAAAAAGGAAATAAAAAGAGTGGAAAAGCAATTGAACGAATTAAACAACAATAAGACAGAAAAAAATGTAGATATTTTCTTGTTTGATAAGGATTTAGAAGAACTGGCAAAGGAAATAAACACTCAAATTGGTAAAACGAAACTGGCAAATGCAGAGAAGATGCGTAAAGAAAACGAATTAAAGCAGGCTATTGCTAATATTTCACATGATATTCGTACACCTATGACCTCTATCTTAGGGTATATTCAATTTTTAGACTCCGGCGAATTATCTTCAGAGAAAAAAATAGAGTATACTGCCATAATAAAAAGTGGAGCACTGAGATTAAAGATTTTATTAGAAGACTTCTTTGAATTATCTATCATTGAATCGGCAGACTATCCATTAAAGATTGAAAAAATAAAATTGAACAATTTGGTATTAGAAGTGTTGGTAGGTTTTTATGATCAATTCAATCAGCAAGATCTTAAGCCGGATCTCCGTATTCCAGAAGAAGAGATATGTATCATAGCTGACTCCTCTTCAGTTAAAAGAGTGATAGAAAACTTAGTGATCAATGCAATAAAATATTCAAGTGGAAATGTATCAATCCGTCTTAAAAAAATGCAATCTTCTATTCGACTGATCATCTCTAATACTGTTGATCAGTTAAGTGAACATGATATTAATTATTTGTTTGATCGATTTTATAAAGTCGACAAAACAAGAACAGAAAAAAGTACAGGGTTAGGATTATCGATTGCTAAAAGCCTAATGATAAAAATGCATGGCAATCTTACTGCTGAATTAAAAGAGAATGAGTTATCCATGATTTGTGAATGGAAAATTTAGTGCCTATCTGATGATAAATTGGCCACTTGGTTGAGTAACGTTTTATATGGAATTGGATATTTAAATAATGAATCCATTTTGATCAATCTATTTTCAAAATGGATGTGTAATGGTATCGTTTAAAACTAAACAGATCAACTTATTAGTGTCGTCAGGGTGATCTATATGCCCATCCGTAGCCAAGGCCGTAGCGGATGCCGAGTTTCCGGAAATTACTGAAGGCTATCTTTCAATGGTTACAGATGTCTATGATATGCGGCTTTCGCCCGGTTATCTTGGTATAGATTCAGGGAGGGCGTGGACTAAGGTAGCGACTGTTACTGGATCCTACGGTCTCGCACTTGGCAGTTAAAAAGATATTGTCGATGCATCGCCTTCCGAATTCAGGGTGAATGGCATTGATACACGGGATTTGATGACGCGTCAGATATGGGGGGCTAGGGTTCTTCAAAGTGGTCAGAACCTTCCTGATTGCGAGGCTAATGAACGATTGACTTTTACCCTGTTTCCTGGCGAAGGTCTTACCGAAAGCCTTACGGAGTCTGGCACTGTACTTCATGGAAAAGTCAGATTTCTTCTTGGGAAACCAGACCGGGGAATCGGTTCAGCCCGAGTCGCTCCCGCTATCGTTATCTACAATCAAAACAATTCGAATGGGTAAAAACACTAAATATGAATGACCTTAACGTTCTGCCATAATAGGGCTTCTATCTTGAATAAGGATTGGCGCACGTACCATTGTGGAATAGAGGTGGAGGAGAAACAGAATGGTCAACAAAATAAAAAAATCAAAAATGGTTCTCATTTCTGAAGACCCGTTTAAGAGTGCTTAATGCCTCCTTGCTCGTCGGTTTGTTATGGGGTATTTGGCATGTTGGAATTTTTTCTAAAGGATTCATGTTCGCCGGGTTATTTATTCTATCAACTGTTTTCATGTCAGTATTTCTCGTAGAGTTGTTGAGTAGAGCGAAAGGTAATCATCTTATGTTAATAAATTTTCACGAAAAGGTGGATATTATTATCGGTGAAGTTGATGATCTTGTTCATGCACTAACTCGCATAAAAGAAGCAGGAATTACAATTGGGCATGGGCCAGTCAAAGAACCATGGGGTGTGCGGTGTTTTTACGTTAGGGATCCGTTCGGGAGCTTGTCAATATTTTAATCCATCTATAAAAGGTCTACAATCATTTAAGAATGAAGGTGAAAGTATTTATGATCTCAAATAACCAAGACGTAAATGAAATCAAGATTGGGGAGCAACTCGTTCATCCAGATGGTAGAACCGTCACTTTTGTAAAACGCGGGACGGACGGAAAAGGGGATTTTCTGATCATCAAGCATCAAATGACAAAACAGGGAGTCCTTAATGGACCGCATTGGCATCCGAAGTTGTCGGAATCATTTTCAGTAAAAGAAGGGCGAATGCGCTTTCTTTTGGACGGATGTAGAGCAAGGGGAAACGATTACGGTGTACCCGAATCAGGTACATCAATTTTGGAATATTAGCGAACAGCATTTGGTGGCGACCCATGAGATTCGTCCACCAGGACGGCATTGGAAAATGTTTGTGCTCGTTCACAAACTAGAATGTGAAGGCAAAATGTCGGCAAAAGGGGTTCCGCGGAATCTGTTGTGGCTAGGTGTTGCTTGGGAATGTATTGATGGCTACATGGCAGGTCCCCCTAAGTTTATCCAAAGGGTGTTTTTGGGAGGTTTGGCAAAACTGGCTAAATGGTTAGGATACCGGATCTAACCCCTTCTATGACTAAAGGCTGCCAAACCAAAGGGAAAGAAGGAATTACGATGATGGAAACGACAGTAAGTTCTATTAAATCTCGCTTGATTGCTTAAATAATGCGTGTTTTGGCGATTTTTAGGCGGTTTTCTCGTTATACATTACGGGAATCCAGGATAAAAATATTGACTGAATTGAGTTAGTTGGAGCGCTGTATGCGGTTAAAGTCACACGTGCGGTGTGAAGTGGGGGAAAAGCTAGCGATAACTTCAAAGGCTTACCTATCATTATAATAACATAAACAGAAAACGATCAAACTTTTTATAAAATTTCTTGGGAAAATTCAACTTCCACCGATTGGAGAGTGTTGATCCCGCATACTGCGAGGAGGTTGCTGAGTTCCTTGATGCTAAGAACAAAGAAACGCGCAGGAAAATAAATCATCTGGAAAGGGTCAGTCAGATGCTCACCATGACATCCGAAACGTTGAGGAATTTTAATCACGAAAACGATCAACGATTGGCATATTTATTGTTAATGTCAACTGTGGATACATTTTTGTTTTCACTAAACCGCCCCGATAGTACCTGATCTTCATAGACCGAAACTAATAAAATATTCAAAATGATTACTTTGAAAAATAAAGACCACCCACTTGATGATTCCTTATTTTGAAATAAAGGAAAGTCTTATGCTATCAAGCTCTTTTGCTTAATATAATATTTGTTTTTCTTTTAGTCTCTCGTTTCTAGGAACAATGAAAACCGCCAAAGGGCCCCTTATTTTACACTAAAAAAATAAAAGATTTGGTTTCTACAGTTATTTGCTTAACTCCCAATCTCCATAGATTATTCGTTCTTGAACCGAAGTTGATTTTGATTTAACGGGTAAAATCGTGATCTATTCCCCAACAACTTCACTTTAAGGGAAATTGTTTCTTGTTATTTTTAAGAAAGATTTGATAGCAGGCGAAAGCCATTTATCTTTATGAAATAGCATCTGGGTAACAATTTGAAGATTTGGCATTTCCCAAGGTAGTGAGACCAGTTCGCCCCGTTCCAGCTCGGCCTTTACTGCTATTTCAGGGAGAAAGGCAATGCCAATACCAGCAATTGCACACTGTTTAATTGCTTCCGCGCTCGTAAATTCCAAATTATTAATACTTTCTTTAACCCCCTGTTGCTCCAGTGATCGATCAAAGAGTGTGCGATAGGTACACCCTTTCTCTGTAAGCAAAAACGACTCACCTTGGAAATCTTCTGAACGAAGGTTTAACTTTTGGGCAAGTGGATGGTCTGGTGCAACAAGGAGAAGAAAGGATTCTTCGATTAAAGGTTCTATAACAAGGTTCGTTGAATGAATTGGTTCATCCAACATAAAAACAATGTCCGTTCTTCCTTCATAAAGACTTGGCTTAAGCTGTTGATTCGTAAAAGGGCGAAAAATCAGCCGTACGCCGGGGTAATGTGCACGAAAAGAACGGAAAACGGCAGGCAGGCGGTAAGAACAAAGGACTTCATTGGCACTAATAGTAAGGGTACCTGTTAATTCTTCATTTTCTTTCATGGCTAAATGTGCTTCATCTACACTGTTTAACACTTTTTCAGCATGTAAAAGGAATCGTTTTCCGGCGTCAGTGAGAACAATTTGTTTCCCTAATCGGTCAATGAGTTGTGTACCCAGTTCTTCTTCTAAGGATTTCATTTGCATCGTGACATTTGATGGAACGTAATTGAGTGCTTCAGCAGCCCGAGCGAAATTTAGTGTCAGGGCAATTGTTCTGAAGGTAATAAGCTGGCGTATTTCCATAATAGTTCATCCTTTTGTTCAATTTTTTTGAATGATAGATTCAAAAACGTTTACTTTTATTAATGATAACACCCCTTTATACTAAAGACAAAGAAATGAATCAATGGAAGGGGTAGTTATTATGGATTATAAAATCTTTGAACTCGGGGATGTTACATTACAATCTGGGGTGAAGTTACCTAACGCATTTCTCGCATTTAAGACCTACGGGACATTAAATCAAGACAAAAGCAATGTGGTTGTTTATCCTACTGCATTTGGAGATACACATAAAAACAACGAGTGGTTAATTGGGAATGGAATGGCACTAGATCCTGAAAAATACTTTATTATCGTTCCAAATCTGTTGGGCAACGGCTTATCTTCGTCTCCCAGTAACATGCCATCTCCATTCGACCGGACTAATTTTCCGCAGGTAACGATCTATGACAATGTTAAATTACAGCATAGGCTGTTGACCGAAAAATTCGGCATTCAAAAGATCGCACTCGTAGTAGGATGGTCAATGGGAGGCATTCAATCATTCCAATGGGGAGCAAGTTATCCAGACATGGTGGAACGAATTGCGCCTTTCAATGGAGCTGCAAAGACTTGGCCGCATACGCATGTGGTCCTGGACGGAATGAAAGCGGCGCTTATGGCTGCAGTTGGCTTTGATTCAAGTAAACTTAACCAGTTGACTTCTGCAGATATGCGCGCCGTTGGCCGTGTCTATGCAGGATGGGGCTTATCGCAGGCGTTTTACAGGGAGGAACTTTATCGCGAGCTAGGATATGGCTCATTGGAAGATTTTGTGGTTGGATTCTGGGAAAAAAGCTTTATGAGGATGGATCCGCACAATGTCCTGGCCATGTTATGGACTGGCCAAAACGCAGATATTAGTGCTGATCCCTCCTATAACGGAGATTTCGATAAGGCGCTCAAAACCATTAAAGCGCTTGCCTGCATCATGACAGGGAGTACGGATCTATTTTGTACGGTGGATGATAACAAATATGAGTCTCAGTTTATACCTAATGCTGTATTTAATCCTATCGAGTCAATCTGGGGTCATTTTGCTGGTCGTGGAATCAATGGTGCTGATAATAAATTTATTGATGATAACCTAAAACACTTGTTGGCGCTTAGTACTAACGGATAGATCATCATTTAAACTTTGAATCCCTACAATGATAAGTGAAAAAGCTACGTTGATTTCCACTGCTGGCGGATGCTTTTTAGCGGGCATGGCTTGAGCCTCCTTGGAAGAAAACGACTTCTTGTGGGGTCTCAAGACTCATTCTATTTTCGCTGGAGTCATCGCCTTTTGTTCCAATCAACTGGCGGAAAACCCCATATTTACAACTATTAAAATGAGAAACATGTATATTGTACGGTTTTCACAGCAGAGTAGGCAATTATGAAATTGATTCAGGTAAAAAATAAATAGAAAAAAAGGGGGAGAGACCTTCAACGTCAAATTCGTATGCATCGATTATATTATTCTACTTTTACATTACCATAAATTGTTCGAAAATTCAAGACTTGTTATCCTTCTGAATAGGGTGTATTAAGTAATAGAGGTGATGAAAAAATGGAACAAAAAAGTATGACGGCACTTGTAAGTGCTTTTGCCAGGGCCTATCATTCTACGCACAGAGAGGTGAAAGTATTTAATGATTATTTAGCGAAGGACGTTTTTAAAAAAGGAGAATATGAACAGATCGCTGGTTATATGTCCAAGGGCATTGATTTTTTCAATCCATCTTTTGTTGGTACAAAGGATGAAGCGTTACGATGGGTAGTAGATCATCAATTATCTCCGTCTCCATTAGGAAGAGCTGCGTTTGCTGAAAAGATGCTAGAAAATGCCGTGAAAATTGGTGCGGGGCAATATTTAATTTTTGCTGCGGGGTACGATACCTTTGCCTATCGACAACCTAGCTGGGCAGCGGGTATCGAGATTTTTGAAATAGACCATTGGGATATGCTCGCGGATAAGCAAAAACGTGTTCATGCTATAGCGGAACAAAGGCCTACAAACTTACACTATGTTGCTGTGGATTTTACGCAAACCAATTGGAAGACCCGTTTGTTTAGCTGTAAAGCATTTGACCAAAACAAAATAAGTTTTTGTAGCTTATTGGGGATCAGTTATTATTTGTCGCAGGAAAATTTCACAGAAATGATCCGAACGTTATCAAGGCAATTGCCAAAGGGCAGCAGTGTCGTTTTTGACTACCCCGATGAAAAAACCTATACAAAGAAGGCTGGTGAACGAGCTCAAAAACAAACAGCTATAGCCGGGGAAGCAAATGAAAAAATGCTCTCCGCCTATTCTTATTTGGAAATGGAAAGGCTTTTAAGCGACAACTCTTTTTTGATTTATGAACATTTGACACCAGATAAGATTACCAATCAGTTTTTTAAGAAGTACAACGAAGCAAATCCAGAACATCAAATGACAGCATTTCCCAATGTAAATTATTGTTTAGCTGTAAAAAGGTAAATTGTGGATTCTTTATTTCATTTTCATGCTAGAGACATCAAACAATCGAATGAATATCTTAAAGCGTTAGGCTATCAAATAGAATTGGATATGATTTGATGTGTTTTTAACATCCGTGCCCCCAGATAAAAATATGATTAATAATTAGTTGTGTATCTGTAATTAGGAAAGGTGGGGGCAGTGGATTTAATTGTGTGTCTTCCGTTTCTTTTTAAGTGACCAAAAGATGGAATTGTAAAGGATAAAACAGGGTATGCCTCTCATGTAAACATCCATTAAAAAATTGGACGTTTCTGTGAGGGGTGGCTACATTCACTTCATAGGTGATTTTTTAAATAACAAAAATACTAAAACAAATAAACTCATGTATCCTAAAAGCGGGTACAATACTGTAACTAATTTCCCATACCCTGCTTGGCTTACCACAAAGATCACAAGCAGGATAATCAATACGATATGATGATAACGAAGGCTAACTATTGTCTTTAATTGACGTGCTATTCCAAAAACGTTTCCGACCACAGAATTAAAGATCTCCCCATAGATTACAAATAGAAACAAGACATGAATAAAGGTTCCGAAATGCTTGACTATCCCAGCCATTGGAATCTCGTGTGGAAATGTTTCCGGAAAGACGGATAATGAAAAGTGATTTAATAATAATAAAAAAGTTAGAATTAGTCCACCCCAAAACCCTCCCCATCGAAGAATACGCTCATCATGAATTTCATTCCCAAGTGGTACAAGTACGACTTGGGCGGTTATAATATTAAACGCGGGATATGTAAAAGGGGAGACAGCCCATGAGAAGGATTCTGGCTCCTGCTTTGGAATGATTTGCTCCAAAAGTTCATGGGGGTATTGATTGAAAATCGCAAACGCCACAAACAGACTGAAGATAATCATTATAGGAACGATGTAAGAATTAATTGCCAAAATCCCCTTCAGGCCTTTTAATATCACGATATAACAGAGAAGGAGTGTGACAATAATCCCAATTTGATAAGGGAGGCCAAGCTGTTCATGAAAAACAGCTCCTGCACCTGACAACAAAACAGAAGTAACGCAAACAATGATTATAAAAATGAGGATGTTAACAACTTTTCCAACCTTAATACCAAATAAGTATTCGTTAAATTCTCGAAAAGAATAAGCTTGAACACGGGCTGAAATGATCATGATTTTCGTCCCTGCCATGATAAATAAAAATCCACTTATAGCAATCCCCAACGTTCCTAAAGCGCCGTTTAAGCTAAAAAATGTAACGATTTCTTTTCCCGATGAAAAACCAGCACCGACAACTGTTCCGACATATGTTGCAGCTAAAATAAATATAGAAATCCGTTGATTCATGTTCCATTCACCTCATCATTATCTTATGATAACGGAAGAGATAAAAGGACAAGCTTTTCCCTAATTTTTACTATTCATACTATAAATAAGTACATCATCCGCATTTGATATGCTATTATATTTTTATCCCACTCTTAACGGGCAGTAAGACTCCCACTTCAAGGTTTTGAGGTCACTGAAAGAGTACCTTTCATAATCGTTGGGAAGAAAACGGGCTGAGACGTGCGGCAACAGGCCTGGAACGCACGACAGAAAGTCCGAAATGTACGAAATGGAAAGGTTTCAAAACGAATCTATTTCACTTTTTCAGTAGCCACCGAGAATTTGAGTGGAACTAAAAAAGATAAGTGGGAGTTCAACTGCATGACAAAGGTCCGATTCTATTCTCAGCCTGCCCGATGCAGGTCACAAAGGTGTTGCAACTCAGATGTTGCGAACTCTTAGCCTTTGTTCCTCTATTAAGAGGGGGAGGAAAGGCAGACTAGGAACGTCTGAGTTCATCGAAAACCTTCATTTAATGAAGTTTCACTTTATAAAAGCCACGAAATGTTACCGCTTCAAGTATTCCCGTTAATTGTCATTTTGTTAATTAAGAATGATATTATTAAAATGAAGGATTATTTCATATTCCCAAATGAAAATCCAAAGTATATCACGATGAAAACTGTAATTGGAATCCACGCCAACCATGCCTATAATGGCCGATGGGGTGGATACGTAATTTAAGAAATATGACGCAGAAACCATTAAAAGCCCCAGCTCTTATGATATGTGATCGTTTTTTGGAACTGAATATGGTAAAACGATTACTATTTAAGTCGACAAAAAGGAGAGATTGTAGTTAACGATTGATATAGATGAAAAAGTTAAAAGATGGATTAACGAAAAGGGAAATCACACAACTATTTCCAAACTTGATATTAGAAGGTATGGTATCGGTATATTTCAATATTTGGTTGCTGAAGGGCTAGAAAGATAACAAAAAGATAAGCAATGTTCACGCGAAATATTAATTTATTTCAACTTCATTCGAATGATGTTAATAGGAATAAAGAAAGTAAGAATGATCATATCACTTAATTTTGTTGTATAAGAATTCATTTCACTTTGGCAGTTTAAAGATTTTTAATGTAGAAGTTCCATATCGACCAAGAAAGAACCCTGGACTTGCTTAATAGGCGTTGTTCAGGGTTTCATATAGTGATTAGGGCATGAAGCATTTTGCTGCTAATAAATTAGCAAATGATGCTTCTTACTTTTCAAATGGATGTGAAACAGGTTATGATAAATCATTGTCTTAATAAAAATAACTTTTTTGATTATAGCTAGAGTGAGGTAGGTATGAATGACATCACAAACGTATAATAGAAAAATAATTGTTGTTTTGTTATTGGCTGGGGCGTTTATTTCGATCTTAAACCAGACGACCATGATTACGGCGATCCCGCCAATTATGAAGGAAATGCATATTAGTGCTAATACGGCCCAGTGGTTAACAACCGTTTTTATGCTCGTCAATGGCGTGATGATTCCTGTTACAGCCTTCTTAATTGAACGCTTTTCAACACGGCAGCTCTTTATTTCCGCAATGAGCATTTTTGCCTTTGGAACCTTGATTGCCGGAATTGCACCGGACTTTAACGTTCTTTTACTTGGCCGCATTATTCAGTCAGGCGGTGCTGGGATTATGATGCCGTTGATGCAAACGGTCTTTTTATTAATTTATCCAATTCATAAGCGGGGCGCGGCGATGGGGCTGGTGGGTCTGGTTATCCAATTTGCTCCGGCTATCGGGCCCGCCCTGTCTGGTTGGCTGATCAGTGCTTATTCCTGGCGTGTCATGTTCTTTGTTATTTTGCCTATTGCCCTTTTGCTGATTGGCATTGCAATAAAAGCCATGCAAAATGTTACCGAGCTGACCCGTCCGAAAGTCGATATCTTATCTATTATTCTATCCTCGTTTGGTTTTGGAGGATTGCTTTATGGGTTCACCTGTGCAGGGAATTTAGGCTGGGGGAATGTCACAACCATACTCACTTTAACAATAGGTGTGGTTGCTTTGATTCTGTTCATTGTGCGACAGTTGCGACTTGCCCATCCAATGTTGGAATTTAGGGTATTTAAATATTTTATTTTTACATTGACGACTGGCATTGGGATGCTTGCATTTGCGGGTCTCATTGGAATCGAAACCTTGATCCCGCTTTATATGCAAAATATGCGGAGCTTTACGGCGATGGAGTCAGGATTGGCCATTTTACCTGGGGCGCTTATTATGGGATTAATGTCACCGATCACAGGACGTATTTTCGATAAGATTGGCGCCAAGTGGATGTCGATTACGGGGTTAATTATCATGACGCTCACGACATTGCCATTTGCAAACTTAACGACTTCTACTTCGTTTGCTTATCTCACCATCTATTATTCGATTCGGATGTTTGGATTGTCGATGGTGATGATGCCGGTAACAACAGCTGGTTTAAATCAATTACCCAAGCAGTTAATCGCGCATGGGACAGCGATGAATAATACTATGCGCCAAGTCTCAGCTTCGGTTGGCACGGCGATTCTTGTGACGGTCATGACCACAACAGGAGAGGAAGCAAAGCAGGATCCTACGATTTCATACCCGATGATCCATGGTGTGAATGTCGCCTTTATAGTGATCACCGTGCTTTCGATTATTGGAGTAATTTTGGCCTTTTTTATAAAGAAAACCTACCCTCCGGAGCAACCCGGGCAAATTAGTGGGCGTAAAAACAAATAGGAAGTTAACATTTACTCATTTTTCAAGAGGGTATTCTTCGCTATGAATAGAAATAGTAAGTGAGGATTGGAATGGGAGGATGACGTCTGTACAGATAACGATAATGCCAAAAAGGAGAGAAACGAAGATGAATAAAAATCAACTGTCACTAAAACAACGTGAGGAATTACTCCGTACATTGAAAGCCCGCTTTGAAAAAAACATGAACCACCATCAGTCTCTGGAATGGGTTAAAGTTCAAGAAAAGCTGGAAGACCCGGGAAAATTATGGTCGCTCCATGAAATGGAAAGAACTGGCGGTGAACCGGATGTTATTGGATATGATAAAAGTACGGACGAATATATTTTTTATGATTGTTCCGCAGAAAGCCCTAAAGGACGCAGAAGTGTTTGCTTCGACCGCAAAGGGCTGGAGTCAAGGAAAAAACATAAGCCGGAAAATAACGCTATTGATATGGCGACCGACATGGGGATAGAGCTTTTGACAGAAAAACAATATCGGGCGTTGCAGCAACTTGGAAAATTCGATATGAAGACATCGAGCTGGATACAGACACCCGATGATATCAGAGAACTTGGCGGAGCACTTTTTTGTGATTATCGCTTCGGGCATGTCTTCGTGTATCACAATGGCGCGTCCTCTTACTATGGCTCTAGAGGGTTCCGCGGCTCGCTGAGGGTTTGAAATTTACTTTAGACAACAAAATGTAAAATTGTAGCGTTTAACATTTTGTTTCTCATACTTCGAGATACTGTTTTAATATCTCTAATCCTATTTTTATCCGATGGAGGTGCTATTGTGAATATACGAATGAAACGGTGCATTTACGGAAAAGATCCATTCCAATTTGGGGATCTCCGTCTCCCAGAAGGTGATGGCCCTTATCCGATTGCAATTGTTATACACGGTGGCTTTTGGAAAAATAGTTTTGGTTTAGATTTAATGGAACCTGTAGCAGAACATTTAACAGCCAAAGGAGTTGCGACCTGGAATATAGAATTTCGCCGCGTTGGTGATGAAGGTGGCGGTTGGCCGGGTACATTCATTGATGTTGCTAACGCGGCTGATCATTTACAACAAATAGCGGAAGAACAACAGCTTGACTTAAGCCAGGCTGTTGCTATTGGACATTCTGCAGGAGGTCATCTAGCTTTATGGCTAGCAGCACGTAAGAAGCTACCAGCAAGTAGCGTGTTAAGAACCACCGGTCAACCGATTACACTGAAAGGAGTGATAAGCTTAGCGGGAGTGAACGATCTTGCGCTCATGGATGATGTTCATCATTTACGCTTATCCGAATCTGGTATGGAATTTAATCATCCTGTTTCTAATTTGTTAGGCGGGACACCCAGAGAGGTTCCGAAGCGTTATGAACAAGCTTCTCCAATTCAGTTTTTACCCCTTCAAATCCCACAAGTGCTTATTCACGGGTCACTTGACATTAATGTACCAATCGGGATTAGTTATAGCTATAAACGTACAGCAGATGCTGTTGGGGATCCGGTAAAAATGGTGGAAATCCCATCTGCCGAACACTTTAAAATAGTTAACCCTCATGTTGATGAGTGGTCATATGTTATCAATGAAGTTACTAATTTACTGGGTCTGCTTCAATAAAAGCTTTTTATGAAAAAACAAATTCAAATATGCCGAATAAAAATCCATTTTGATTGAGTAAATTCAAAATGGATTTTTTAACTAAATATGAAAAAGATAAAAATATTGAACATGCACCATCGAACACTTCCATCCCCCCAATGAATTTCTGGATAAGCTGAAACTGCGGGTCTCATATTGTTGTCCTAAGAGGGCAAAATAACTTAAAGTGCTTTTTGTGTTGACAAAAATACATTAGGGGGGTATAGTATATTCAGAAGCAGAAAAGGAGATGGTAAATATGGGCGAATTTTTACATGATCACCCAATTACACCTCGGACAAATGATGAGAAGCAGGCGGTTATCAATCGTCTGAAACGAATAGAAGGGCAAGTACGCGGTATTCAAAAAATGGTGGAAGATGACCGGTATTGTCCGGATATTTTGGTGCAAATCAGTGCTATTAATGCCGCACTTAAAAAAGTAGGGTTTACCGTAGCAGAACGGCACGCGAAACATTGTGTCAGTCATGCCGTTAAGTCAGGCGAAGGCGATGCTGCCATTGATGAGTTATTAGGTATCATGAAGCAATTTTCCAAGTAAGGGGGATTCCAGCATGAGTGAATTAAAACATGTTACGGTCGGTGTAACAGGAATGACGTGTGCCGCCTGCTCCAATCGAATTGAAAAAGTGTTAAATAAAATGGATGGCGTGAACGCACAGGTTAATTTAACAACTGAAAAAGCAAATGTTGATTATGATCCAGAAGCAATTTCTGTACATGATATCTCATCCAAAATTGAAAAACTCGGCTATGGCGTGGAAACCGAAAAGGCAGAGTTTGATGTAATGGGTATGACCTGTGCCGCCTGTTCTACACGGATTGAAAAAGTATTAAATAAGCAGGAAGGCATCAAACAAGCAACGGTGAATCTTACTACCGAGAATGCAACCGTTGAATATAATCCGGGTTTGATGAATGTAGAAGATATTATCGGCCGCATTCAGAAAACAGGCTATGATGCCAAGATAAAAACGGACAAGCAGGAAAAACAATCACGCAAGGAAAAGCAGATCAAGCGGATGAAATGGAAATTAATCATATCTGCTGTGCTGGCGGCACCATTATTGGTAACAATGCTTGTTCATTTGTTTGGTGTGCAGATACCAGCAATATTCATGAATCCATGGTTTCAATTTGCACTTGCAACACCAGTGCAGTTTATTATCGGCTGGCAATTCTATGATGGGGCCTATAAAAATTTGCGTAATGGCGGCGCCAACATGGATGTGCTAGTGGCGCTTGGTACTAGCGCTGCGTATTTCTACAGTTTATATGAAGCAGTGAAGACTATTGGAAATCCGGGATACATGCCACATCTTTATTTTGAAACGAGTGCGATTTTAATTACGCTGATTTTATTCGGTAAGTATCTGGAGGCAAGTGCCAAGGGTAAAACCACCATGGCGATTTCTAAATTGTTAAGTTTGCAAGCAAAACAAGCTCGGGTTATTCAAAACGGTGAAGAAACAATGATTCCAATTGAAGATGTAGCGGTTGGTGCTCATCTAATTGTAAAACCTGGGGAAAAAATACCGGTGGATGGTATTATAGTCAAAGGACGAACCGCTGTTGACGAATCGATGCTAACGGGGGAATCGATTCCGATTGAAAAAGGTGTAGAAGCAAATGTGATTGGGGCAACAATGAATAAAAACGGAACGATCGAAATGGAAGCAACCAAAGTTGGGAAAGATACCGCACTTGCATCGATTGTACAAGCGGTGGAGGATGCTCAAGGTTCGAAGGCTCCAATCCAGAGGCTGGCGGATATCATTTCCGGCTATTTTGTACCAATTGTTGTCGGGATTGCCGCGCTAACATTTATTATCTGGATTACCCTTGTGCAACCAGAAAACTTCGAACCATCTCTTGTGGCGGCAATTGCCGTTCTCGTAATTGCTTGCCCATGTGCATTAGGTTTGGCGACACCAACGTCGATCATGGTTGGTACGGGGAAAGCAGCGGAAAATGGTATTTTGTTTAAAGGTGGCGAACATTTAGAGCGTACCCATCAATTAAATGCGATTATTCTTGATAAAACCGGAACGATTACCAAAGGAAAACCGGAAGTAACCGATTTTACCGGGGATAATGAAACGTTACAATTACTGGCAAGTGCCGAAAAAGGTTCAGAACACCCATTGGCTGAAGCAATTGTGGCTTATGCAACAGAGCGTGATATAGAACTTGTGGACATTGATGATTTCGAAGCGATACCTGGTCACGGTATTAAAGCTAAAATTTTTGGCAAATTTATACTTGTTGGTACACGAAAATTAATGACCGAAAATAATATCGATGTTCATCATGCAGAACAGGAATTAATGGGCTACGAGACCAATGGCAAGACAGCGATGCTCATCGCGGTTAATGGCGAATACCGTGGAGTTGTTGCTGTAGCGGATACGGTAAAAGAAACAGCCGCTCAAGCGATCAGTCAGATGAAGGAACAAGGATTGGAAGTAATTATGTTAACAGGAGATAACGAACGTACCGCACAAGCAATTGCCAAACAAGTCGGTATTGACCATGTAATTGCCCAAGTTTTGCCAGAGGAAAAAGCAGGCAAAGTAAAAGCGGTTCAAAACCAAGGTAAGAAGGTAGCCATGGTCGGCGATGGGGTAAACGACGCACCTGCATTGGCAACAGCAGATATTGGGATTGCAATTGGAACCGGAACAGAGGTTGCGATTGAGGCTGCTGATGTTACCATTCTTGGTGGTGAATTATTACTCATACCTAAAGCAATTAAACTAAGCCATGCAACGATTAAAAATATCCGGCAAAATCTATTTTGGGCATTTGCCTACAATAGTGCGGGGATCCCGATTGCGGCGATTGGACTATTGGCTCCATGGATTGCTGGTGGTGCGATGGCCTTGAGCTCGGTCAGTGTTGTTTCTAACTCCCTTCGCTTGAAGCGGGTCAAAGTATAACGAAAAGAAAGTTTAAAACAACCTTTCCCTTGAAAGGGGGTGAAATAGAATGAAAAACATGACGCTAGATGTAAAAGGTATGACATGTGGTCATTGTAAATCATCTGTTGAAGGTGCCCTAAAAGGTATTGAAGGCGTAACGAACGTAGAAGTAGATTTAAGCACCGGAAAAGTGGACGTTACGTATGATGATGCAAATGTTACCATTGCAGACATGCGTGAAGCCGTGGAAGATCAAGGCTACGATGTTGTAGCATAAAATAGAGGCTGGTTCCTTTGAACGGGAATCAGCCTTTTAGTTGAATAATTAAGTACATATGCGACCTTTAAGAGGTTGTTCAAATAGTCCGGTAAAAATGACACTTCGATAGGGGAGCTTCCGCTAAAACCGTTCACGTCTTGTGGACAACACGGAAGTCATCACATCCTGTGCAAGCCTGGTACTCAAAGCTTCGCCGCCTCGAACTTCGACGCGCAGGTCGTGCTAGTGTCGGTGTTGCGACAGGACGTTGCGACCTTAACCGACCTCGGTCCTTTTCATCCTCCTTTTTGAACACGCACTTTAAGCAAATCCTGCACAAAAAATTGATATTCTTCTGATATGCTATGTCTAGCAATTTCTCTTTTTGCAATAGAAGGTAGACACGATGAAGTTAATGGAGGTTAAGTTCTGATGATTAAGAAAAAAGCAATGCTTATCGTAACTATTATTGTAGGATTATTCATAACCGGTTGCAGTAGTAATGACAATAAGGAATTTGTTGTTTCGTTTGATGGGAGTATCGACCATGTTCACGGGATAGGTTATGTTGGAAACGACAATGGATTATATGTCGCTACGCATACTGGCTTGAAAATATATCGTGATGGGAAATGGTCGGAAACAACGAGAAAATTGAACGATTATATGGGATTCAATGCAGTTGATAAGGGTTTTTACACCTCCGGACACCCGGGAGAGGACTCCGATTTACCCAATCCAATCGGTATTCAGCGCAGTTTTGACGGGGGAAGAACATTGGAGAGTGTTAAGTTTGAAGGAGAGACTGATTTTCATGGAATGGCAGTAGGATACAAGAGTCACGACATTTTCCTAATGAATCCGGAGAAAAACTCGGAGTTGGAACAAGGTTTTTATAATAGTACGGATGGTGGTGAGTCGTGGGAAAGTGTTGAGGCACAGGGCCTAGACGGAGATTTATTCGCCTTAGCCATTCATCCTTCTAATTCAAATCTGGTTGCAGCAGCCACAACTACCGGAGTTTATCTGTCAACCGATGGGGGAGCGGCTTTTAAATTGATTACAGATAAAGCTCAGGGTACAGCTGTATTTTTTAACGAAGATAATTTATTTTACGCGAGTTATAACACTGCTCCATCTCTAGTGAAATATACAACGAAGAATGGTGAGCAAGAGGAATTGAAATTACCTGATTTGATTGAAGATGGGCCTGTATTTATTGCTCAAAATCCGAAAAACAATCAACAGTTTGCGATCTACACAACAAAGAACCAAGCATTTTTGTCCAACGACAATATGAATTCTTGGGATCAAATTATAGTCAATGGCAAAGTACACTAAATGAGTTGATCGAAAGTGTTTGACCTGTTCAATCAAATTATTGGGCGTAAAGAGGTAGACTATGTTTAGTAAACTTTCATTTAAAATCGGATTACTGTTTTTTATGTTTATTCTCGTGCTGGAGTTATTCTTATTTCTAGCTCTGTATACAAACCTGGCAAATGAACGGATTAATGAAGTGATGGAAAGTACATTAGCCCGTGGGAATACACATCGGGATGTATTGGAGGATAATTTTAATCAGTCAACATTAGAGCATGTAGGTATCATGGAATCTGTTTCCGATTTTGTTGTTATTGTAACGGATGAAAAAGGCAATACAATCGTTTCATCTGATCCGGTTGAACAGGAAATGATGAACGTGATCAAGCATACTAAGAAGGACACGATACCTGCTAGGGGTAAGATTATTGAAGACCGATGGAAACAGAAAGAATATATTGTTACAGATAGTCCAATTACAATCGATGGAAGGCATAAAGGCAATGTCTTCATGTTTGCGAATACGAATACCGTAGAAAAGATTGTCGATCAGCTTAGTGACCAATTTATCGTTATCGGTTTTATCACAGTCATACTAACGATTATTACTATCTTTATTTTGTCCAGGTTTGTTACCCTCCCGATCATTAAAATGAAGGAAGCAACGGAACAACTTAGTAAGGGCAGAAATAAGGTCGAGTTGCGAATGGATCGTAAAGATGAATTAGGAGAGCTGGCGAAATCAATCAGAACATTGTCAAACGACATTGACCAATTGAAAAAAGCTAGGAATGAGTTTCTGGCTAGCATTTCGCATGAACTTAGGACACCTTTAACTTATATAAAGGGCTATGCCGATGTCATTAACCGCCAAACAATATCGGAGTCACAATTAAAAGAATATACAGCTATAATTCGTGAAGAAACAAGCCAGATGTCTGAGTTAGTTAAGAATTTATTCGATCTTGCTAAAATGGATCAAAATAAATTTTCAATTAATCGTGAAGATGTGGTACTGTATGACCTTATTCAGACCGTAATCGATCGGATGAATCGAGTGCTTGAAGAGAAAAATATCGTGTGTTCAGTGCGCTGCCCGAAAAACATTATTGCTTACGTTGATCCTGAGCGATTTCAGCAGGTTTTCATCAATATTTTAGATAACGCTAAAAAGCATTCTGCTATAGGTAATCAGATTCTATTGGAAGTGAAACAGTCTCCAGAGGTAATACGTATTTTTATTTCTGATGAAGGGGAAGGGATACCAAAAGCCGATCTGCCGTATATATTTGACCGTTTATTTCGTGTGGAAAAATCACGGTCGAGGCAAAGTGGTGGAACAGGTTTAGGACTGGCGATTGCCAAGGAAATTATCGAATCACATGATGGAAGAATAGAAGCCCAAAGTAATCGAGGAAAAGGGACAACCTTCATCATTACATTAAAAAGAGGTGACGATGATGAATAAGGTGCTATTAATTGATGATGAAAAACGTATGCTGGATTTATTAGCATTGTATCTACAACCACACCATTTCAACTGTACAAAAGCGTTAGGGGCAAATGCTGCATTAACCTATATAGACAATGAAACATTTGATATCGTCTTACTGGATATTATGATGCCGGAAATGAATGGGTGGGAACTGTGCCAGGCAATTAGGCGTGTTTCTGATGTGCCTATTATTATGGTGACCGCTCGTGAACAGCGGGAGGATATTGTCAAAGGACTGAAGCTTGGGGCCGATGATTATATAACAAAGCCCTTTAACGAAGATGAATTAGTAGCTAGAATGGAAGCCTTGTTGCGTAGAAGGAGCCCTACCAAACATATTGAAATACATGGTTTATTATGGGATGAAGACCGCTTCGAACTTTTATACAAACATCAAGTCATTAAGCTAACCCCAAAGGAATTTGCCATGATCGGACTCTTCATGAAAAAGTCGAATCAAGTCTTTGCCAGGGAACAACTGATTGAATTGATATGGGGGTATCATTCCGATACAGAAGGAAGGACTGTTGATTCGCATGTACGGAACATAAGAGAAAAAGTTAGGCAGGCTGGTTTCCCGATTGATCAATATTTTAAAACGGTGTGGGGTGTTGGGTATAAATGGGTTAAATAATCCTGAAAATAAGCAAACTGTCGAACGTGGCGGTTTGTTTATTTTTATGCTTTTCAAACGGATGACTTTCATCATTTTCTATATAGAGTGAAAATGGTTTAGATTCTCCCTAATAGGTACTATATTGGTGTAATCGTTTTTATGTGGAGGTAAGCTAATAACTTTGGTCATAAATTGTTCCCTTGATCTATCATTATTTGTGAAAGACGGGACTGTTATGATTGTTTTGGGGCAGTATAGTTAATGATGAGGACCTAGTAATTAAAACAAGGTTTGACAAATACTATAGGGGGGTATAGTATGTTAGGGGGAGAGCGGAAAGGATAACCTTCTGAAACATTGAAAAAGGAGATCGATATGTATGACAGACCATAATGAACATGAACAAAGTAAACATGACCATGATAGTCAGCAAGTACACCATAACCATGAAGCACACAATCATGCTACCCATAACCACGAACAACAACATCATCATGAGCATAGTGCACATGACGGACATGGTCATGGGGGCCACGATCATCATGGTCATCATGAACACATGGTGAAGGATTTTAAAAAACGGTTTTATATTTCCTTAATCGTTACGATTCCTATCCTTATTTTATCGCCGATGATTCAAAGCTTCCTTGGCGTGGATTGGCAAGTGCCGTATAATCAATATATTTTATTCGTACTTGCTACATTTATCTTTTTCTATGGTGGTTGGCCGTTTATTACTGGTGGGGTTAGCGAGTTAAAAGATAAAAACCCCGGAATGATGACGCTTATTGGGTTAGCTATCTTAGTTGCGTATGTATATAGCTCCCTTACTGTATTTGGCTTGGAAGGAAAGGACTTTTTCTGGGAACTGGCAACTTTGATTGACATTATGTTGTTGGGACACTGGATTGAAATGCGCTCGGTAATGGGTGCATCCAATGCACTGGAAGAACTCGTTAAGCTTATGCCAAGTGAGGCCCATAAGCTGGATGAAAATGATGAGGTAAGAGATGTACCGGTATCCGATTTAAGAAACAATGATAAGGTTCTAGTAAAACCAGGGGAAAAGATTCCGGTTGATGGAATAATCGTTGACGGAACATCGGCAATTGATGAATCAATGCTAACTGGGGAATCTGTACCTGTAGAAAAAAATCAAGGGGATGAAGTGATCGGCGGTTCGGTAAATAAGGAAGGATCGCTGACTATACAAGTTGAAAAAACAGGTGAAGATTCCTACTTGTCCCAGGTTATAACACTGGTTAAAGAAGCACAGGAATCAAAATCCAGAACACAGGATATTACGAATCGAGCAGCCAAATGGTTGTTTTACCTTGCCCTAGCTTCAGGTTTTGTCACGTTATTTGTCTGGTTGATGTTAGGATATCCGTTTGATGTAGCCCTGGAGCGAATGGTTACGGTAATGGTTATTACTTGTCCACATGCACTCGGTTTGGCAGCGCCACTCGTCGTAGCGGTGTCCACATCGATTTCTGCTAAACATGGATTACTCATCCGTAATCGTACTAATTTTGAAGGAGCAAGAAACCTGAATGCAGTTGTGTTTGACAAAACTGGAACACTAACGAAAGGCGAATTTGGGGTTACAAATATTGTTCCGAATGAAGGGTATCAGGAAGAAGAAGTCCTTAACTGGGCAGCAAGTCTAGAACAAAATTCGGAACATCCACTTGCAACTGGTATCGTAAAATCAGCAAAAGAAAGAGAGGCTAAGCTTAAAAAGATATCCGATTTTGAATCGATTACTGGAAAAGGAATTCAGGGAACGATCGATGGTAAAAAAGTCAATGTAGTTAGTCCAGGTTATGTCAATGACAACAATCTGTCGTATGACCAGCAACAATTTGACAAGATGTCAGAGGAAGGGAAAACGGTCGTATTTGTTTTGCTAGATGATGAATTAGTTGGCATGATTGCCCTCGCCGATATGGTCCGAGAAACAGCGAAAGAGGCTATTGCTAAGCTAAAGGAAAATGGCATCCATTCCATTATGCTAACCGGTGACAACAAAAAGGTCGCTGACTGGGTTGCCAAACAATTGGATATTGATGAGGTATATGCAGAAGTCCTACCAGATAAAAAGGCGGATCAGGTGAAGAAAATCAAAGAAGAAAAAGGCTGGAAAGTTGCGATGACCGGAGACGGAGTCAATGATGCACCAGCATTAGCAACTGCCGATTTAGGTATCGCAATCGGCGCTGGTACTGATGTAGCCATGGAAACAGCCGATATCGTGCTAGTCAAAAGTAACCCGAAAGATGTAGTCTCGTTAATCGATTTATCGAAAAAAACCTATCGGAAAATGATCCAGAATCTATGGTGGGCTGCCGGATATAATATTTTGGCTATTCCACTTGCGGCAGGTGTATTGGCACCGATTGGCATCGTATTAAGTCCTGCTGTTGGGGCAGTATTAATGAGTCTAAGTACAGTAATAGTTGCGATTAATGCGAAGTTGTTGAAAGCATAACTATCATTAAGAAACTATCGTTGCAAGAATTGATATTGCATTCCATGAGTGAATACGCGGAAATGATGCATACTTCAACGATAATTGCTTGTCACCAGCTTGTTGTTAAGTCCGTACGAAATAAGCCGAAAAGGAGGGACAATGTTGGGCAATTATGACATGGTATCATCATGTAACCAATGCAGTGGATAATTAACCAGAATAAAAGGTATGCGGGTAAATCCCACATACCTTTTGCATTTTACTGAAAGGGCTAAACTATCCCACCGGAGATAACTCATCCTCTGTTACCCATTTATGATTTTTGACCCTGTCACCGCCTGTTGTAGGGGTATAATCAACCATATAAACGGTTGTTTTTTCAGAAGAATCGATTGTTGCCTTTGCACCTTCCATTCCTTTCATATGCGATGCCTCAACTGTGACTTCTGTTCCGGGTTCCAACGGCTTATCATCTTTGGCGTCATTAACTTCCTCCTGAATGACCCATTTATGATTTATTACTCGCTCCCCACCAGTTGTTGGAGTGTAAGAAATGGTGTAAGCGATCGTGTCATAGGCACCAACAATGGTTGCCTCGGCATCCTTCATTCCTTTCATGTGATCGGATTCGATAATCGCTTTACCTCACACTTCAAAAGCTGGATTTTTTGCTATTTCCAACCCTTCAGGAACCTCTCCGGAACCGGAGTGATCCATATCCATTTCATCTTCATCCATATGTTCTTCGGAATGAGATGACGAATCCGTTTTTTTGTTATCATTTGGTGCTGATTCAGTATTGTTGCTTCCACATGCTGCTAGAATAGTCATTGTGATAATCAACCATATTCCTATGACTATTTTTTTGGGTTGTACCATGGTATTTATTTCCTCCTCTTATGTATTCCTTTCATTAATATTACCCGAAAATATGCAGATTGTTAGCAGATTCTATGACAATGTTATATTTGCAAATTTATCAGGTGTAGTCGGTCAAATGACGTGCAAACGGTGTTAGAAAGGGTTCTTTCAGTTGAGGTAGAAGGACAATTCAGAGACTAATACATAGAAGAAACACTGACCTTCCACTTTGGAAGATGCCCTGTCCTTCGTAACAAATTTTGATGCTTCCTCTCAAGTAAATATATACTGTAAATGCTGGCACGTATCCATTTGGTTGTGTGTTGCATCATGTTGGTTTGCAATTGAATAATTTCTTTTAGCTCCATAATGGTTACCATTTTTTGATATAGCTCCAGTTTATTTATCACACCTTTATGTGCGGTTAAATATTCCGCCATAATCCCAAGGTCTGTGGCAGGTAAATTAGGCATTTGACCACCTCTTTATTCAAAATAGGTCGATTCATTGTACACTATGATAGTTCGCTTATTTTGTTATTATTCTTTGCATTCGATTGACACACATATTAGTGGTTGGTAATATGATGGTAACAAACATATTACCAACCACTAATATAAGGAGGGATTACATGTTAAAAGTCGATCTCGATACAAAGGTAAAGTTCCTGCATGGCTTTTCACACAAAACACGAATTCAAATCCTTGAATGTATAAAAGACAATGAGAAAACGGTAACGCAAATTGTGGAAGACATACGGGGGAATCAGTCGAACATTTCACAGCACCTGGCGTGTTTAAAAGGTTGCGGACTAATAACAGGAAGACAAGACGGTAAATACGTGTATTACGGCTTACGTAACCAACAAGTTCGCGAATTATTAACGATGTTTGATCGGGTGCTTGACGATGTCGAAAATGATGTTGCATGCTGTGAAAATCATATAGGTTAGAGGGTGAGAGCCATGTCGGACAAATGCTGCGGATCTAATGAGAAGGGATCTGTAACTATAGAGGATAATGAAAGCTGTTGCAATTGTAGGGTTGAGAAAGAAATGGACAGCTGCTGTAATAGTCAGGCCAAAGGGGTAAATGACAAAGCTGTTGATGACTGTTGTGGTAAAGAAACATCCAAAGGACCGGTGTTAACGCTTTGTTGCGATAATGGAAGCGGGGCATCTTGTTGTAGTAACACAGTTGAAGAAACAGATCCTCATACATCTGATAAAAGTGAAAAAATGGAATATCGCATACAAGGCATGGATTGTCCATCTTGTGCCTTAACAATAGAAAAGGGACTCTTGGGTTTAGACAATATTCAAGAAGCAAAGGTCAATTATAATACGGCAAAATTACAAGTAATTGGCAGCAATGCTTTGGCCCTAGACAGTGTGGAAGATGAGATTAACAAGCTTGGCTATTCAGCCCAACCAATTCAGCGAAACAAAAATATGCGAACTTACGATGTTACAGGAATGGATTGTGGCAGCTGCGCCAAAAGTATTGAAAATCATTTAAATACGATTCCGGCTGTTAGGAGTGTGCGTGTCAACTTTTCAATCGGAAAGATGCAGGTGGAACACGAAGGTAGTGTGGAGGAAATTATCTCTGAAGTATCCAAACTTGGGTATAAGGCTTTTCCGACTACGAGTAACCAAAAAACTCAGGCGTCTGAAAAAAGCAAAGAAGGATATGGTCTGATTACTTTCTCAGGTGTTTTAATTGCGCTTGGTTTAATCGGTTCTTACTATGGAATCCCCCAAATAATGTCAACGATTTTATACGCTGTTGCCATTGTTGTAAGTGGCTATAAGCCTGTGAAAAGCGCCTATTATTCTCTAAAAAGTCGTTCGCTGGATATGAATGTTCTTATGTCAGCAGCCGCAATTGGGGCGGCCTTAATCGGGCAATGGTTTGAAGGTGCCACCGTGGTATGGTTATTTGCACTGGGCAATGTGTTGCAAAACAGGTCGATCGAACAGACTAGAAAGTCTATTCGTAATCTAATGGATTTAGCACCATCAGAGACTTGGATGAAAGTTGGATCAGAGTTAGTCAAAAAGCCGGTTGATGATGTTGCAGTTGGCGACATTGTGGTGATTAAACCCGGTGACAGAATTCCATTAGACGGTGAAATCATCCAGGGTGAAACCAGTGTTAATCAGGCGCCTATCACAGGCGAATCCATTCCGGTTGATAAGCTGTCTGGTGACACGGTATACGCCGGTACCATTAATGAGAGTGGTTCCATTGAAATCAGCGTAACCAAGTTAGTGAAAGATACGACAATATCCAAAATCATTCATTTGGTTGAAGAAGCACAAGAGCAAAAGGCTCCCGCGCAAGCATTTATCGATAAGTTTGCTAGCATTTATACACCAATCGTGTTTGTCCTGGCATTAGTTGTAATCGTTGTTCCACCACTTCTTGGCTTTGGCACGTGGGGAGAATGGGTTTATAAAGGGCTTGCGTTACTGATTGTTGCTTGTCCATGTGCATTGGTTATATCTACCCCTGTGGCAATTGTTTCGGCAATTGGGAACGCAGCAAAGAATGGCGTTTTAATCAAAGGCGGTACCTTTTTAGAAAGGGCAGGCGCTATCAAAACAATAGCATTTGATAAAACCGGCACGTTGACAGAAGGAAAGCCTAAAGTTTCTGAAATGAAGGTATTAACGACGTCTGAAGCAGAATTACTAGCACTAGCGTTCACATTAGAAGATTACTCCACCCATCCAATCGCCAAAACGATTGTCGAATATGCGAAAGATAGAGGAGTTCAGGCAAAGAATGGGGAGTTGTTTAAAAGTATCGTCGGTAAGGGTGTGCAGGCAACCATTGATGGAAAAGTTTATTATGCTGGGAACCTTACATTGTTTGAAGGGATGAATATAGTATCTGATGATGTGAAGTCCAGGGTAAATGAGATACAAAACAAAGGAAAAACAGTGGTAATAATTGGTACACGACAGGAGATAATGGGGATGATCGCTGTTGCGGATACTATTCGAACCACTACTGTAAAGGCATTGAACGGCTTGAAACAGGTTGGTGTCAAACAGGTGGTTATGTTGACCGGAGATAACCAAGGTACAGCTGAAGTGATTTCCAACGAGGCAAATGTGACTCGTTACTTTGCTGAACTATTGCCGGAGGATAAAGTCAATGCAATTAGACAACTGCAACGTGAAGGTCATAAAGTAGCTATGGTTGGTGATGGAATTAACGACGCACCAGCACTAGCCACATCCGATTTAGGGATTGCCATGGGTGGTGCTGGAACGGATACAGCCATGGAGACTGCTGATATTGTCTTAATGGCAGATAACCTAGAAAAGTTGCCACATACGATTAAATTAAGCAGAAAGGCATTAGCAATTATCAAACAAAACATCGGCTTTTCCCTAATCATAAAATGTATCGCATTGATTCTTATCTTTCCAGGATGGCTGACACTTTGGTTAGCAGTATTAAGTGATACAGGGGCTGCTTTAATTGTAATTTTAAATGCACTAAGACTTGTAAAAATGAAAGAGTAGTCAAGAAAACTGTTCAACCTTCAATTGAACAGTTTTCTATTTTTATATTAACTAATTTTTTTATAGCGAATCAATCGTAATTTGATTTTAGAATCATATCATTTGTATCAAATAAGCAATTAATTATATGATGATATCCAGATGAAGGGTGGGGGATGTAAATATGCCTAAAACGACTGTTGAAATGGAAAAGGCAGCAATGATCTTGAAATTGTTAGGCGATAAAACGCGGTTAACTATGGTAAAAATACTTGATCATCATGATTGTTGTGTTTGCGAATTTGTGGAGATTTTTCAAGCAAGTCAACCATCGATTAGTCAACACCTAAGGAAATTAAGAGATGTTGGATTGGTGAAAGAAGAACGAAAAGGGCAATGGATTTTCTACTCTATTAATAAGGGTAATCAGTACTATCCATTTGTTCAGCAGATTCTTGACCAATTACCAAGTCAGGATGAAAAATTAAAAGAATTAGAAAAAAAGGGAACACGAATTAATTGTTGTTAATAGGGAGGGATACATACTTTGTCATCAACACTAATACTGGCAATTATAATCTTTTTAGTAACACTCGTTTTAGTGATTTGGCAGCCTAAAGGGTATCGATTGGATGGTCTCCATTGGTGGAGCCGTTCTTGCTTTAATCGTGGGGGTAGTTGGATTTAGCGATGTCATAGCAGTAACCGAAATTGTCTGGAACGCAACCTTGACATTTGTTGCGATTATCCTCATATCACTCATATTAGATGACATAGGGTTGTTTGAGTGGGCAGCACTTCATATGGCCCGAATCGCAAAAGGCAACGGGATACGGATGTTTATCTATATCAATATCAGTATTTTAGGTGCAATTGTTGCTGCCTTGTTTGCCAACGATGGTGCTGCGTTAATACTTACCCCGTTTGTGCTTGCTATGGTTCGAAATATAGATTTCAAAGAAAAAATGATTTTTTCGTTTATTATGGCGAGTGGTTTTATTGCAGATACGACATCATTGCCATTTATAGTAAGTAATTTGGTTAATATCGTTTCAGCAGATTTTTTTGGCATTGGCTTTGTGGAATATGCGTCCAGAATGATCATTCCCAACCTTTTTTCACTAGCTGCAACCATAACGGTATTATTAATGTACTTTCGAAAGAGTATTCCAAGATCATATGATGTCTCTAAATTAAGTCAACCTAAGGCTGCAATAAGAGATCATAACATGTTTCACCTATCATGCTATGTTCCTGGATTATTAGTTGTTGGCTACTTTGCAAGTGAGTTCATTCATCTTCCTGTTTTTATTATTGCAGGTGTGATATCGGTTTTCTTCATTTTGATGGCGAGAAATAGTAAGGCAGTTGATACGAGGTCAGTCATAAAGGGAGCACCTTGGAATATCGTATTTTTCTCCATCGGGATGTATGTAGTGGTATATGGATTGGGTAATGTCGGACTGACGGATACATTAGCTGCTGTTATTCAAACTGCAGCAAAACAAGGTTTATTCATAGCTACGATCGCAATGGGCTTTATCGCAGCATTCTTATCATCCATTATGAATAATATGCCAACAGTTATGATCGATGCGTTGGCGATGCGGAAACAAATACATCTGGAGTTTTGAAAGAGGCACTTATCTATGCCAATGTGGTTGGATCTGATTTAGGGCCAAAAATCACACCAATCGGTTCCCTTGCCACTTTGGTATGGCTCCATGTTTTATCACAAAAAGGAGTGAAAATTTCATGGGGAACCTATTTTAAAACAGGGATCATGTTAACGATACCAATTCTGATTATAACCTTGATTGGGCTATTCCTCACGTTATTGTTTTTTTGATAATTTGTTTATTTTTTTGTGAACGTAACGGAGAATGAGGATCAGGAAAAATTAATCTATATGATGTACAGGGAACTCACCTCTTACCCGTCAAATTCATGGAAACGCGGGCTCCTTTTGCCCAACTAATGACAGATAAATATAATGATGAATCCAGGGAAGATGTATTACACAGTTGATTGTGATAATATGATGGTAAGCATAAGTCGAAAGGAATGATTGGATGGCCATTCCAAATGAAAAAAGGACCTATTCCTATGCCGATTATCAAACGTGGAATGAGGGGGAGAGGGTGGAATTGATTGATGGGAAAATTTTCAATATGTCGCCTGCCCCTTCACGCAGACATCAACAGGTTCTTAGGGAGTTATCTACAGCCTTTTCTGTTTTTTTGCGGGATAAGGACTGTGAAGTGTTTTTTGCACCCTTTGATGTACGACTATCGGTGGAAAACAAACAGGATAATGATATAGACAATGTGGTCCAGCCTGATTTATCGATTGTGTGTGATCAAAATAAACTTGATGACAAAGGCTGTAATGGGGCGCCTGATATGATTGTTGAGGTTCTTTCCCCTTCATCCATTAAGCTGGATCGATGGGAGAAATATCAACTTTATGAAAAATCAGGGGTGAAAGAGTACTGGCTAGTTGACCCTGCTAACGAATCCGTTGAAATCCATCATTTAATTGATGATCAGTATAATTTTCATGGAGTTTTTACAAAAGAGGATACGATCTCCATTCATGTTTTAACAGGATTGGAATTAAAGCTATCCCAAATATTTCTATAGATGGAGGAATTGACTATAAATAGGCTGTCACCATATGTTCGGTTACAGCCTCAACTGTCAAAAAACCTTGTAGATCATCGCTATTTCTTTTTATCTTTTTTCACAGTCATTTTCTTGGCCTTGCTGGTGTTGCCAGCTTTATCCGTGGCTGTTATATAAAGTACTGTTCCTGCTTTTTGCTTCTTGATTTTTACCTTGAAATTACCTTTGCTATCCGCCTTTTTTGCGGCAATTTTTTTGTCTTTATGTTTGACGGTGATGGTTGCATGTGCTTCAGTTTTTCCTTTTAATGCCGTATCACGGGTCGTTATGGCATTTGCTTTTGGTGCTTGTGGAGGAATCTTGTCTTGCACCACCACTTTTTTGGCCTTGCTTTGTCTTTTCGCTGGATCCGTTACCGTAACATAAAGTGTTGTCCCGGCTTTTTGTTTTTTTACTTTGACTTTGAAATTACCTTTGCTGTCTGCGTTCCCGGTAGCGATAACCTTTTTCAATTTATTCTTAATAGTTACTTTTAAATCAGCTAAAGTCTTACCTGTTACAACAGTCGATTTATTACTCACTGACTTCACTTCTGGTGCTGGTGGCGGGGTGCCTTTTTTCACAACCACTTTTATTGATGTTTTTGCTGTCCCATTTGTATCTGCACCAATCGCACGAAGGATGCTGTCAAATAGCATATTGGCAACCAGATGTGGAGAAGCATCATAATACAGGTCTGTCAATTCTCTGCCCTTATCAGTTTTTTCTAATAACTCGTCCCGAACTAGCCGTAATTCGGATATGATCTCTGCCCCTGATTTTTTCTGGGCAGCGCTTAATTCCACCAGACAAGGCTCATCCATCAGATCAGCAGGTGGCAGTTTTATAGCCTCATAATTAATTTGATAGTCAACTGGTTCCGGATTTGCAGTCGGTTCCTCATTTTCTTCGTCACCCAAGTAAACTACCTTCATGTAGTATGGGCCATCCCATGCATAAGGAAAATCCAGTTCAGCTGGTTGTTTGTCAGAGGTAAATGCCTGATACCTGGCAAACGTGTCATCGTTATCTGCTTTTTCCTTGCTTGGATAAACCTTAATTTGAAAGGCAGCCTCACTGGACACCTTCAGTCGTATATGCGTATTTGCCGTTATATCCTCATTGGCGGGTGTAATCTCATACCAGAGTATCACCAATCTCATTCATTGCTTTCCCAGGTGTTTCCCCTTCTGCAGTGTGATAGTGTTATCTAACGAGTTTGTGCTCTTTTCGTCATTGGCGAAACCGGTTTGAGGCAAACATAAACTTAAAATTAATGTACATACAAGAACCAACCCAATGAATCTATTAATCTTTTTCTTGGCCACGCTACTAACCCCCATTTTATGATATGATTCAACTTTCGTTTGTTGATTTATTTCTTTTCCGTAATAAGTTATGGGGTGCGTTCAGCTCCCTCCATGGCAGTATTTTCTAGAATATTATCGCACAAAAATACGCAAAGTAAAGCTTTATTTTCTCTCTTGTTATATAAAATGTTCGAAATATTTCGACAAATTTGGATTGTTTGCTTTTTTATGAAATACAAGCTGGTAAACTATGCAATCATTGAACCTTTCTCATTCTGCAAAAGTGAAGAAGAATTGAACTGTCTTTCGCTTGTGCATGATATAATAGCAGAGTGATGTGCCGTAAAAAGTGAAGGGAATATATAAATTAAGGGATGATACAATGAAAGTTAACGATATAGATACACCAGCATTGCTAATCGATAAAGGCAAGATGATGAAGAATCTGCAGGACATGCAAGCCTACGCAAATGAACAACAGGTTGCATTACGGCCGCATACGAAGACACACAAAATGCCAAATCTCGCCAGAATGCAAGAGGAGTTAGGTGCAACCGGCATTACTGTAGCAAAAATTGGTGAAGCGGAAGTAATGGAAGAATATGGATTAACGGACATCTTTATCGCCAATGAAATCGTCGGTGAAACAAAATTGAACCGTATCAAAAAACTTGCCGAGACGATTAATATCTCCTTTGCGATTGATTGTGTGGAGCATATACAGGAAATTGAACGGGTATTTCAAGATGCCCCAAAAAAAGCACAAGTACTCATTGAAATTGAAGTTGGTGAGGGTCGTTCAGGTGTTATCGAGCGGGATGATTTTAAGATGGTTATGATCGCGTTGAAAGAGGCTCGATTCATCCAATTTAAAGGCATTTTTTCACATGATGGCCATACGTATAAAGCAAATGATCATCATGAATGCAGACAATTATTTGAAGAAGCTGTGAACCGTACCCTATCTTTTGCTGAAATTGCTGAGGAAATGGGGATGAAAGCAGAGGTCATCAGTATTGGGTCTACACCACCGTTTATGCTGCAGCTGCCCATTCCTAAAGGTGTAACAGAAATAAGACCGGGTACGTACGTTTTTATGGATGCCTCTCAAGGGAACGTCATAGGATCACTTGAAAGATGCGCCGCCACGATACTTACAAGTGTCATTTCCAAGCCAACCTGGGAGCGTGTGATCACAGATGTGGGTGCTAAAGGGATTACATCGCAAACGAGAAGTACAGGGTTGACGAAAACAAAGGGACTGGGTCATATTATGGAGTATGGCGGTGTAACCATCTCGGATGTATTCGACGAGCATGCGATCATTTACGATGCTAGGTTCAGAGGTCAAGTCACCATTGGTGAAAAGGTGCGAATCATCCCAAACCATATTTGCCCCGTCGTGAATCTCCATGAAAAAGCCTATCTAATCTCAGGGGATGAAGTCACAGAGGAAATTCCAGTTTCATGTAGAGGTAAATCACAATAATGGGGCAGGCTGCTGAAAATGTGAATCGCTGATAAACTGGTAAAAGTCGCTGATAAAATCAGAAAAATCGCTGATAAACTAGTAAAAGTCGCTGATAAAATCTGCGCAACTGCATTTTGTAGATGTATTCATATATAAAAGGAAGAAACCATGATTTTGGCAACGACAAATGAGATAGCGGACAAGAAAATAATGGACGTGAAGGGGTTGTTTCAAGGCAGCGCTGTAAAGTCGAAGCATGTTGGCCGGGATATTGGTGCAGGTTTGCAAACCCTTGTTGGTGGAGAAATCCAAGGGTACTCTGATCTGATGAAGAAGGCAAGAGATATTGCGTTAAACCGAATGGTGAATGAGGCAGAAATGCTTCAAGCGAATGCCATTGTCGATATACGCTATCTAACCTCCCAGGTAATGAATACCGCTTCAGAAGTAATCGCATACGGTACAGCGGTTGTGGTAGAATAGTAGGCAAAATACTGTTTTTGAATCACGAATGTTATCTAAAAGTGTCTCGTGAAGCCATCATTTCTCGTGACACTTTTTTGTTAGCCCATTTTTTAAACTGTTGCAATCACAGCACAAAAGAGCCAAGGAGAATGATGATGACAACATTGAAAATAGATCAACAGATGACAGCAAATACAATACTTCCCGAATTTTCTATCGATGTCAGCAGTTCTAAGACGACCGCGATCTATAGTGATGTGGATTTACAGGCGGTGTTAGCTGAGGTACTAAGGAAAAACCCTGATGTGAGCTTGTTTGATTATCGGGAAGGGCTGTATGAGCGGCTGACAGTACAGGAAAATATAAAATTCTTTCATAAATGGTTCGGCTGCCAAATGCCGCTTATAGAAATTTTGGTGATGTTCCAGCTGCAAAACTGTACGAAAACAGCGTTAGGAAAATGCAGTGCATCGGAAATTCAACGGGTTTTTTTTGCCAAGCATTATATGACAGGTGCCGCAATGAACGTTTTCCAGGATCCGATCCACGGTGTCGATGTGCTTACCATCAATACCTTTATCGATATGCTCAAGCTGATGGCACAAGAGCATAAACCAGCACTAGTATTAGTGTCCAACATGGAACATGCCTTGCTACTTGGCGAGGTCGTTTATCGATTGCAGGATCAAGGATTACATGAATTGGAAACAGAGACAAAAGAAGAGCAAGCTGCTGCCAAAGAGACGACAACCAATTTGACTGTGGAAAAGTTATTTAAAATACCGGCGAAAGTTGATGATAAAGTCATTTTGTTCGATCCAACGGAAATCGATTATATTGAAAGTCAGGATGGGAAATCTTCCATCGTGATTAATGACGAATCCTTTGCCTTGGATTCCACCTTAGCTGAGATTGAGAAAAAATTGGAGTTATATGGTTTTTACCGCTGCCATCGATCATATATTGTTAATTTACAAAAGGTCCGGGAAATCATCACATGGTCGAAAAACACTTATTCATTAAAGATAAATAATAAGGCACAGTCCACGATCCCTTTATCCCGAACAAAAATTCAAGCCATCCAGGAGATTTTCAACCTAAGATAGGTACAACTCGGCTAATGTTTGCGATTGGTTGGTGTAAATGGTGGTGAATTTCAACCTGAAAAGGTTACAATTCATCTGCAAATGAATACAATTCACCTTGAATGACTGCATTTGTCAACGATACACCATATGATAGAGGCAGATCAGCAAGGGAGGATTGGCAGATGGAAAATATCATTGAAGTCACGGGATTGAATAAGGTATTCGGTCAAAAAACAGCACTTGCCGATGTCAGTTTTGAGGTCAAACAAGGAGAAATTTTTGGACTGCTTGGACCGAGTGGTGCTGGGAAAACAACCATGATTAAATTATTAACGGGTGAACTTATCCGAACAGCAGGGGAAATAAATGTACTTGGGATGCAGCCGGAGAAATTCCAATCAGCAGCTTTTAAATCGCAAATCGGGATTCTATCGGATAATAGTGCTTTATATGAACGATTGACTGTTTTTGATAACCTCAAGCTATTTTGCAAGTTGTACCATGCGCCAATCAAACAGATTGATAGCATACTGGAGCAGGTTAATATGCAAGATGAAAAGAAAAAACAGGTTTCCAAGCTGTCTAAAGGAATGAAACAGCGTGTGCTGCTGGCAAAGGCACTGATCCATCAGCCAAAACTGGTATTACTGGATGAGCCGACATCAGCACTGGACCCGGGTAATGTCGTCCATATCCACCGGAGCTTACAGGCATTGAATGAAGCGGGCACAACTATTTTTCTTAATACTCATGATATGGAAGAAGCGAATGCATTATGTGATCGGGTAGCTTTTTTGCATCAGGGGAAACTGCAGGAATTGGACGAACCCGAGACTCTAAGATACAAGTATTCTACCTACGCTTTTCATGTAGAAACATTTGATGGGGAGCGTTTAGTGATTGAGAAAGATGAGGCAAGTGCCGATGCAATAGCTGAATTGATCAAAAGCAACCGTGTTAAAACGATGCATACAGATAAACCGACACTGGGTCAGATTTTCCTGAAAGTCACCGGAAAGGAGCTGGTTTAAATGAATGCACAACGGGTACAAGCAATTTTTGAAAAAGATATCAAAGATTTTATGAAAAATACCATGGTCCTGTTCACTCCGATATTGCCTATTGTGATGGCAATACTCTATAGCCGCATGGGGGAAGGAACGGATGAGGAAATGCCAATGATGATCATCTATATAGTCGTTGGCGTTACCTATTCTGCAGTAGCGGCAGGTTGTATGATGATGCTGATGGCTGAAGAAAATGAAAAGAAAACATTGCGCGGGCTTATTCTATCACCGGCATCATTTATGGATATTATCATTGGTAAAAGTCTTGTCACGACATTATTAACTGTCGTTAGTCTAGCGATTTCTCTGTTAATTATGGGTATTGAACCGCTCCTGCATGTTCAGACGATCATTGGATTGGTATTATTGTTCCTGTTTTTCTTGTTTTTGGGAATCGGAGTGGGACTGTTTGTCAAATCTGTCGGTATCACAACAGCATACTTAATGCCGATCATGTTTCTATTCGGCTTTACGCCAATGATTGAATTATTGGGATTTGCCGATGATAGCCTTACCATGAAAATTGCGAGTTATTTTCCAATCCCGCAACTGATTGACATGCATGAAACCCATTCCTGGATGCCAATCGTTGTTGTGGCGATTTGGACACTGGCAGCGGCATTGTTTACTATCGTGTGCTTTAAGAATGTGAAACGAGATGAATAGAATAATAGGTTCCCATGCTTGAAATAGGCATGGGAATTTCGTGGTGGTTGGGTTGAACGGTTGGTTATTGAAAACGAGCAAGGACTGATCGATACACGTGAGAGTTGATCATGAAGGAAACTGATTGATCATTACCGGGAAAAGTTGATATCTTGCTCTAAGGCTGTTTTCAACTTACTGCCACATTGCTGGCTGCATACGGTGACAGGCCATCCTGTCCATGTTTCTTGGCTTTCGGAGTCAGAAGTTGTAACAATCATTGGCACCTCTCTTTGCAGTGCGTTTAAGTAAACTTGGATAAATTCCCCTTCTCTATCCGAGAAATCAGTTCCTTTAACAAATTTAATATCTATTGCACTTAATGGTTGGTTGTCCTTTATTTTCTTGCCGAAATACGCACAACTAAACATTGACATGGGGTTGTCAACTCCTTTTTATGATAATAAAATTAGTATAGGTCTAATAGATTGATTTTAAACAACATAAACTTATTTTTCAACTTAGGAGACATACTTACAACACCTCAAAACTGTGTTTGCACGGCAAGCATTGTAACCAGTTGAAAGGCGGTATGGGATTGCTGGAGTTTCTCATATTGTTACAAAGCGAATCCGTTAAAAGTGGTTTAATGGAAATTGGTAAATCCATTTAAATCCATTGGATCAATCGCTATAACTACATCTGTAGAGGTGGTTACTTTTGATGCCGTCACCGCCGAGCATGCTTGTCTGAAAGGTGAAGGGGACCGTACGTTGGAATATTGGCTCGTATTCATGAATCATTTTTTAAAAAGGAATTGGAGGAAGTAAATCAAACGTTCCATCGTCAAATTCCTGTTTTATGTGAACGGTTTAAAATAGTATATAAGTAAAATCCAGACCCTAAGCCAAGGGTCTCCTCATTTGTCACTTTTCTTATACACCGATGCATTAATCAATCCGCCGATTAACAGTATAACTGCTGTAAGATAAAACCATATCATTAAGACAATAATGCTTCCAAGCTGTCCATATAATTCAGTGTAATTGCTGACCCCGACATATCTGGCAAAGCCAATAGATACAACCTGCCAGCCGATCGTTGCGAATATCGCTCCCGGAAAAACCTTTCTCCATGGTAAGCGGATACTGGGCGTCACTTTATATAAGATGGTAAAGAAGAACAAAAGGAATAAGGTGCCAAGACCCCATTTTGTAAAGAACCATAAACGGTACCACAATGCCTCGACGGTCACTTTCGTCAGAACATAATTACGAACAATATCCTCTACAATTGGAATAACTAATGACAACGACAAAATAACCATAAATCCAAATGTAAGTAATAAATCAATCATAATTCCTTGTAAAAAGAATGACTGATTTCTTCTTATTTTATATGCTTTGTTTAATGAGCGCACAAGTGATTGAATAGCCATCGATGCCAGCCAAAATGCGGCAATCAAACTAAAGGACAACCATTGCCCTCTGCCCTTGGCTAATATACCCTCCAATGTATTGCGGATCATGTTATATGTCCCCTCGGGTGCGAACGGTTCAACCATTTCCAGGATCGTGTCCGGGTCAACCTGCAAAAAACCAATCAGGCTAAAAACGAATATAAGAAAAGGGAATAGAGATAACATAAAGTAATAAGCCATTTGTGCGGATTGGTCATAGAATCGCTCCGAGAAAAAGCGGACAACAATTCGTACGGTGTTTGTTATGAAATTCACTGATAAATCGCCCCTTTTGCACCTTTCAACAGCATGTCCATTTAATTTAATACTATGATGAAAAGTGTTTTTTTATCCATTACAGCAGCATGTCGAGAAAAGGATCATAAAAGTATGTGACAAGAAAATGGTAAACATGCCCGCTTTAACCCAGCTTGTAATGGGAGAATCTGTTTCGTATCCAGATCAAGATGGGTCTTTGGAAAAAGGTGATTATAGATCTGTTTGAAATGAAGACCAGCACCTTTTGTTATTCCTGCTTGGTTTTTAATCCTAGTCGTTCCTTACTAAACGAATAGCAGGAAACACAAAATCAAATAGATGCCTACAATTGTAAAAATAACTTGCTTGAGATACGCTTGGTTTACTTTTTCATTTGTCTGATTAGTAAAGACAGGAGAGAAGAAAAAGATGGTTCATATATTTGCCTTGGTGGGTATCTATATTTTCAACGAAAGGCTGTAGGGTTTGTGATTTTCCTGAATAGCGCGGGAGAGATTGTGGAATGGAAAAATGGTTTATGACAGTAGCGATTATTGCATTCATAGTATCTATTGCATTATTTGCTTTAAAATTGGTTAAATATGGATTTGAAAATGAAGATTTTAAGATAGCTGGATTCTTAATTAAACGTGAGATGAAAGTTCAAGAACAACTACTTTCAAAGGACTGCCCGATCAACATGGGAAGTCCTTTCATGCTTTCTTATTCTTTGTCCCTTGTAGAAGGATCCTTTTTCAATACTATTATTAATGTCATTCCTATAATACAGCAGGTGTCAATCCATTGGAAAAACCCATACGGTTCAGTAACCACAGGACTGTTGTTAGAATGGCGTATAAAGGTTCCAAACCGCCCAGTAAGCTTGCATCCTGGGGGCGAAGGCTTTGTAAACTTTCAACATAAAACCAAAAGGCAATCATTGTTCCGAAAAGGGTGACAAAAATTAAATATAACCAAACATGTAGCGTAAAATCTGTATTGCAGACCATTTTAATTTTAAAAAATAGTGTTGACAGATCTGTTCATTCTGTATATATTATACATATACAGAATGAACAGGTTAGAGGGTGATGCTTTGAATATCATTATTTCTAATACCTTAGATCAGCCAATTTATATGCAAATTAAAAATCAAATGAAAGAGCAAATTTTGCATGGCGATTTAGTGGAAAAGGCAAGTCTGCCATCGATTCGCAAACTAGCTAAAGATATTCAAGTTAGTGTGATTACAACCAAGAAGGCGTATGAGGAATTGGAAAAGGAAGGCTTTATCGAAACGTTCCCGGGGAAAGGGTCCTTTGTAGCTTCTCATAATCCGGAACTGTTGAAGGAAAATCAATTAAAAGTAATCGAGGAACAAATGATAAAAATGCTTGAAGACAGCAAGGCGTTTGATATTGGTTTAGATGAGTTAATTGAGATGATGACATTGCTTTATGAGGAGTGAGTCGCTTGGAAAATATGATTGAGGTTAGGAATATGGGAAAGCACTTTCCTAATTTTGCGCTGAAAAACATTAGTTTTGATGTGAAAAAAGGGTTCATCACAGGTATTATCGGACCAAATGGGGCGGGAAAGAGTACGATGATTCGCTGTATGATGGATTTGATCCGTGCAGACAGCGGGGAAATTACTATTTTTGGCAGAAATCATAGGCAGAGCACAGTGGCCATCAAAGGGCGAATCGGGTTTGTTCATGATGAAAGTTATTTTTATGAACATTTATCGATTGAACAACATAAACGAATAATCGCACCGTTTTATGAAAACTGGAGTGACGAATTATTCTATGACTATATCCATAAGTTCCACCTCCCATTACACGCAGAAGTGAAGCGGCTATCTAAAGGAATGAAGATTAAATTCTCGCTGGCGATAGCATTTTCCCATAACCCGGAGCTTCTTATCCTGGATGAACCTACCTCGGGACTTGATCCGGTGTTTCGCAGGGAGTTACTAGAATTACTGCAGGACTTTATTCAGGATGAAAATAAAGCTGTTTTCTTTTCGACGCATATCACTACCGATCTTGAGAAAGTGGCTGATTACATCACGTTTATTCACAACGGCGAAATTGTGTTTAGTAAGGAAAAAGATGCCCTGCTTGATCAATACGCGGTTGTGAAGGGACCTAAGGAATTGTTGACAGCAAAAACGCGATCATTATTAACTGGGGTGAAGGAAACGGATGTTGGGTTTGCCGGGTTATGTTTAGATTGTGGTTCATTTCCGAATCTATGGAAACAGCAAGTGGCTATAGAAAGGGCGACACTTGAGGATATTATTTTTTACACGGTTAAGGAGGATGAACATGCTAATCAATCTCTTGCGTAGGGAATTACGCATTCCGAAACCTTATTTTTATTTGCTGGGATTCGTTTTGTTTATTCCGTTTACGAAATTCTTTACCAGTGGGGAACCGATAGATCATATTATGCTTCTTATTGTTCTGGCATTCTGGATACCGCTTAATGTGGCGTACGATGAACAGCCTGCGCTAATCAATAGTCTGCCAGTAACAAGAAGCAAAATTGTCCTGGCGAAATATATATCAGGTGTGATGTGGTTTATACCCGCGGCAGTGATTGTCTGTACGTATGTCTTTCTGTTTGATCAATATGCGCCATTTCCAACAAGACTGATGACAGGGCGGGATATATTATTAGCGTTTTCGGGCTTATGTTTGGCTATGTCGGTTTTTCATCCTTTAGGTATTTTGAGTGGGTATATTACCGCTGGTCTGTTAACAGCTGTATGCTTCGTTACAGTGAGTATTATAATAAATATGGTCATCAATATCTATCATAATCCCTCCCTTACGTATTTGGATGGTTTTGTGGAGACAATACTTGCAAATCAAAGTTTGTTTAGATTGTTGCTTATTGTGATCAGTCTTATTGTCACATGGTTGTCCTACAAATTGTCTGTGCATTACTATGAGAAAAAGGGTTTTTGAGATAAAACAGCAAGCTACATCGCGAACAAGGCTTGCTGTTTTTACTCTGAAACGGAAGTCAACATGTCAAAATCGTCCCGATCTGAAAATCGAAAACAAGAGCCAAAGAAACATTAATGTAGCGACAATAAAACCAATCTCAATAGCTGGTATATTCCAAAGGATCGAACTTTTTCCGCCTAACGCGGATCCAATAATTAGCCCGACCATAATAATGCTAAATGAAAGTAAAACGATGCTGAAGGATAGCCGGTTGCTGATTCGATTTAGCTTCTTTATGAATAGATCCGCTTTGTCCATCGAGATTTCGATTGGTAGTTTTCCCCTTTTTACGATCGATGTTAATTCCCGGATGTTCTTTGGTATATCTGCAATTATTTCTCCATATTCACTCCATTGGCGAAAAGCCGATTCAGCCAGCTTTTTAGGGTGATATTGTTCCTTAAACAACTTGCGGCCAAATGGTTCAGCAATTTTCATAATACTGATATCAGGATCCAATCGTTCTACCATCGATTCCATGGTAAGCAATGTTTTCCCCAATAATGTCAGGTTGGCTGGTATCTGAATATAGTGTCTTTGCGCGACAGAAAACAAATCATTAACTGCATCGCCAATACTAATTTGTTGCAATGGAATGTCGTAATATTTGTCCCGTAATTGATCGACGTCTGTCCGTAGCAATTCCATATTGACATCGTCAGGAATCATGCCCATTCGACTAATTGCCTTGATCACACCATCTGTATTATCACGCATCATGGCTACAACCAGTGATGCGAAATTGGCCCTCATTTCCGAGGTTAGACGGCCAACCATGCCAAAGTCCATAAATACAATCACTTCTCCGGGTAAGGCAGCAACATTCCCTGGATGAGGGTCACCGTGAAAGAATCCTTCCATGAAGATTTGTTGAAAAAGAGCTTTGACTACTCGTTCCGCCAGCATCTTTTTATTGTAACCTTGGTGTGTAAGGTTCTCTAATTTGTTTAATTTTGTTCCTTCAATATATTCCATTGTTAATACTTTCTTAGAAGAGTAATCCCTGTAAACGTTCGGTACACGGATATGATCATCATTGACAAACTGGTTCGCGATTCGTTCGGCATTTCGTCCTTCCACTTGATAGTCCAATTCAGCTATGATCGCATTAGCAAATTCTTCAACAATCTCTGTAATCTGGTATCGTGCAGCCCAATCCAGCCGAAACTCAGCAAGTACTGCTAATTTGCGCAGGATTTCCAAATCTGTTTTAATTGTTTGTTCGATATGTGGCCGTTGTACCTTAACAGCAACTTCTTCACCCGATCTCAGAATTGCATAATGAACCTGCCCGATGGAGGCCGACCCAAGCGGCGTTTTCTGGAAAGTACGGAAAATTTGTTTTGTTGGCATGCCAAGCTCTTGTTCGATTAGTGCTTGTACCTCTTTATAAGCGTAGGGTGATACCTCATCCTGAAGTTTTTCCAGTTCCTGAATGATATCATCGGGAAGCAAATCTGGACGAGTGCTGGCAAATTGCCCCATTTTAACAAACGTTGGACCTAGCTCCTCAAGAAACGATCGAATTCGTTCGCCAATGGTTTTGCTATGTTTCTGCCGATTAGCAACAAATCGTTTCGGCAAAGGAATGAGTTCATGAAGGCCTAATTCTTTCACGATATAGCCAAAGCCATTCTTGGAAAAGGCAACAACTATCTCCCGGTATCGGTGCATATGACGAATGCGTTTTTCAAAAATAGGAACTCCTCCTTCTTACCAGGTATTACATGGATAAACTAATTTATATGTTTAAAGGTATACTTTTCCTAGGTTTTATCCCGCCTTAATGGGCAGTAAGACTCCCACTTCAAGATTTTGAGGTGGAACTAAAAAAGATAAGTGGGGATCAACAGCATGACAAAGGCCCGATTCTGTTCAACTAACATTCAGTGGGGGAGAAAGGGAAACCCCCACTGAATGAAGTTTCACTTTATTTAATATACTATACCACTGATTCGTGTCTACATACAAAGAATTGTGGTGGTCACTCAGAACGATTAATTGGAAAACGATTGGGCATAGCTTTACAATAAAGACAACTATCATAGAAAGGCTGAAACGAATGGAGAACTATGGCATTGATCAGAGTAAAGGATTGGAGTTTGGTATTTATACCCTTGGGGACCATTTGCCAAATCCGTTAACAGGGAAACGAATTTCTGCAGAACAACGTATTCATGAAATTATCGAATATGCTAAATTAGCAGAGCAAGCAGGAATTGACTTTTTTAGCGTTGGAGAAAGCCATCAAGAGTATTTCGCAACGCAAGCACATGCTATTGTGCTTTCCGCTATTGCTCAAGCAACAACAAATATGAAAATCGGAAGCTCGTCAACGATTATTAGTACGTCAGACCCGGTTCGAGTATACGAAAATTTCGCAACCATTGATTTGATTTCAAAAGGACGGGCTGAAATTATTGCTGGAAGAGCATCAAGGATTGGTCTATTTGATTTGCTGGGATATGATGTCCGTGACTATGAAGCATTATACGAGGAAAAGTTCGATCTATTATTGCAATTGAATGAACAGGATGTTGTCAATTGGGAAGGGGAGTTTCGTGCCCCATTAAAGGATGCGAGGGTACTTCCAAGACCGCAAAATGGATCCATGCCAATTTGGCGGGCGGTTGGTGGGACACCGGCGAGTGCAGTCAAAGCTGGGTATGCCGGGGTGCCAATGTTTATGGCCCATTTAGGAGGGCCGGCAACGATATTTAAGCGAACGATTGATGCGTATCGCAGTGCAGCCGAACGGAGTGGATTTGACCCTGCCCAATTACCAGTTGCCACGGCAGGATTTTTCTATGCGGCAGAAACATCTAGGCAGGCACTGCAGGAACTGTATCCGCATATCAATGAAGGAATGAAGCGAACAAATGGACAAGGCTTTCCAAAGCAGCATTTTGCCCAGGGGGTGGACCCGCATAACATTATGAATATCGGCAGTCCACAGGAAATCATCGAAAAAATACTCTACCAGCATGAGCTATTTGGCCACCAGCGCTATATCGCCCAGATTGATTTCGGCGGCATGCCATTTGATCAATTACGGAAAAATATCGAACTGATCGGTACAGAGATATTGCCTGCCATTAAGAAATATACGGCGAAAAGTAGGTAAGATAAAAATTTTCCATGTCCATAACAGAAAGGTTTTCCACAAGGTTTGACATTCCGATTAATTTGGAATGTCAAACTTTTTTAGCTTGCTATATAAGGTCACACGGGAGATTCCCAATGCTTTAGCAGCAGCGGATTTATTTCCATTTGTTTGTTTTAATGTATCCATGATGCGCTGTTTTTCAATCGTTTCCTTTTCCTGTGTGAGAGAAGGGTGTTTGTCATGTGCTGCTTTGGTGTTTGTTGTTGAGGCATGATGCTGATGAAAATGCAACAGATCCTCCTTCGTGATGGCCGCTTTTTCGGAGAGAATGACAATTCTTTCCATAAGGTTCCTCAATTCCCGGACGTTCCCTGCCCAATGGAAGGATAGCAGTAGTTCCATGGCACCTGGCTGTAAGTCGGGAATGGGTACTTGATATTTACTGGCAAACTGTTGCAGGAATAATTGTGCCAGTTCTGGAATATCCTTCAACCGTTCACGAAGCGGTGGCATGGTTAACGGAATGATGTTTAACCGATAAAACAGATCAGACCTAAACCGCTTTTCTTCCATTAGTTGTTCAAGGTTTTGGTTGGTGGCTGCGATAAAGCGTACATTGATTTCTTTTCCCGTGGAGTCACCGATCCGGTAAATCGCGTTCTCTTGTAATACTCGAAGCAGCTTTACCTGCATTTCTAATGGGAGTTCCCCTACCTCATCCAGAAACAATGTTCCGTTGTTAGCCATTTCGATCTTACCTGCTTTTCCCTTCTTCTCCGCCCCTGTAAAGGACCCGCCCTCATAGCCAAATAACTCGCTTTCAAACAGAGCAACCGGAATTGCTCCACAGTTAACCGGGATAAATGGTCCGTTCTTTCGGGAGCTTGCTTCGTGGATTGACCGAGCACAAACCTCTTTCCCTGTGCCGCTCTCACCAAGAATGAGGGTGGTAGCATCAGTTTTTGCCGCTTTACGGGCGATGCGAACTACTTGATTGAGTGCTGTGCTTTCTCCTTTTAACGTGGCAAATGGGGTATTTCCATTTGCTGTATATACTTGTTGCCGGAGTGCATTTAATTCAACCGAAGTTGTTTCTAAATTGTCATTTAGCTTAACAATTTGGGTAATATCCCGTTCCACGGAAACAGAGCCGACCAGCTGCTGATTCTGGTCAAATATGGGGGCAGCATTAATGACCACATGTTTATTTTTTCGTGGACGGTGGTAAGCATTTTTAACTGGCTTACGGGTATCCAGTACTTTGAGCACCATTAAATCATCATTATGGAAAAACCTGTTGATTGGTTGATGCAGAATCTCGGATTTGTGGATGTTGTAGGTTGCAACAGCCGCGTCATTCCAATAGATCACCTCTCGATTGTCGTTGATAACAGTGATCGCATCATCTTCCGCAGATAAGATGGTATTCAAAATATGTTTGTCATCGTCCATATTATTTCACCTCTAAGTTGTAAGGTAATTGTAAATCTAACTGTAAATTTATTATACACTTATGTACATATAGTTTACAATCCATCGTTTCATCGTATGCTTAAAATTTTTGTCTTGGTCACATGAATCTAATTGGTTTTCTATTGATATTATGCCTTTTTCACTTTTTATTTATAATAGAATAATATAGTTGGCATGAATCTTGCTATATACATAGATGAAAGCGCTAAAATAAATAGCATACTGTTTTTATACCAAGGAGGTTATGATATTGGCTTTACTTTTCAAACACGAACCGTTTACAGACTTTAATGATTCAACGAACTGTCAGGCTTTTGAATCTGCTCTGAAAAAGGTCAAAGGTGAATTGGGAAAAGAATATCCGTTGATTATCAATGGGGAGGAAATATATACAGAAGATAAGCTTGTTTCTGTAAACCCTTCCAATAAAGAGGAAGTTGTCGGTTATGTTTCTAAAGCAACGAAGGAACATGTTGATCAAGCAATGGAAGCTGCTTTGGAAGCATTCAAAACATGGCGTAGCTGGACGCCAAAAGAACGTGCAGATGTATTGTATAAAGCGGCAGCCATTGTCCGTCGCCGTAAGCATGAATTCTCCGCATGGCTGGCATATGATGCTGGCAAGCCTTGGAGTCAGGGTGATGGCGGTGTGGCAGAAGGAATTGACTTTCTAGAATACTATGCCCGCCAAATGGTTGAGCTTGGTCAAGGTAAAAAAGTAGAAGATCGAGCGAACGAGCAGAATTCTTATTTCTATCAACCAATGGGTCCTGGTGTTGTTATTCCGCCATGGAACTTTGCATTTGCGATCGTATGCGGTACGGCTGTTGCACCAATAGTAGCAGGAAATCCTGTCCTGTTAAAGCCATCAGAAAACACACCAGTCATTGCTTATAAGTTGGTAGAAGTACTAAAAGAGGCTGGCCTGCCTAAAGGGGTATTAAACTTCGTGCCAGGCGATCCAGCGGAAATCGGCGACTATCTTGTGGATCATAAAGACACGCATTTTGTTAATTTTACCGGTTCACGTGCAACAGGCACACGTATTATGGAACGTGCTGCTAAGGTACAAGAGGGTCAGCAATTCTTAAAGCGCGTCATTGCTGAAATGGGCGGTAAAGATACGATCATTGTTGATAATGACGCCGATCTTGATTTGGCTGCTGATGCTATCGTACATTCGGCATTTGGTTTTTCAGGTCAGAAATGTTCTGCTTGTTCACGAGCAATCATTCATCAAGATGTCTATGATGAAGTTCTTGCAAAAGCGATCGAGCTAACCAAAGAGTTAACGGTCGGTAACCCAACCGAAGAAAATATTTATATGGCAGCAGTAATTAATCAGAAACAATTCGATAAAATTAAAAACTATATCGAAATTGGTAAGCAAGAAGGCGAGCTGGCATATGGTGGTCAAACCGATGATTCTCAGGGGTATTTCGTTCACCCAACGATATTCAAAGATTTAGACCCTAAGGCAAGAATCATGCAGGAGGAAATCTTCGGTCCAGTTGTTGCATTTGCGAAAGCCAGCGATTTTGATGAATTGCTAGAAATCGCTAACAATACCGAATATGGCTTAACAGGTGCGGTCATCTCTAATAACCGCAGACATTTAAATCGTGCCCGTTATGAATTCCATGTTGGTAATTTGTACTTCAATCGTGGTTGTACTGCAGCAATTGTTGGCTATCAACCATTTGGTGGCTTCAAAATGTCTGGTACCGACTCCAAAGCAGGTGGCCCAGATTACTTGCAGCATTTCTTGGAAGCAAAAGTAGTTTCAGAAGTGTATTAATAATCATGTCTGCGGCAAATATGTTCCTTTTTGCCGCAGCATGTTAGTTTAAAATGTGAAGGAGCAATCAGCATGTCGAACTTGACAAGAGATTTTTTTATTGGGTTATCAAACAATAAATTTTTAAATACGAATGCGAAAAAGTGGGGATTTCGTCTGGGGGCGGAAAAATTTGTTGCTGGCACGACCATTGACAGTATTGTTTGTGCCGTTAAAAAGCTCAATCAGCATGGTCTCCGGGCAACGCTTGATAATCTTGGCGAATTTGTATCTGATAAAACAGAGGCATGTGCTGCTAAGGACCAGATTATTCGGATATTGCATCACATCAAGGAAGAACAGTTAGATTGCCATGTTTCCGTTAAATTAACCCAGCTTGGTCTGGATATTGATCAGGAATTTTGTGTGAATAATGTCCGGGAAATCCTGGCTGTTGCCGCAGATCACGGCACTTTCATTAATATTGATATGGAAAAATATGATCATTATCATAAAACATTGGACGTTCTATTTGAGCTTCGGAAGGATTATACGAATGTGGGTACCGTGATTCAGTCTTACCTTCATGAAGCAGCAGAGGACCTGGATCGATTAAAAGACATCCGGATCCGGCTGGTCAAAGGGGCATATAAGGAAAGCGAAGATGTAGCCTATCAATCGAAAGAAGAGATTGACCGGAACTTCCTTGCAATGGCAAAGGCGCGTTTGAAAGGGCATACATTTACGTCGATAGCCACTCATGATCATCATATCATTCAGGAATTAAAGAAGTTTGTTGCGGATAATCATATTAGTTTAGACAGTTTCGAGTTTCAGATGTTATATGGATTCCGTACCGAAATGCATTACGGACTTGCCGAGGAAGGATATAATTTCTGTACGTATATTCCATTTGGTGGTGACTGGTTCGGTTACTTTATGCGTCGGCTTGCCGAGCGTCCGCAAAATATGAATCTGATTGTCAAAGATGTATTCTATACAGAAGATAATAAGTTGAAAAAAGAACCGCTAATTGCTGGTGCAGCTGCTGCTTCATTGATGGCTGTTTGGATGAAGAGAAAGTATAAAAAAGTGAATTAACTTTTGAAGAAGGAAAAGAAGGGACTGAAATTTCATCCGGACTTTTCCTTTTTTAAGTTGTTGTTTTGTCTCTATGGTATGATATGGGAGAGGTGAATAGTTAATGATTTATATCGGTTTAACCGGTTGGGGTGACCATTATTCCTTATATCCTCCCCATATTAAGGCAAAAGACAAACTACCTGAATACAGCAGCCATTTTCCGGTCGTGGAGGTGGATGCATCGTTTTATGCGATCCAACCGGAACGTAATGGTAAAAAGTGGGTGGGAGAAACGCCAGAAAATTTTCGGTTTGTTGTGAAGGCTTATCAAGGAATGACTGGACATAAACGGGATGAGCTGCCCTTCGAAACGAAGTCAGAGATGTTTCAAGCATTTAAGGATTCGTTAATCCCTTATCAAGAGGCAAATAAACTTGCGATGGTGTTGTTTCAATTTCCGCCGTGGTTCGATTGCAAGAAAGCAAATGTGGATTATTTACGTTACTGCAAGCAACAAATGCGAGACATCCCGGTTGCATTGGAATTTAGACATCAGTCCTGGTTTAGTGAAGCCTTTCGTGCGGATACATTAGCGTTCATGAAGCAGGAGGGGTGGATTCATACGATTGTCGATGAACCTCATGCTGGTGAGCGATCCATTCCCACGGTACCAGTTGTGACGGATGAAAACCTGACGTTAGTACGGATGCACGGTCGAAATGTACATGGCTGGAATAAGCCGAATGGAGCTAACAATAACAGCTGGCGTGAAGTTCGTTATTTATATAAATACAATCAGACAGAGTTGCTGGAATGGAAAGATCGTATTTTGGAATTGGCCAGGGCATCTAAAGATATAATCATTCTGTTTAATAATAATTCTGGCGGGGATGCAGCCACCAACGCGAAAGAACTTCAAACGATGTTAGGCATCGAATACGAGGGGTTATCGCCAAAGCAATTGCGGTTGTTTTAATGAGGGATTGTCGGCTCGGTTTCAACGTGCCACTATTCTGCCCAAAAGAGCTTCTGGTAAATCTTCTTAGCATAGGCGGAAAATTTTTTGTTTTGATGGAGTTGTCGTTTGTGGGCGAACGCATCAAAGTTGCGTTTACTTTGGGCAGTGACTTTTCCTGTTTTTCCTGTAGCTGTGGTAACTAGATCATCCACTGTAAGATCTTTTTTATTTTTGTCTGTTTCTTCGGTAATGTAGCCTGCATTTTTTAGTATGCGATAGCCCATTCGTATTTCTGGGGCCAGTCCTTGTAATTCTTCTCTCAGGTCCAACCGCTCCCCTTTGCCCGGCAGGTTTTCAAACGCACCATTATCGATAGCCTCCTTAATTCTTTCTTCCACAAACATATACACATTTCTTCACCTCGATTTAACAAAATAATAACATATGCTTATGGCAACTGCATTAATAAAATCAATAGTCTCACCGTATGTTTTTTGGATTAACCAAATTAAATTAACCGAAATTACTGCATAAATAGGAAATAATGCCGATATAAAGAATGGACTTTTTATTTTTCGATAGTATAAATGCCATCTTATAAAAAATGAAAACAGCTATGGAGTGTGTTAAATTGAACAAGGTTTTTCAGTTAAATAGTATAAAAAAGAAGATACTACTCGGCTTTTCATTCGTGCTTATTTTATTCATTGTGATAAGTGCGTATAATCTCTTCACAATAAATAAGATAAATAATAGTTCAGATGAAATGATTGATAATGACCTACAACTCTTGATATTGGATGAACAAATTGTGCAGAACATGACGGAACGGACATCATTACTTCGTGGGTATATGCTTTATGATGATATAGAGTTAAAAAATCAGTTTGATCATTATGCAACAGATAGTAAGGATCTGGATAAAAAAATCATGCAATTAACGGATTCAAAACAAGTTCGTAAATTAATCGAGGAGAAGGCCCTTTGGACGGAAGGTATTAACGAAGCATTTAATGCGTATTATGTTGGCAACAAAGAAAAAGCAATGGAACTGCTCGTAACGGATGTAAAACCATTAGAAGAGAAAATTATCAAAGGGTTTAAAGATATGGCTTCTGATTCAGAAAAAAAAATCGCAGGCGCTGGGGAAGAGATTAAATCAAATGGTTCGAAATCATTGTTTGTTGATATGATTATTACAATAACAGCTATCATTATCGGACTGGTGGTTTCTGTTTGGACCGCACGGATTATATCTGGTCCAATTGTTAGCGTTGTCGGACGGATGAAAGCCATCGCAAATGGAAATTTGAGTCAAGATCGTTTAGATACCAAAGCAAAAGATGAAATTGGCGATTTGGTGGCTGCCACAAATAATATGGGCGATAACATGCGTGACCTCTTAGACAAAATACATACCGTATCAGAGGAAGTTTCAACCCAGAGTGATGAATTGAAACAAGTAACCGGGGAACTCAAATCGGGTACAGACCAGGTTGCCGTCACCATGGGAGAATTAGCTGCCGGTTCGGAAACACAAGCTACAAACGCTAGTGATCTGGCAGCCATCATGGGAACATATACAACAAAGGTAAATGAAGCCAATAAACAAGGGGAGTATGTACAAAAGCACTCCAATGAAGTGTTTGATATGACAAATCAAGGGACCGAATTGATGAATAAGTCTACCGAACAAATGGAAAAGATTGACCGGATTGTGCGTGCCGCTGTGAATAAGATGGAAAATCTCGATACACAAACACAGGAAATTTCCAAACTGGTATCCGTGATTAGGGAAATAGCTGATCAGACCAACTTATTGGCATTAAACGCAGCAATTGAGGCAGCGAGGGCGGGTGAACATGGGAAAGGTTTTGCAGTCGTGGCTGATGAAGTAAGAAAACTTGCCGAGCAGGTTGCTGTTTCAGTTAATGATATTACAAAAATTGTGTCAACCGTACAAACGGAATCTGGCAATGTGACGACCGAATTGAGAAGTGGATATAACGAAGTAGAACAAGGATCGGTACAAATGCAAATGACTGGTGATACTTTTGAACAAATTAGCGGCTCTGTTACGGAAATGGTTAAACACATGGAAGCTGTATCGATGAATTTAGCTGATATTGCCGCAAAAACGCAAGAAATGAATAGCAATATTGAAGAAGTTGCATCTGTTTCTGAGGAAGCGGCCGCAGGGGTTGAACAAACATCTGCATCAGCCCAGCAAACAAGCAGTTCCATGGAAGAAGTGGCTGGAAGTGCAGAGCAACTTGCTACATTGGCAAAGGAACTGAATCAATTGGTGGATAGGTTTAAGCTATAGGCATAGGGCATGAAGCTTTCAGCTTCATGCCACTAGGTCGAAACTCCCGTTCTTCGGTCGATGTTTTACCGTATTCGGTTGAAGCTCCCGTTCTTTGGTCGATGTTTTACCGTATTCGGTTGAAACTCCCGTTCTTCGGTCGATGTTTTACCGTATTCGGTTGAAGCTCCCGTTCTTCGGTCGATGTTTTACCGTATTCGGTTGAAACTCCCGCTTCTAGAGTCGATATAGTATCGAAGACTTTCCCGTTATAAATTATTATTAACCTGCGATATTTCCTTCTCGGCGATGACTTCATTGGCTGCTTCCAATTCCTTATGTTCATCAACAGAATCCCCAGCAACATTATTCTCAGCGTTCAGCGGGTTATTTGTGTGTAATCCGCTTTTGACACCAATTTCACCATTTGTGTTAGCTTCAGTTGGAAACGGGAATTTCTTTTTTTGGTTCTCTTTCATTTTGCTCACCTCCAAAATAGTTTCTGTACGATTCAACTTTTTATGCACTGAGTTCTCCCGCTGAATATACGTTTCATAAACTGACTGAGCGATCTGGTGAAAGCAAAATGAAAATGAAACTTTACTCATATGTTATTCGTAGGAAAGATAATAAAGGTAATATTGAAAAAGTTATCCGATAAAACGATTGGTGATAACTAGAGGGGGATACGATTGGGCTATTTCATGAGGGTTTCGGTTACCATTGCTCTTGTTAGTATGATTATTGGTTTTGCCTTCCTGTGGGATTATCTTGCTAACAAGTTGCCTACCAAATCAAATCAAATGAAGATAGGAAAAGGGTTCGTTGTGTTTATCACGATGCTGATCCAATTTACTATCGTTTCCGTTATATCTATTGCTTATGGTTTCTTTTTTGTTGATACACTGTTCATCACGTGCTTTGTCATCTTATGCGTAACCTGGCTATATTCGTACTTCGGCACGTATAGCCACAACAATCGGAATGTAACGGATAAATACCATGGTGGTGCAGAGGCAGAGGTGAAGGTATTTAAATTAAAAATGAATCCGGTTCTAATTGGCATCTATTCCTTTTCCATTTTAGGAATTCTAGTCAGCCTTATATATTATGCCCCATATTTTTTCGAGTGAGACCTAGCGGCTGCAGCTTCGCAAATCTGAATACAAATAAGGTTCGCAATAGTATATTCGGCTATGGTATAATGAAGTGAATACTCATTCATTTTATGCAGTGTTATGTATGCGATTTCAAATAAGAGACGGAGGGAATCGATTATGGATTTAAAAGGAAAAGTAGCAATCGTAACGGGTGGCAGCAGTGGAATGGGAAAGGCGATGGCGACCCGTTTTGCAGCTGAAGGAGCAAATGTGGTGATTACTGGTCGTAAAGAAGAAGGACTGGTACAGGCCAAAACGGATATTAAAAATGAAACAGGGGTAGAAGTCTTAACGGTACAGATGGATGTGCGCAATCGTGAGGATGTGCAGCGTACAGTTGATGAGGCAAAAAATACATATGGACATATTGACATTCTCGTCAACAATGCAGCGGGAAACTTCCTATGTCCAGCGGAGGATTTGTCGCCAAACGGCTGGAAAGCAGTCATCGATATTTGTCTAAATGGTACATGGAATTGCACCCAGCTTGTTGGTAAGGAGATGATCGCACAAGAAACGGGTGGGACAATATTAAATATGGTGGCGACATATGCCTGGACTGGTTCGCCTGCAGTTGTTCACTCTGCATCAGCCAAAGGGGGTATTTTGGCGATGACAAGATCGCTAGCGGTTGAATGGGGGAAATATGGAATTCGTGTGAATGCAATGGCCCCAGGTGCAATTGAAAATACCGGTGGTTCCGATATTTTGTTTGGATCAGAGGAAGCTGTTGCGCACATTAAAGAGAAAAATCCACTTGGAATGATTGGCAAATTGGAGGATATAGCTGAGGCGGCCACATTTCTTGTTTCTGACCAATCCCGTTACGTCAACGGAGATTGTCTAACCATTGATGGTGGTCAGTGGATGGCGGGCAGTCGATTTTTGTAATCATCATTATCAAGGAGCAATTACTAACAGAGAGGGGTATATCGTGGAAGAATTAATTATGGAAACTAAAAATGGGGTGCGGACGTTAATCCTAAACCGTCCGAAACAAATGAATGCGATTACGGATGAGCTAAGTACGCAAGTTGAACAGGCGTTGGCAGAAGCATCGGCTGATGATGATGTCCGCGTTGTTGTGATAACAGGAAGTGGAAAAGCGTTTTGCGCAGGTTTGGATTTATCAAAAGCTCCCGGTTCCTTTACGACACGGCATAAGCAACTGGATGAATTGGGCTGGGTTGGACGGCAGGCGTTGGGAATAGTACATTGTGATAAACCGGTAATTGCTGCCATAAATGGAGTTGCTGCGGGTGCAGGACTGTCTTTAGCACTTGCTTGTGATCTTTGCTTCATGACGCAGGGGGCACGAGTGACAACCGGTTATATTCGCCGCGGATTAAATCCTGATGCTGGAATGAGCTACTTTTTACCACGGTTGGTTGGTAAAGCAAAAGCAACTGAACTGATTCTTACAGGACGTGATATCCCTTCAGATGAAGCGGAACAGATTGGCTTAGTGTGTAATGTATTTCCAGATGAATCATTTATGGACCAAGTTCGGGATGCTGCTGCGGGATTAGCTAGTGGTCCGCCAATTGCTCTTACATTATCGAAGCGGCTGCTTACAGCAAGTCCGGATGCCGATCTTACGACAATTTTAAAACAAGAGTATGCATTTATAAAACAGTGTTTTGGAACAGAAGATGTACAGGAAGGGATTCAGGCATTTCTGGAGAAGCGAAAGCCGAATTTTGTCGGGAAGTAATGGTATCTTTTGGCTCGGGTTCAATCTGGATCTGGGTCATTTTTGTTAGAGGTGTACGAAATGGTATCAATAGATTACACAAATGAACCGGTATATGGAACTTTTTTTGTCAAGCATATGCTAAAATGGAATAAACTACTGCTTTCCGGGAGTCTGTGATGATGAAGCTGGTTGAACTCAATAATATCAATTTTACGATAAACAAACAAAAACTGCTTACAGGCGTCTCTTTTCGATCAAGCCAAATGAGCGCTTGGCAGTTACCGGTGAAAATGGATCCGGGAAAAGTACACTGATAAAATTAATTGCCGGATTTATCACGCCAACCAAAGGGAAAATAAAACGCCATACACAAAAAGTAAGCTATGTTCCCGAACGGTCGCCAGAATCATTACGTTTCACACCATTAGAATATTTGAGGGATATGGGAAAGATGGCCGGAATGGAAACCAACGAACTGGATTCACGTATCAGTGAACTTGTTTCTCAATTTGGCATAGAAGAATACGAGAATGTACGTATTCAACGTCTGTCCAAAGGAAATAAGCAGAAAGTAAATATCATGCAAGCGTTGTTAAAAGTTCCAGATTTATTGATAGCTGATGAACCCTTATCCGGATTAGATGCAAGGTCACAAGAGGAACTGGCAACATTATTTTCAGAATAAAAAAAAGATGGAACGGCAATTCTATTTACCTCCCATGAATCTTGATTTATTTATATCTAAAGCTAAAAGTACGAAAGGGATTATATTAATACATAGAAAGGTTAAGGTGCACGTCATGTCAAAAGTTACCTTCCAGAACATCCAGACAATCGGTCATCTTATTCATGAAACGAAACTATATCAACAGTTTCATTATCCGGAGATGCTCGTTCGTTATGATAGTAATTTTATTAAATTGAAACAAATGCCATCGCTGCCAGCGTTTATGGAGGCGGAAACGTATCTGAGAGATTTTCACTTACAGCATGGGCAGCATCATGTCAAGTTCATCTTTCCAGAAAATGAGAAGCCTGAGGAAGCGCTGATGAATCACTTTAGAAAACAAGATTATGAGCTTGGCTTCTTGGAATTATACGCGATCCAACCGAATCAATTCCCAATGGTAGCAGCTAATCCAGATATTCATGTTTACCCGGTAGAGGGTAAACATGTCAAGGAATTTCTAGCTTTACGATACGAGCAGGATTTACAATTTGGGCAAGAATTTGCAGATCAGAGAGTCCGCTTAACCCGGCGTCAACTAAATGACCCTGCCATGATGCAGTTGATTGCCTATTATCAAGGTGTTCCGGCCGGTTCAGTCGATGTTATTATTGCCGATGAGACGGTAGAAATTGATGGGTTGGATGTGAAAGAGTCTTTTCAACGTAAAGGTATTGGCAGCAGACTACAGCAATTTATCATGCATACTTTTCCGAGTAAAACGGTGATATTGGTCGCGGATGGAGAAGATACACCAAGAGAAATGTACCAAAGGCAGCATTATCGTTATCTTGGCTTTCAATATGAGGTACAAAAGATTTTCCCGGTTGCTGTTGCTCGCTAAGACTAAGCGGATCTTGAGGCAATGAGGTTTCTCTTTGCTATGCAATCGTTTTCTTGGTAAGGTGTTATCAAACAGCCGTTGGAATAAAGGAGAGATGATGATGGCGACGATGGATGACTTTACAAAATTGGATATTCGAGTTGGAACCATAGTAAATGCGGAACCATTCCCAGAAGCACGAAAACCGGCACTCAAATTGGAAATTGATTTCGGTGAACTGGGAATGAAGCAATCTTCTGCCCAAATAACAAAGCGATATCAGCCGGAACAGCTTGTTAATCGCCAAGTGGCAGCTGTAGTGAACTTTCCGCCAATGCGGGTGGCAGGTTTTAAATCGGAGGTATTGGTCTTGGGCGGAATACCGGAAGAAGGAGATGTCGTCCTACTAGGACCGGATGAGCACGTGAAAAATGGGTCTCCAATTTCGTAAACTGCGAATAAAGTGAAACTTCATTCAGTGGGGGTTTTCGACGCACTCAGACGTGCTAGTGCAGGCGAAGGCATAAGGACGTGACGCTTTTAGCCTGCCCTTTTTCCCCCGCTGTAGAGGAACAAAGGCTAAGTTCTCAGGCGTCTGAGTTGCAGCGCCTTTGTGACCTGCATCGTGCAGCCTCGAACAGAATTGGACCTTTGTCTTACTGCCCGTTAAGGCGGGATAAACGTTAAGAACAGGAAGGAAAGTGTCCAAAATCTATCCTACCCTTCTTCTTTTCACTAAAATACGAAGAAAAAAGGGGGATTTCATTGCTTCTTGCTATATTTCCAGTATCATAGAATAAGAGAGAGTTAGAAGAGGGGAGAGCTATATCTTTGGATTTTAGAGGAACATTTCAAGGAAATCAGTTTAATAAATGGAAAAAGCCAATGAACTGGATCGGATATATTGTACTTATTGTTATATTACTCGCTGTCATTGCCTTATCCTCTGTTAAATTATTAACGGATTATGTATGGATGGATTCACTTGGGTTTAAGCAGATTTTTACGGCCACTTTAGGAAGCAAAGTCATTCTTGGTGTCCTTGGGTTCATTCTGTTTGCGGCAAGTACGTTCATTACATTGTATTGGATTCGGCGGTCCTATCTGAAGCATTTTGATCGGCATCAATTACCGCAAATCCTATTGATGCGAAAATGGATCATGCTTATTATGCTGGCTATTTCCATTTTTATTGGATTATTCGGTAGTATGATTACGCAAGGATTTGGTTGGGAAAGTGCATTGAAACTGATGCATCATGCTTCCTTTGGCCAAACTGACCCATTTTTTGACAGGGATATTTCTTTTTATATGTTTGTCCTGCCATTCTTGAAATTTATCGTTTATGTCTTGCTATCGTTAAGTATCTTTTTGCTTATGATTGAAATTGGAGCATATTCCGTCTTTCATATGTATCGGTTATGCAGACCAGCTCAACTGCAACTCGGGGTCACGCTAGCCATTGTTGGATTGCTGTTAGCTGCTAATCATCTGTTAGCCCCATATGAAACGCTTCTGACAAATAGGGTAAATATTTTTCAGCAGAGCGTGGTACATGGATTAAGCTATACCGATCATCTGGTTAATATACCAAAGGCATACGTGCTTGCATTCGTAGCTGTTGCTGGTGCTGTATGGATGATTATTGCTCTGGCACGTGGCAGGCTGAAATCGATGATCATTCCAATCATTGCCTATGTTGGGTTGGCAATTGTGGGGCAAGCGGCTTCTGTGTTAGTGCAGAATTTCGTTGTGTCGCCAAATGAATTTTCTAAGGAAAGTAAGTATCTGGAGCATAACCTCGCATATACACGAACGGCATATGATCTGGATAAGATCGAGACAAAGGAACATCCGGGAAATTATTCATTAGATGAGGGCATGGTCGAGAGGAACAAACAAACAATAGACAACATCCGGATGAATGACTCCAGACCGCTCTTAGAGGTTTATAATCAATTACAGACATTCCGAACATATTACAAATTTAACGGCGTGGACATTGACCGTTATAAGATCGATGGGGATTATGAGCAGGTATTTTTGGGTGCCAGAGAGTTGAGTACCGATGATCTTCCGGACCAGGCCAAGACATGGGTGAATCGTTATTTGCGATATACGCATGGATACGGAGTGGCGATGAGTCATGTAAACAAGGTGACGGAACAAGGGCAACCGGAATATATGATGAAGAATGTTCCGCCAGAAGGTGTACTTGATATCAAACGGCCACAAATTTATTTTGGCGAGGAATCCTATCAAAATGTCATCGTGAATAGTAAAGTGGATGAGTTTGATTATCCAACCGGTGATGATAATGAGGAAACCCGTTTTGATGCGGATACGGGGATACCGATGAAGGGGATCAAACGATTATTATTCTCATTAAATGAAGGCTCCTTTCGCATGCTTATGTCGGATCAGTTGACCGATGAAAGCCAACTGCTCGATACAAGAAATATTATGGACCGGGTAAAACGGATTGCACCATTTTTGAGTTATGACAAAGATCCATATATTGTAGCTCGGGAGGATGGCAGTCTCGTCTGGATAATGGATGCCTATATTTCGGCTGAACGTTATCCCTATGCAGAACCTTACAAAGGGAATAAGAATTATATTCAGAATCCAGTGAAGGTCAGTGTTGATGCTTATACAGGTGAAGTGCATTTTTATGTGGTGCAACCCGATGATCCGTTAATGCAGACGTATCAAAAAATCTTTCCGGAGTTATTTACAACAGACATTCCAGACGATATTCGGGCACATTTCCGTTATCCTGAGAAGCTGTTCAAGATTCAGGCTGGAATGTATGGCACATACCATATGACCAACTTGGAAGTATTTTATAATCGGGAGGACTTCTGGGAATTCCCAACTGAAAAGTACTTTAACGAAGATATTGAGATGGAGCCGTATTATATGACCATGAAGTTGCCGGATGAGGATGATGAAGAATTCATTCAAATGCTTCCATATACACCGAAAAAGCGTCAGAATATGATTGCTTGGATGGGTGTTCGTAATGACGGGGACCACTATGGAGAAATGTTTGTTTATCGTTTTCCAAAGCAGAAAAATATCTATGGTCCACAGCAAATTGAAAACAGAATCAATCAGGATAGTGATATTTCCAAGCAGTTAAATTTATGGGCTCAGGGTGGTTCAGACGTCATTCGTGGTAACTTGCTGGCTGTACCGATCGAAGACACGATATTGTATGTGGAACCAATTTATATCGAATCATCCAATGCAACGTCACTGCCGGAGGTCAAACGGGTGGTATTGGCGTATGGAGATAAGATTGTGATGGAGGAGAATTTTGATACCGCATTGGATCGAATGTTAGATATGGTTGACCCGGATCGTCAAAAAGAAGATAAGAAAAAAGATAAGAAAGAGAAAAAGGATACAGATGGTCAAGCCGATACATCTGATCCGTTAGCAGGTGCAGATCAACAGCTCGAGGAATTTGCAGAGTTATTCGATGCTTATCAACAGGCACTATCTGAAAGGGACTGGGAAAAAGCCGGAAAACTGATGACCGAAATCGAGGACCAGTTAGCGGACTATGAAAAATAACGGCATGAAGGTGCTGGAAGTAGAACTGCGCATGCTTCTATATTTACCAAAACAAGAAAAATCCTGCTTAATCGCAGGATTTTTCTTGTTTTGATTATCTCTCATTGCCAAACTTATTAAATGCACCATGCATAACAGGACCAACATATTCATTTAGCTTCCAGCCGTGCTTAATCGCGGCTGCCACAAAATCCTTGGCAATAGATACTGATTCTTTTATAGAATTTCCTTTGGCAAGGCTTGCGGTAATCGCTGCCGCAAATGAACAGCCGGCGCCATGATTATACGTGGTGGAAATTTTTTCGTTTTCCAGCAATGTAAACTCATGTCCATCGTAAAAGAGATCAATAGCCTTTTCATGGTCAAGTGCTGTTCCGCCTTTAATAACTACCGTTTTGGCTCCAAGTTCATGAATCTTCGCAGCGGCGTTTTTCATTTCATCAACGCTTTTTAATGGACCGGTTTGGGCGAGCTGACCTGCCTCGAATAAATTAGGAGTAGTAATCGTTGCACGAGGAAGAAGCAATTCTCTCATTGCATCGGTATTCTCAGGTTGGAGTACTTCATCTTCCCCTTTACAAACCATAACCGGATCAATGACTACTTTATCCAAATGAAATTGATCGATTTTTCTTGCCCCAAGCTCAATGATTTCAACAGAACCAAGCATACCAGTTTTCATGGCGTCGATTCCGACTGAAAGAATGGTGTTTAGTTGCTTTTCCACAATATCCACGTCAATCGGGTATACCCCATGACTCCAATTATCATCCGGGTCCATCGTTACAATGGATGTCAACGCGTTCATACCATAGACATCAAGTTCCTGAAATGTTTTTAAATCCGCTTGAATACCCGCACCACCACTTGAATCTGAACCGGCTAGTGTAAGTGTTTTTTTCATTGCCATTTCTCATCCCACCTTGTTATGTAATGTAAATAGAATATAACAAATTCCCGTTAAATGAAAGTGATCGAGCTGATGTGATAGCACTTGAAGCGAATCCTTATATACAAAAAAGAGATTTATTAGAAAATTTGATGTAATATATTGCATTTCTCTAGCTAATCTAGTAATATATAGATCAGCGATATATTGCATAAAAATAGTGAATGGAATTTTTTGAATTTATCCCGCCTTAACGGACAGTAAGACCCCCGCTTCAAGATTTTGAGGTGGAACTAAAAAAGATAAGTGGGGGTCAACAGCATGACAAAGGCCCGATTCTGTTCGGGCCTGCACGATGCAGGTCACAAAGGCGTTGCAACAGGACGTTGCGATCTCAGCCTTTGTTCTCCTGTCTCAGTGGGGGAGAAAGGGCAGACTAAAACCGTCACAACCTTATGCCTTCGCCTGCACTAGCACGTCTGAGTGCGTCGAAAACCCCCACTGAATGAAGTTTCACTTTATTTACATCTATAGAGGAGCATATATATGAAAACTAAACTACCATTTTCAGCTAATGTTGTCATAGGAGTTATGTTATTTGCATTGTTTTTTGGTGCAGGGAATCTAATTTTCCCAGCACAGCTTGGGCAGGAATCTGGTACGAGTCTTGTGCCGGCAATCATTGGATTTTTGATAACTGGAACAGGTTTGCCGCTTCTTGGTATATTGGCAATGGGTTTCTCCGGCAGTAAAGATCTGCAGGAACTTGCCAGCAGGGTTCATCCCACCTATGCTATCTTTTTTACCGCTTTGTTATATTTAACGATTGGGCCATTCTTTGCCGCGCCAAGGACAGGTACGGTAGCATTTGAAATTGGATTCAGTCCATTTATCAGTGAGAATTTTCAACAAGGTGGATTATTAATATTTACCATCTTATTTTTCGCGGTTACGCTTTTGTTCTCGTTAAAGCCAGCAAAACTGGTTGACAACATCGGGAAAATATTAGCTCCTGGGATTGTTGTTTTACTTGGTATCCTCTTAGCTATGGTATTTATTAAGCCGATGGGAACTATTCAGGGACCTCAAGAGGCATACGCGAACAGTTCATTCGTAACGGGATTCTTGGAAGGATATAATACAATGGATGCTTTGGCTTCCTTAGTATTCGGGATTATTGTCATCAATACGATTCGTTCGATGGGAGTAACCTCCAAACAAGGAATATTAAGAGCAACCACAAAGTCCGGGATTGTGGCGATTGTTTTGCTTTCGTTAATCTATGTTGGAATCGGGTATTTAGGAGCAACGAGTACGGAAGCATTTGGCTTGTTTGATACGGGTGGACCAGTGCTAAGCAGTGCAGCTTCTTATTATTTTGGCGCATTAGGATCCATATTGTTGGCAATAGTTATTACGCTGGCATGTTTAACAACAAGTATTGGCTTAACAACAGCTTGTGCTGAATACTTCCATACGTTAATCCCAAGGTTCAGTTATAAAGCGTATGTTATATTTTTCTCGACGTTGACGTTTGTTATTGCTAACTTCGGATTGGCTAACATTATTACATTCTCTGTCCCAGTGTTAATGTTTTTGTATCCACTGGCAATTGTGTTAATGCTATTGACCTTTTTGTCACCGTTGTTTAATCATTCACGTGTCGTGTATGTTTCCGCAACTTTCGTGACCTTTTTGATTAGTATTATTGACGGTTTAAAATCATTATGTGAGTCATTGGGTATTGATAACTTTGGCTGGATGAAGCCGATTGTTTCTTTCTATGAACAATCATTGCCAATGTATGGTCAGGGGCTTGGTTGGGCGCTGCCAGCACTCGTGGTTATCGTGATTACAGGAATTTTTGTTCGTGTCCAGCGTGCCTCAACAGTAAACGCATAGAAAAAAGCTGACCCCCTCATGGCAGGGGTTCAGCTTTTTAATTTGATTGTATTGATTTGAACTCGTTAATCGCTCGCAACCAGTTTTCCCTCATAATGTTGGAAACCTTTGTTTGGTCACGTTCCTTCAATAATTTAATGATTGCAAGATGGTCATCAATGGACTTTTCCGTTAAGATTATCGAGTTGTGAAAGAATAGCCTTCTGACATGTGCTTGCAGTGTCTGGACCATGGAATCGATATATGGATTTTGGGCTGTATCTACAATAATCTGATGGAACATTTCATCAATCTTTAACGCTGCATAAAAATTCTCGGAGTGGATGGACTTGGCAAATTGCTCATTTGTTGTTTCAAGTGAGGTAAGGATTTCGTCAGTAAGATGGGTAATCGCCAGTTCAGCGGATAACCCTTGTAATACGGCTAAAGGCGGCAAAAGATCCTTGATGGATTCTTTTTCTACTTCTGTTACTTGGGTTGCTTTGCCAGGATACATCTGGACAAATCCTTCTGCTTCCAGGAGTTGCAAGGATTCACGGACCGGAGTTCTACTAACTCCAAGGGCTTCAGCAAGTTCCTTATCGTTTAGTTTTTCTCCTGGAAGTAATGTACCGTCAATAATCCATTGTTGCAGTTGATTGAATGCAGTTTCCTTGGCCGATTTACGAACCGGCTGCGCATGATCAGGTGGTACTGGCATAATAAATCCCCCATTCTAAATAATACTTTTATTCTAATAGCACATCTATTAAATGAAGCTTCACGATAAATTCTCTATTAGTAGTATACATGAAAAATAATCGAATGGAAATATGCAATATATTAGATCGGATTTTAAACATAACAAGCTATCAAAAATAGAATAATCAAAAAGCAATTCATTGACAGCTGCTTACGAATATGGTATTAAATAAAATAGATTAGCACTCTTGTGGAGAGAGTGCTAAAATGGATATAGAACATAAACGAAGAAAGGAAGTAGCTATGATGACTAAGAAACAATTCAAGGCAGAATCCAAACGACTTCTGGAATTAATGATTAATTCCATCTATTCACAGCGTGAAGTATTTTTAAGAGAGCTGATTTCCAATGCAAGTGATGCGATTGATAAAATATATTATAAGGCATTGACCGATGAAAATTTAAGCTTTAACCAAGAAAATTATTATATTAAAGTAACACCAGATAAAGAAAATCGAACCTTAACCATCTGGGATACTGGAATCGGAATGACAAAGGAAGAATTGGAAACTAATTTAGGGACGATTGCTCAAAGCGGATCCCTGGCATTCAAGGATGCAAATGAATTAAAGGATGGCTACGATATCATCGGCCAATTCGGTGTCGGATTTTATGCTGCTTTCATGGTGGCAGATGTGGTTACAGTAGAAAGTAAGGCATTTGGATCTGAAGAAGCGTACAAATGGGAATCTGAAGGGGTTGAAGGCTATACAATTAGCCTGATAGACAAGGATCAACTGGGTACAACGATTACCTTGAAAATAAAAGAAAATACAGATGAAGCGAACTACGATGAATTTTTGGAGGAACATCGTCTGCAAGCAATTATTAAAAAATATTCCGATTTTATTCGTTATCCAATAAAAATGGATGTTACCGAAAGCAAGCTAAAAGAAGGCAGCGAGGACGAATATGAGGACTATATAGAGGAACAGACCATTAACAGTATGGTGCCTATTTGGAAGAAGAACAAGAATGAACTTACGGACGAGGATTATGAGAACTTCTATCAAGAAAAACGGTATGGGTTCGACAAACCGTTAAAACATATTCATCTTAATGTCGATGGAACGATACGCTACAATGCGATTTTGTACATCCCGGAGTCGCGTCCGTTTGATTATTACTCCCAAGAATATGAAAAAGGTCTGGAGCTTTATTCCAACGGGGTATTGATCATGGAAAAATGTGCCGACCTTATCCCGGATTACTTTAGCTTTGTGAAAGGGATGGTCGATTCAGAGGACCTATCTTTGAACATCTCTCGGGAAATGCTGCAGCATGACCGTCAGCTTAAATTAATTTCTAAAAACATCAGTAAGAAGGTTAAAAATCAATTAGTAAGCTTGCAAAAAGATGACCGGGAAAAATATGAAACTTTTTATGAGGCATTTGGCCGCCAATTGAAATTTGGCGTTTATAGTGACTTTGGACAAAATAAAGAAACATTGCAGGATTTACTGATGTTCTACTCATCAACGGAAAAGAAACTAGTCACATTAGCGGAATATGTTTCTCGCATGAAGGAAGATCAGAAGTATATTTATTATGCATCGGGCGAATCGAATGAACGTATCGAAAAGCTGCCACAAACGGAGATGGTTGCTGATAAAGGATATGAGATTCTATACTTTACCGAAGAAATTGATGAATTTGCCATTAAGATGCTGATGAATTATCAAGAGAAAGAATTTAAATCTATCTCTAGCGGGGACCTGGGAATTGAAGCGGATGAAAATGAAGAAAATGCAGATCAAGCAGAACAGGATAACCAAGAGTTGTTTACCGCAATGAAGGATATTTTGTCAGATAAGGTTACAGCTGTGAAGGCATCTAAGCGGTTAAAGTCCCATCCGGTATGTCTAGCTTCAGAAGGCGAGATTTCATTGGAAATGGAGAAAGTAATTAATGCCATGCCAGATAATCAGCATATTAAGGCAGACAAGGTGCTAGAGATAAATGTAAACCATGATGTATTTCAAACTTTACAGCATGCCCTTGAATCAGACAAGGACAAGTTAGACCTTTATACAAAGCTGTTATTTAATCAAGCATTGTTGATAGAAGGGTTACCAATTCAAGACCCAGTAGACTTTACGAATGATATTTGTAAAGTAATGATTTCTTAAGTAATTTAACTGTCTACCAACACACATCTTAGAAAGGAAGATCAACCATCTTGAATTGGCAATGATCTTCCTTTTTTTATTATGACATGGTGTCACAAAAACGTTGACAAATGACATCGTGTCACTTAAGATAGAAGTATAGTAGGTTAGATTAAAACTTTTAGCACCCTATTTGGTAATAAGTAGGGAATCGGCTAAGAAAATGAGGTATAGATAATGACAGTAATGGTTTATGGAATACCCTGTTCTTCTACTAGACAAGCAAAAGAATGGTTGAACAAATATGAAGTGCCATTCGTAATGAAAAATATTATGCGGGATCCGCTGACCATTCAGGAGCTGCAGTTCATTCTTAGCAGAACCCTGGAAGGAACAGATGAAATTATTTCAACAAGATCAAAGATTTACAAAGATCTGGACTTAAATATGGACTTACTCCCATTACAACAACTACTAAAGCTTATTCAGGAACATCCAAAATTATTACGGAGCCCGATCCTCATCGATGAGAAACGATTTCAGGTCGGCTACCATGAAGATGATATTCGTCAGTTTCTTCCTAGAAAAACCAGGAAGCGCCAATGGATACAATGGAAGAAGCTTCAATTAGCGGATGGAACTATTTAAACAGTTCCATCCTTCTATTACATGTAGATAACAATTTAGAATTCTAGTGTTCGTTTGCTATAAATATGCTAAAATTTAAATGAGTACATATGAGGGGGACATGCAGATGAAGCTTTGGATAAGAAAAATAGCAGCGATTCTAATTGCGGTCATGACCCTGGGGATGTATGTTCCTCCTGCTCATTTAAATACAAATGCAGAAGAGAATAAAGAAGCAGTTTCGTCCAAGGCGGAAGTTCACGAGGCAGTATTAGAACCTCAGACCGAAGAACAAGAAGGAATTGACTTACCTAAAGACGATGAAGATATAGAAGATCCTTTCCTTCATAATATGATAGAGAAGGCGAAAACACAGACAATTACTAAACTTGGACCACGAATTGCCGAACAAATTGAAGATGATTTTGTGATGACGATTCTACCAAATATGGAAGCTATTCTTCAGACACTTGTTGCCGATGCGAAAGAGGATGCCGCCTATTTTGGTATTACCGAACAACCGTCTCCTGGATTCGGGGAAAGAATTTTTCATGTTTATGATCACCGGGCAAAGCAGGATGTGGCACGGTTTCACGTTCGACGGGAACTCCGTCCGCAAGAAGGTTACTGGTTTACATTTCATTATCATATAAGCAATGACAATTTTGAAAAACATCATGAAATAGGCGAATTATATTGGGATAAAAACGTTCCTCCTAAATGGATGGCATAATCGATTGAAAAACTGCTGTATCAGGGTTTCCTGGTATAGCAGTTTTTTTTGGTAAAAAACTTACCTTGCAATACAAGATAAAGGAAGGTATACTTTAACTAAGTCTTGTATTGCAAGGTATATAAAAAAGTCGTTACTCTTGTATAACAAGGTATTGGAAGAGGTGAAATGGGTTTGTCAACAACACAAATGTTGAAGGGAATCCTTGATGGATGCTTGCTGGCGATTATCAAGAACAAAGAAGTCTATGGCTATGAGCTTGCGGAAAAACTAGAAAGTTATGGTTTTCATTCGTTTAGTGAAGGAACTATTTATCCGTTACTAATACGAATGCAAAAAGAAGAACTGGTGACATCGACATTGAAAAAATCGACAGCCGGGCCAAGAAGGAAGTATTATTCGCTGACAGAGAAGGGAGAAAAAGAACTGGTGCTGTTCATGGAGCGCTGGAACTATTTGCGAAGTAATGTAAACCGGGTTTTGCAATATGAGTCAGATGGCTCGGATACAAGTCAAAAAGGAGATGAGATGGATGAGTACTAACAGTAAGCTTTCCGATAAAAGCAGGGAATTTATCGAGGATTTACGCGTATATTTGTTTTCTAGTGGAAAACGCTGGGATGAGATTGATGAAATTGGTGAGGAGCTGGAGTCCCATTTAAGCGAGGCAGAAAGGGAAGGGAAATCAGTGGAAAAAATTATTGGCAATTCCCCAAAAGCATATATGCAATCGATTGCTGGGGAAATGGCAATTGATTACCGTTCATGGATTAAATATATTTTCATCATTATTTTTGGCTCATTTTCCTTTACTGTTGCCAGAGATCTGGTGGAAGGTAGTCTGGCATATTCTGTTTTGGAAATCGCCGGACACGTTGTCATTGGTGTTCTATTCATTGCTACATTATTTGTTGCATTTCGGTATATTTCCGGGGAAAATCTTTCCAGCATCAAGCAAATGTTAATCATATCGATTCCCGGTGTACTACCGATTGCGCTATTTGTAGGCCTGATCTACTTAAATCGGATTGTAGATACACCAGTTATTCATTTTAGATTTTGGGGAACGGTTATTTTAGCATTAATCACATTGATTTTTCTCATCGCGGTTTCTATTTGGGCGAAAACATGGGTAGCGATTATCCTGATAACTTTGTCAACATTGCCGGATTATTTGCTAGGTTTAACCGCTTTACAAGAAGAAACCCAGTTGATATGGAGTACGATTATATTGCTTGGCGGTTTTGGCCTATATTTTTGGATTCTCATGAAACTGGAGAAAAAAGAAGGCTAGGCGGAGACTTCCCGCCATGTTATATAGAGGACTGTTTTCTTATGAATTGGTTGCCATTCGCCCAAGGGGTCCATTTTCGTCAATGATGTCCTGAATCGAATAAACGGAGATTGGAAACATGGGAAAACCGAAATAGTGTGGTGTGATCTCAATGGGCTGATAGTACAGAACTAGTGCCTTGTCAGCAATATAATAATCCTGATCCGGTGCAATTTCTTGGAAAGTGTCTAAGATTGGTATGTTTCGGTCTGCAATCTGTTTTTTTACAAGCTTTGATAGAACGGATACATAGTCACTGTGTGGCTTAAACAATTCTTTCAATGTGTAGCTTTTCCCTGTTTGGGTATCAAACGTCAAGGATTTCATAATGGTTAAGCCATTTGCGTGGTGGTAGGCGATTGCATAATTGGATAGTGTCAGACTAAGCACATTCCGCTCATTTGTTTTGATTTCAAAGGTGCCAATCATTTCGTCAAATGAATTCGCACCTTGCTGTTGATATTGTTGGTTGATTAAGGATTGGGTCAGCTTTGTTATCGATTGATTGATCCTTTGCTCTGCGGTTGGGTTTTGTAACCCGAAAACTTGCGGGTAATGGATGGTTACTCCTTGTTGTTGAACGACCATTGTTTGTGTGGAAACGGGTAATGGAGGTGTAGCCAATGGAAACATCCTTTCTAAATGCTTTTTAAGTAGCATATGCTCAAGATTAGATTTATGTCCCATTTAATTCAGGATTGAAGGGATGTATGTGGAAAATAATCAAAATTACATTCAAACTCATCTGTGAGAGAAATTCGAACGATCGAGGAGAAGTGCCGAACGATCGAGAAAGGATGCTGAGCGATCGAGGACAGAAAGCGTCCGCCTGCTCAAGTGATCATCAATGAGCAAGAAAGAAAAGCGCCCATATGATAGACATAGGCGCTTTATCATTTAATCTCTACTTCTTTGTTTCAGTAGATTACTTTGATCACGTAATTTTAATTTGGCTAGCACGTTACGAAGCGGTTCTTCTGCAATAAGGTAGACACCAATGGACAGGAATACCGATGCCGACCCAAACAAAAATCCAGCAAGCACATCTGTTGGAAAATGAACACCAAGATAGATACGTGTGATCATAATAAATACGATCCAAGCCAGTGTGACAAGAGCGATAATCCATTTTTTCCATAGCTCTTTTACGGTAAGTAATAATACGATGCCAATCAATCCGTAGAAAATAGTTGTTGCCGTGACATGCCCGCTTGGAAAGCTCTCATTTGTTTTTGTTATTAACTGAAGGATTTCCGGGCGATCCCGATCAACAAGTTTTTTCAGGATTTTGGTGGCTATTGCAGCACAAACAAGAATGGTACCACCTAGCCAAAGCCCTTCAGCAAACCTGCGTTTCCAAAATAACAGGATCACGATAATGATCGTTAAAACAATAACAAGGCGAACGTTTCCCAGTTCCGTAATGACCTTGATAAAAGCAGTCGTACCCGACGCCACATGAGATTGGATGCGATCAATCCAGTTTAGATCAAAGGTATGAATCCAATCATTTTCAACGTAAACACCCCAGGCAACAATCCCAAATAGTACTAAAAATATGGCCCCTGTAACAAGAAAAGGGGTGGCTGATCGTTCTCTTATTCTCAAAATAGTGTCCTTCTTTCTTCTCTAGGAGATTATCTTTTCTACTATAGTACCAGTTTTGTAGCGGATTACAATCCATGAAATGAATTCAAATAATTAAAATAACCGGGCTCTCTATTTCGTTGATTAGCATCCGAAATTGTTGAAGCATAGGTATCATGGTCGGACGCTTTATGCGTGATGATCCTTATCTATTTCAATCCGTCAAGAGCATTTTAGTTGATATATTTGCCTAAATGATTGATTATTATAATAATAGCATATAGTTGTTAAATAGGAGATGTCCGATTTATGGAACGTCATATTACCGTATTGGATTTTGACCAAACATATTCTAGGCAATCATTTCTTCATAAAAGTTGTCGGTGGATTGACTTGCAGGAAATGTCAGGCACCAATCTGTTTTGTGAACGGGATACGTTGTTTCATATTTCACAACAGCTAAAACAGCATACAAATCCGATAACCTTGCTTGGGAGTGGGAACTATCATTATGTTTCCTTTCTATTATTATCACAGCTTCAAGCCCCGTTTACATTAATCTTGTTCGACCATCATACCGATATGCTTCCCAGTCCAAATGAATCCCTGATGTCATGTGGTTCATGGGTGTATGATTCGCTCCAACACCTTCCCTTCCTAAAGAAAATCATTTTAATTGGCGTAAGCAACGATTGGCAGCAACACGTACCATCTTCTGTTGTCGAGAAAGTAATTGCATTTTCTGAGAAAACCCTTCATCAAGACAGCGCAGCACTTGGCACATCCATTATCCAACAAATACAGACAGAAAACGTTTATATAAGTATTGATAAAGATGTGCTTGACCCAAGTGAAGCCATTACAGCATGGGATCATGGTACGTTACGACTTAATCAGCTTAGGGAAATAGTTCATGAGACGATGCAGCAAAGGGAAGTCTTGGGAATTGATATATGTGGAGAATATCCGGTAACACCTACAAATGAATACAGCAAGCAAACCAGAGAAGCGATAAGGAGGAACAATGCAGCAAATCATTTTATTCTTGAATCCATAAAAGAAACCGTACATCGATTTTGAGATTCTTTACGGTTTTTTTACTAACATAAATTTTACCAACTACCTTGCAATAAACAGTACTATGTGTTAAATTATTTATTAACAGGTACTATTCATTATAAGGTAGTGAAAATGGGGTGAGAATGATGAATGTGCAATTTAAAAAAGGGATTTTGGAAATCTGTGTGCTCGTGTTATTGGAAAAGAAGGATTGCTACGGGTATGAACTGGTGCAACGAATCTCAGATAAAATTGAAATATCAGAGGGCTCAATTTATCCGCTGTTAAGAAGATTAACAAAGGAAAAGTATTTTACGACGTATTTACAGGAATCTTCCGAGGGCCCGTCACGTAAGTATTACAAATTGACGTCGCAGGGAAAGGACTACCTTCATGAACAGATGGAAGAGTGGCGGGAGTTTACCAATGCCGTGAACGAATTGATAGAGGAAGGTGAAAGAGATGACTGAAAAACAATTTATGGAACAGTTGAATACAGCCTTAACTGGTCTCTCAACAGATGAGCGGCAAGATATTCTACAGGATTACCAGGAGCATTTCGAACTTGGGAAGCAAGAAGGGAAAACGGAGGAGGCAATTGCTGAGGCACTTGGCTCACCAACGAAAATAGCGAAGGAATTGCTTGCCATGTATCATCTGGAGAAAGTAGAGACGAATGTAACAACAGGAAATGTACTACGGGCTGTCTGGGCAGGAATAGGTTTAGGTTTTTTTAATTTGGTTATTGTATTGGGTCCTTTTATAGGCCTTGTAGGAGTAGTGGCTGCGGGGTGGATTGCAAGTATATCTTTCATTTTATCACCATTGCTTGTACTTTTGAACGTTGTTATTTACCCCGGAACGTTTGTATACTTTGATTTATTTTTTGCTCTGATGTTATGCGGAATGGGTCTGTTTTTAACAATGGGGATGTATTATGTAACCTTTTACCTAACCCGTGTGTTTGTTCGGTACTTAAAATTTAATGTTTCGTTTGTGAAGGGTGGGTTGACGAATGCGTAATACAAAGCGGTTGGCTTTTTTGGGCGGAATCTTATTGATCGTGGGCTTGGCTGGAATGTTTTTCACCTATTCTTCGGCATTTGAAACGGATCCAATTACGAAAGAAAAGTCGGTTGACGGTAAATTTACGTCACTTGATGTGCAAACAGATGATGCTACTGTGAAGATTGTACCTACGGATGAAAATACATCGAAAGTTTTATTAGAGGGGAAGCAATATAAACATCGTAATCATACTTTTTCAGTGGATATAGACAATAAAACGCTTGTTGTTAAATTAAATGACCAACAGAGTAAACTGTTTAATATTGACTTCTTTTCACCTTCTATCACGTTAACAGTCTATGTACCGCAACAACAGTATGAGTCCTTACTTGTTTCCAGTAATAATGGAAAGATAAACGTCAATCATCTGCAAGCAAGGGAAATACATGTTGCAACATCCAATGGCAGGTTACAGCTAAGCGATCTTACCGGTTCGGCACTAACAGCGGAAACGGATAATGGCCGTATTCATGGTGAACAGTTACAGATGGATAAGGTAGATATGCAATCTGATAATGGGAGAGTGGAATTACAACAAGTGACAGGATCCTCTGTTAAGGCGAGAACCAGTAATGGAAAATTAATTCTAGAGGAAGTGGATGGAGAAATTAACGGAAAAACCAATAACGGTGCTATTTCGTTGGTGACTAACCACTTAGATCAGGCAATTGAATTAACATCTGATAACGGTAGAATTGATGTCCAAACAAAAACGAAACCAACAAATACTACCATTATCGCGAATACGGACAATGGAAAAGTGAATGTATTTGGTAAATATAATGGCAGTACCGTGATCGGGGATGGAGATCATGTCGTGACGTTGACAACGGATAATGGCGGTATTACAGTCACAAGCAATAAGTAACCTGAAAATGTCAAACGAGAGCGCCTTATATAAAGGCTGACTCTCGTTTCTTTTTATCCCGCCTTAACGGGCAGTAAGACCCCCACTTCAAGATTTTGAGGTGGAACGAAAAAATAAGTGGGGGTCAACTGCACGACAAAGGTCCGATTCTGTTCTCAGCCTGCACGATGCAGGTCACAAAGGCGTTGCAACAGGATGTTACGAACTTAGCCTTTGTTCTTCTATTCAGTGGGAGAGAAAGAGCAGGCTTAAACCGTCACGTCCTTATGCCTTCGCCTGCACTAACACGTCTGAGTGCGTCGAAAACCCCCACTGAATGAAGTTTCACTTTATGTGTCCTCGCGTTCGTTAATTTTCAATCCAAGCAATCTGGCAAAGCCTATTGCTTGATCCATGGACACTGTACATCCAGCTAAATCTTCCATGGTTATATTTAGCCGCTCAAATGTACAGTTACTTAGATCGATATCCTTTAATGGAGTGTTGGCAAATGTTGCTTCGTTCAAATTGCACCGATAAAAATGAATGTTTTTAAACATGCTTTCATAAAAGTCACTCGTTTCCAGAGAGCATTCATGAAATCGTACTTGCTTCAAACGGCCAAATCGAAATGAACTAAGATTAGCCTGACAATTGAAAAATGCGACATTCCCTAAGGTAGCCTCCGACAGATCGATCCCTAACATCTTTGAGTTCTTAAATTCGACCCGATGAATAATCCCCCCGCTAAAGTCCGCATTAGATAGATCGCAGTGATCGAAAATGACATCTGTTAATTCGATGTCTCTAAATGATACAGCTTCAAATAAGACATTTTTAAATATTACTTGGTCAAAGGCTAAACGACTGGCTTCTTCTCCAGTAATCGAACAATCCTTAATCATACATGTTTTAAAAAAGGGATCCTCTGTAATAGAAAATTGTTTGATAGGCAAGTCATGCGGGATTTTTGGTTGCTGAATTGTAACTTTTTTCACGATTTCTTCCACTCCCAAGTTCATCATTCTATTCTTTAGCATGACATATGGAGGCAGGCTTAACAAGCATGTTGTATGTAACACAATCTATCGCCAATGAATACTGTAAAATGGATCTTTATTTTTAACTAGGGGGTGTCTTTGTTGGCAGCAATTAAACCACCGATACTTAAACAGGGAGATACAATTGGCATCGTTACATTGGGTAGTCCGCTTCCTGCTGATATGATCAATAGTCGAATTGAAGTAGTGAAAAGTCTAGGATTTGAGGTCGTGGTAGGTGAACATGCATATGCAGCAGACGGTTTTCTTGCTGGCAGTGATGAAGAACGTGCTTCCGATTTAATGGGCATGTTTGCCAATGATCAGGTGAAAATGATTCTGCCCACTAGGGGAGGTGTTGGTGTAGCAGGTATACTCCCGCACCTTGATTACAATCTCATTAAAAGTCACCCGAAGATTCTAACTGGATATAGCGATATTACCGTGCTGTTAAATGTGTTAGCGCAATCTGTAAACTTAATCACATTCCAAAGCCTTTTATTAATTAATTTTGCTGCTGACACGCCTGCCTATAATTTTGATCAATTTTTTGCGGCAACATCGGTACTGACCATGCAGCGGCAAATTCAAAACCCAGCATCTATTCCGCAAATTAGCAGGGTAAAAGGAAATGTAACCGGCCCGATTGTAGGAGGGAATCTAACCTCGTTTGTCGGGACGCTGGGAACAGATTATGAGATTGATACGAAAGGAAAGATCTTGCTTTTAGAGGAGACACATGAACCCATTAATACGGTATATCGGTATATGAATCAACTGAAACTAGCAGGAAAATTTGCGGATTGTATCGGGATTGTTTTGGGGCAATGTACCAATTGTCCGCCTGCGTATGGCACGTCATATGAAGACTTCATTAACGCGTTTATTGTGCCAATGGGAAAACCGCTAATGACTAATGTTGCGACCGCCCATGGCACTTATAAAGCGGCAATCCCAATTGGCGCAACCGTTAATTTGGATACGGACAATAATACGTTGACAGTGATTGAGCCTACCGTTAGTGCTACTTAGCAAGTGATTGAACGAGTGTACCAAATTATGCTAAAATTTGTAATAGAATAATTTAGAGGCAAGGAAAGGCTGAAATGGAATGAACGTAGAGCTAACAAGATTCAAAGTAAAAAAAGGAAAATCTGAGCGGGTAGATGAATGGCTGAAGTTCTTAAATAAACATATGAGTGATGTACTATTAACCCTGGAAGACGAGAAAATGTATGTGGAAACGATATTTAGAGAACATCTTAATGGAGATAAATATCTATACTGGTATTCGGTTCAAGGGGATGGTGCTCAAGATGTGGAGAAATCCCAACATTGGATCGATAAGAAGCATCTAATATACTGGGATGAATGTATTGACGATCGGGTTGCTCCAGTCGATTTGCAGCCGGAAGTAGTGATGATTCCTGAAAAGGTAAGGAGTAGTATGGAAGAATAAAATACGGATAAGATGTGTCAAAAGGGGATAACGCGGGATGGAAAAATGGGATTTGTACGATGATAAACGCCATAAAATTGGAAAGACTCATGTTCGTGGAGTTCCTCTTCCTGAGGGATGCTATCATATTGTTGTCTATGTTTGGATTCAAAACGACCATGAAGAATTATTGTTATCGAAGCGACACCCAAACAAACTGCATGGAAATATGTAGGAATGTACAGGGGGCTCTGTTTTAAGCTGGAGAAACCAGTTTTAAAGCAGCCTTAAGGGAGACCAGAGAAGAGCTGGGCCTTAAGCTGAATCCTCAAGACGGGACACTTCTCTTCAGTGAAGTTAGCAATGATTATTATGCTGACAATTGGTTGTTTAGCGCTAATGTTTCGATCGATGAACTGGTATTTCAACCTGAGGAAGTAATTGATGCAATGTGGGTCAATAAGGATACATATGAAACGTTGATTCAGGATAAAGAAATCGTACCTACATTGCATCATTTTTTTCTGCGTTAATTCACGAAGTTGGGTAGCATTTCTTTTACTGCAATTCCAAAGTGATCAGAAAAACTTTTTTGTAATTTGTAGCTTGTTGCAGATCCTTTTTGGTTTTGATATCGTGCCTAACGGTTATTTGTTTTTTATTTGAATAGACAAGGGACGCAACTATTTTTTTCTTATGAATTGGAAAAGCATCCAGCTCATTATTTGACCCGGAGGCATAATCCATAACGCTCTTGATTGGGATGGCCTCTGATTTCGCTGTAGATTGACCGTCATTGGAGATAACAGAGGAGATCCATTGTATATGGTCATCATCTGTCTGCTGCGAAATAAATAAGATGCGAAAAGGTTCGTCTGTTGAGGAGCTGACCTTTGTACTGAAATCGATGACATGACTGTTGAATTGCCCTTTTGTGTAGTAGTCAACTGTTGCATGGATTTCATTTATATTGTCATTTGCTAGATGAAGATCATATGCAAATGCCGTATCACTCATCATATCCAGCAATCCCGTTTCAAAATCTGTTAACGCAGCTTCTTTAAGTGTTGCATCCCCTTTTTGTTCACCGGAACATGCACTGAGGATAAGTAACAAACTACATAGCACCGCTAGACAAAATCGTTTCATTATACTAAGCCCTCCTTAATGATAATAGCCTGCTAGATGAAACCTAGCAGGCTATTCATTTGCTTATCCCGCCTTAACGGGCAGTAAGACCCCCACTTCAAGATTTTGAGGGGAAACAAAAAAGATAAGTGGGGGTCAACTGCCCGTAAAGGTCCGATTCTGTTCAACTAACATTCAGTGGGGGAGAAAGGGCAGGCTAAAACCGTCACGTCCTTATGCCTTCGCCTGCACTAACACGTCCTGTGCGTCGAAAACCCCCACTGAATGAAGTTTCACTTTATATTAACTTACCAAAGTGTACCTTTTTATTCAATGCATGTATAATCGGGATACCGATTGCCATGATGGTTAATTCCCCGGCGGCTGTTGTCAGCCATGTCAGCAGAAATGGAAAATGCAATATTAAGTTTAGTTCAAATGCGATGATGAACATGTTAAACGTAAAAACTAGCGTGTTCAACACCATAAGTGTAATATGATTTTTAATGTACCTTCCCAGCAGAATCGTGATCCCTAACGATAATGCTGAATGTCCTACCCCGAACAATAAATCGATCGCCCCGGTTACGGAGAAAATATTGGTTAATAGGACACCTACTACAATTCCGAAAAAATACTTTTTGTTAAAAACAACCAGGTGATTGAATATTTCTGGTATGCGGAATTGGATGTTCGAGTAGGCAAGCGGTGGAAAAATCAATAACACCATAGATACGGCAACATAAAGCGCCGCAATTACTGCGTTCACCACAAGGGTTTTGATATTCATTTGTTTTCACTCCTTAGTTTTTTATCGTGGGATGGTTACGAACCACGTGTTTGATCTAGATTACCAAACTAGTTCATTATAAATCTTTTTGAAGAAAAATCAACTGTCATATTTAGTACCAGATACTAATATCTTATGTTAAAATAAATGGTAAGCATTCAACGTAGTATCAAACTTCTAGAGAAAAGGGGAGAGTGCATGTATTACTTTGCAGCATACGTATTGAAGTTCGTATTGAGTATATTTGGCAGAATAAAAGTATACCACAAGGAGAAGTTACCGCAATCAGATGGGTATGTCATTGCCTGCACCCATACCGGTTGGGTAGATATTCTCTGGCTTGGGGTCGCTGTCCTGCCGATAAAAGTCCATTATATGGCTAAAAAAGAGTTATTTCAAAGTCGCTTTTTGCGGTGGTTAATGCAACAATTAAATGCCTTCCCAGTTGATCGTGAAAATCCTGGTCCAAGCTCGATCAAAATCCCCCGCAGGCTGTTGGCGGATGGGAAAGTTGTCGGGATATTTCCAAGTGGAACCAGGTCAAGTGAAGAAGTGCCATTGAAAAGGGGAGCAGTAACAATTGCTGGACATGCAAAAGCATCGATTGTACCAGCTGCCTACGTTGGTCCCAATAATTTTAAGGATTTATTTAAACGGACAAAGCCGCGTATTATTTTTGGGGAACCGATTGTTTTATCCAATGAGTTGCCAAAAAAAGAAGCTTTGGAAGTAATGACGAACGAACTAAACGAGGAGTTAAATAGGTTGCGTAATGAAATAACACAAGAACAATAGAATGGCAATAAGATGCTAGTGTAGTTTTCTAATTTCCATATCAAGCGATAAATAATTTTTTTGAAATTGCAAATCCCTATACCAACAAAATACGCGCCCCAAGAGCACTCCCTAAACGGCCAGAGCTGAGAATGTTTTGCTGTTCATGACAGCGATGAAGGGCTATTTAAAAACGTACTCGTATTGCTTTCATAACCCAGATGAAGTCACGAAGGCGAGAAAAAATGTTTGTTCGTGGCCTCATTGCATGGATGAAGTCACGAACGAAAATTGATTTACACAGAATATAGTACATTTCCTAAAGTTCCCCTAAACGGGCAAGAGCTCCGGATATTTAGTGGATGATGATCACAGATCCAGGTCGATTGCTCGAATTCGGTTGATGTCCTTGCGCATGCTTTGCTCGCATTTCACGCTAAACATGCTTGTTATCTACCTTGCGTCCCGACAGCAACCAGCCAAGTATAGCGATGGCAAGCAGGGTCCCCCAGAAGGTGAATTTCCATTCCGAGCTATGGGGAAAGTCTTCTGGCAGTAGACGAACACCAGGATGTGCAAGTGTGATTACCGCTAACTTGACGCCTACCCATCCAACGATTAGATAGGCTATTGTTTCCAACCCTGGTCGTTTGTCTAATAAAGTTACAAACCAACTTGCGGCAAATTTGATTAAAATCAACCCAGCAATTGCTGCGATAATAACGATAATGAATTTTCCACCGTCCATTCCACCAAATTGAGGCAACGGGGTGTCCGGCAGTGCTATTGCCAGCGCAACTGCTGCAAGGATAGAATCTATCGCAAAAGCTAAATCAGCGATACCAATTTTCCCCACAGTAGACCAAAATCCATTACCAAATGAAGGTTGTTTTTCATTTGCTGAACCGAAATAGTGACCAAGAACGTTCTTTACACTAAGATAGATCAGGTATATAGCGCCAATTGCTTGAACTTGCCATACATTGACAAGGAATGAGATAACGAACAGGGCAGCGAATCGAAATATAAACGCCCCAATAATACCATAATTAATAGCACGCTGCTTTTGGTTTTCAGGCAAATGCTTTGCGATCACCGCCAGTACGAGGGCGTTGTCGGCGGATAAGATCCCTTCTAAGCCAATTAAAATAAGTAATGTCCAACCATATTCAAACCAGATCGTTTCCAAATTGTTAGCTCCTTTACATAAAAATAGAGATCCTGCCAGTCCATGTGGCAAGACCTCTATTTCTACAAAACAAGGCCTTTACCACATGGGCAAAGGTCTTGCTAACAACGTTGAAGGTTGCCAGTAAAGCCGAGGGTTTTTCCCTGTAATGACGGCTATACTGTAAAGATGATGTTCTAAAGTCCGGCAAGGCATCAAATCTATTGAACCTTTTTAAAACATCATACTTTAAAGCTACTCCCCTTTGAAATCTATCTTTATTTAATCATTTTACGTGCGATCCGTCAATATATTTATTAAAAATTATTCATTCTACGAACAAAATAGAAGCATGGCTTGCTCTGACATAAACCAATCTAAGGCTACATACGAACGAGTTGAACTGTCCGTTTTTCAAACGGTGCCGATTGATAGCTTTTCAATAACCCGTTTTTGGAAACAGCAGCCTTAGAAATTACTTTTTGTTTTACGTTAAGATTAACAGGCTTATCAAAAGGGAATAGTTGCATCTGGATAGTGTGCTCATCCTGCCAATTCAATTTTGCTTTCTCTTGATTGAAAAAATGAAAAGATGCTGGAACCGGAAGCCCCTTTTTGAAAAATGATTGCTCCTCTTGTTTTGTAACCCCGGGGTCATTTAAACAAATATACAAGGAAATATTATCGCAAAATTGCAGGACTGCATAATGAAAATCATAGTTTTCCTGATCAAATTGGACCGCTGCTTCTATCATGTGGTGCTGACGTGCTTCTTCTTGCTGAACAAACGCTTGGGCAGCAGGTAATTCATTGTTTTTAAGAAAACGGGTATAGTGCCGACTGCATAACAAGCCTGCATACGTGTCATGAAGTGCTACTTCTTCAATGCCATGTTTATAAAAAACGGTTTTTGGAAGTGTAGGAAAATCAATGAATGTATATGGTGTGTTTTTCTGATCGTTCCAAAAAGGTTGTTGATCAAGCAGTTTCCAACCCAGATCATGATTGGAAACCGCATATTCAACTGATTTTCTACGATCATGACCGATAAAAAGAGAATCCTTCCATGCTGCTGCTAATTCACCTGATATATGGGCATGGTTGTCTTGTTCGATCATAATATACGCTTGGTCGTGTTCTCGTACAATCACAAGCATTCACCCTTTCCTTTGGTACAGGTTTCTTTTAAGACTACCATTACCCATATCAGGTTTCCAAGCAGGTTGTTTAACTAAAATTTGGTGGCCTTTAATAAGGCTCTGCATCATGCCCTTTATCAATTGCTTGCTCAGGTGCTTTTTCGCTGTCCTTATTTCCAAGTGGATTTTGACTGGTTCCATCTTTTGCAGCATTTATAAGACCTTCGCGCAGGCGGCGACCATATTCTTCATCGGCCTCTTCGGCGAGTGCGATCATTTTATCTTGTATCCGTTGATCACACTCCGATAGATCACCGATAAGATTGCCAATTAATTCATCACGCTCCCAATCCTCAAACCGGCGGTACGTTTCGCCAGCTTGCTTTGTATTGCTTGTTCGATCAATGGATTCGCGAACCAGATTGCCTTCAACCTTAGGCGTGTATTCTTTTCCGGTCTGTTCTGCTTCCTCTAACCCGCCTAAAATGGATGGTTCATAATTCACATGTGGATTTTGGTTGGAACCACGATCCGTTTCATGTCGCAAATATCCACCTTCTTGATTCGTGGCTACCCGTTTTTTTGCGGCATTAACCGGTAATTGCAAATAATTTCCTCCCACCCGGTAACGCTGGGTATCGGAATAGGAGAATGTCCGTCCTTGCAGCATTTTATCATCAGAGAAGTCTAGACCATCAACCAGTACTCCTGTGCCAAATGCTGCTTGTTCCACTTCATTATGAAAATTGTCAGGATTTTTATTCAACACCATTTTTCCAATTGGAAGCCATGGAAATTGATCCTCCGGCCACAGCTTTGTATCATCAAGTGGGTCAAAGTCCAATTCTGGATGTGGACCGTCTTCCATGATTTGTACGAACAGCTCCCATTCTGGATAGTCTCCATGTTCAATCGCATCGTACAGATCCTGGGTTGCATGATTGAAGTTGGTTGCTTGTATTTCATTGGCCTCTTTAACGGTAAGGTTTTTAATTCCTTGTTTTGGCTCCCAGTGATATTTAACGAGTACAGCTTTTCCATCCTGATTTACCCACTTGTACGTATTAACACCTGACCCTTGCATCATTCGATAGTTTGCCGGAATCCCCCAAGGTGAATAAATAAACGTAACCATATGAAAGCTTTCCGGAGAGTTTGCACAAAAGTCGAAGAAACGTTGACTATCTTGAATGTTTGTTACTGGATCGGGTCGAAAAGCATGGATCATATCAGGGAATTTCATGGCATCACGAATAAAAAAGATTTTTATGTTATTGCCAACTAAATCCCAATTTCCGTCTTCTGTGTAAAATTTCACCGCAAAGCCACGCGGATCGCGAAGTGTTTCCGGGGAATGCTTTCCATGGACAACCGTAGAGAAACGGACAAATACGGGAGTTTGTTTCCCTTTTTCCTGAAAAACCTTGGCTCTTGTATACGTAGAAATCGGTTCCTCACCAACCGATCCGTACGTTTCAAAATAGCCATGCGCCCCAGCTCCTCGTGCATGAACAATGCGTTCCGGAACTTTTTCCCGGTCAAAGTGGCTGATTTTTTCAATAAAGTCATAGTTCTCCAGTGTGGCAGGTCCTCGATTTCCGATCGTACGAATGTTTTGGTTATTGGTAACGGGGTGTCCTTGTCGATTGGTCAATGTGTCTTCAGTTTCAATATTGGTTTGCTGGTTTTGTTGTGATTGATCATCAGGCATTTTTACCATCCTTTTTTATTTTTTAGTTAAACTGCCTTCTTACGTTATCCTTATAAACGAAAATCATCCTCATTTTAAGAGCCTTAAATTATGAGTCAAAAGAACTGTATTTCACAAAGATTGGGGTTAAACTTGCTTCTTTGTAATAGGATGAAGAACAAGGGCGCAAATATCTGGACCAAGGAATGCCGACTAGGTTAAGCCTTGTCGCATAGACGATGAAGTTAGCTGCTTCTTTTTTATTTCGCAATAAGATAAAGGAAACATACTCTTTCAACAGGGATATATCGAGATGTTTTGTGTTTTTTTTAAATGTGTCGTTCTCGCTGATATTGTGCATGTGTTATACTTAATATAGAGGAGCATATACTTTATAATAATTTGTTTATGAGTCGATTAAGGTTTCCCACTTGCCCCGATATGAATTGAGAAAATATGTGTGATGTCTAGAAATAATATCTTAGAAAGGATGAAAGAAATGATAGCAACGATTATTATCATTGCCATTGTGGTCATCATTTTATTGTTTACCATCGTTTCCTATAACGGTTTGATCAAATACCGAAATTGGGTACAAGAGGCGTGGAGCCAAATTGATGTGCAATTAAAACGGCGTCACGACCTTATTCCCAACCTTGTCAACACTGTTAAGGGATACGCTAAACATGAGAAAGAAACATTGGAAAAAGTAGTACAGGCACGAAGTCAACTAGTGAATGGTACACCACAGGAGCGAATTGACGCAGATAACCAAATTCAGGGAGCGCTTAAATCGATTTTTGCGTTATCCGAATCTTATCCTGATTTAAAAGCAAACCAGAATTTCCTTAACCTGCAGGAAGAGCTGACGACGACGGAAAATAAAGTAGCTTATTCACGGCAGCTATACAATAAAACGGTCGCTGATTACAATATTAAGCGTGAATCCTTCCCGACCAATATATTAGCAGGGATGTTTAACTTTCACAGGGAAGAACAGCTATCCATTCCGGAAGCAGATCGTGAAGTACCTAATGTAACGTTTTAATGGGGGAAAATGATGCTCTATAAACAAATTTTACAAAATAAGAGAAAAACGATTCTGCTTATTACGGTGTTCAGTGTGCTTGTATTAGCGATTGGCTGGGCGATCGGATATTTATTTAATAATGATTTCTGGTCAGGAATAATCATTGCGGCAATCATTCTAGCATTCTACGTACCAGTTACGTATTTTTCCGCCACGTCACAGGTATTAACAATGTCTGGTGCGCAAGAAATAAAACGTGAAGATAATCCAATGCTGTTTGATGTGGTGGAAGAATTATCAGTGGCCGCTAGAATTCCAATGCCTAAAGTATATGTTGTGAATGACCCGGCGCCAAATGCATTTGCCACAGGAATCAAACCGGAAAAAGGTGCTGTGGCGTTTACAACAGGTTTGCTTGAGAGATTAAATCGGGAGGAACTTTCCGGAGTAGCAGCGCATGAAATCTCGCATATTCGCAATTACGACATCCGCTTAATGACAATTTGTATTGCGCTGGTTGGCGTCATTGTTTTGATTGCTCATTTTGGGTCACGTATGTTGTTTTTCAGTGGGGGCAGACGAAGTGGGAATAAGAAATCCAATCCAGCTTTAATGATCATTGCCCTTGTATTCGTTATTCTGGCACCGATCGCCGCGCAATTTGTCCAACTGGCGGTATCCAGAAATCGGGAGTACCTGGCCGATGCCTCCGCAGTTGAACTAACCCGTAATCCAACTGGACTAATCCATGCGCTACAGAAAATAAGTCAAGATTCACGAGATGTTAAAAATGCGAAAGAGGCTACGGCATCCATGTATATTTCGCGTCCACTGGGAAGTAAACGTAAAAAACGTGGTAGCTTATGGGCGACACATCCACCGATGGAGAGTCGTATTGAACGTTTGGAAAATATGTAACATAAAGGAGTCTCCTGTATATCACGGGAGACTTTTTTAAAAGGTTTGATAAGCATTGATTATTATTAACAGGACAGTTACCCCCTGAATAGCATGGATATAGAAATGAACATTGGAGGAAAAGAAAATGCAAATTCATGTTGTTAGGCGGGGGGAAACGTTATGGCAAATCGTCCAGCGCTATGGATCAAACCTTAATCAAATGGTATTGGTTAATCAGCTGGATGATCCGAATACATTAGTGGTCGGCCAAACATTGGTTGTTCCAAATCCAAACCGTGAGTATGTTGTTCAGCCTGGTGATCAATTAGGCTCGATTGCAAGTCGTTATGGGGTGTCGGTTCAAGAACTGGCAGCCGCGAATAATATTACAGATCCCTCAATACTTTATGTTGGGGAAATGCTTGTTATTCCATACGTGCAATATGTGATTCAATCAGGTGATACACTAGGCTCGATTGCGAGTCGTCATGATGTAACGATAAATCTACTCATGAAAGCGAACCAATTAACAGAGTCATCCGTATTGCATCCGGGTCAACGGCTGAGGATTCCGGTAGGCGCCCGGCCAATAATGGAGATTAATGCGTACAGTACGCATATCAATCAACAAGGAAAGGATGAAGTGCTTGTTCTGGGAAGGAATTTCACCTATCTTTCCCCATTTATGTATAGTGTAAAGTCAGATGGGACCATCACAAGCATGCAGGAGACGGGTTTGCTGGAAGCAGCCAGAGCCCATCAAGTGGCTCCTCTACTGGTATTAACGAACTTCTCAGGTGGGAACTTCAATTCCGATTTGGCTGCAACCATTTTCCGGAATCCAAATCTGCAGGAAACATTGATCACCAATTTACTGAAAAAAATTCAATCGAAGGGATATGCAGGGGTTAATTTTGACTTTGAATATGTTTACCCGGAGGATCGGGATAATTATACCGCTTTTTTACGACGCGTTGTCGCTCGGTTTCATCCTGAAGGATTGCTTGTATCGACAGCGTTAGCCCCTAAGGTTAAGGAAGAACAGCAGGGATTGCTTTACGAAGCGCACGATTATGGTGCCCATGGAAAAATAGTAGATTTCGTTATACTTATGACCTATGAATGGGGTTGGGCAGGTGGCGAACCGTGGGCTATTGCACCGATTAATATGGTCCGGGAGGTGTTGGACTACGCTGTTACGGTCATTCCGCGTAACAAAATCATGATGGGGATCCCGTTATATGGCCGTGATTGGAAGATCCCATGGCAACAAGGAACAACAGCTCGAACGGTCAGTCCATACGAGGCTGTTCAATTGGCCGGCCAATATGGTGCAGAAATTCAATATAATACAACGTATCAGGCTCCATTTTTCCGGTACACGGATAACAATGGCCAGCAGCATGAAGTATGGTTCGAGGATGCTCGAAGTATGCAGGCAAAGTATGATGTAATGAAAGCGTATGGGTTACGAGGCGGTAGTTACTGGGTACTGGGAAACCAGTTCCCGCAAAATTGGGCAGTATTAGAAGATAATTTTGTGGTCCGGAAGCTTTAACTGCAACATTCGACGAAGACACTTCTATAAAAAAAGGGTGTCTTATTTTTCATCTAAAAAATTGACGTCTTCATAGCATAACATGGTATACTGAATGAAATGGAATATATTGCTTTATGGTGACTTGTATAAGTTGAAAAGGGAAGCTGATGAAAATTCAGCGCGGTCCCGTCACTGTGATGAGGAGAATCTTTTTAAACCACTGTTTTTTAATGGGAAGGAAAAAGATTTGATGATCCAAAGCCAGGAGACCTGCCATAGGGAAGAGCATTTTTAACCTACGGGAAATAGGAGAATGTTACGAGATAATGCGATTTTTATATAATGAACGCTTATCTTTGTGCTGCGTTTAACATCTTCTTAGTAGAAGGTGTTTTTTATTTTAGGAGGAACAAATAATATGAAACAAATAGCGATTGGGGATTCCAAGACGATTCAGACGCGATTGGTACTTCCCCCTGATACCAATCACCTAAATACAATATTTGGTGGAAAAATATTAGCGTATATTGATGAATTAGCAGCATTAACCGCAATGAAACATGCAAATAGTGTAGTGGTGACAGCTTCTATTGATTCTGTTGATTTTCTGTCACCAGCTAAGGCGGGAGATTCATTAATATTAGAAGCAATGGTAACTTATACGGGAACCAGCTCTATGGAGGTTTATGTCAAGGTGCATGCTCATGATCTGATCAAGGATGAACGACGGTTAACAACGGAATCGTTTTTGACAATGGTTGCAGTCGATGAAAAGGGAGAACCAATTCCAGTACCAAGTGTTTTTCCCGAAACAGAGGAAGAGGGACAATTATTTCGATCCACTCCTTCAAGAAAGGAACATCGCAAGCATCGGGCAGCTATTCGTTAGGATGTGTTTTTTTGCTTGTTTGGAAAAGATTGCTTGCTTGATCAAAGTTTTGGTTCGTTTACTTGAAAAAATAGCGGTCGGTTACCTGTTTTGTTCGATGATGACTTTAAACGTTTCTCTGAATTTTTTCTCATCTTCTGCTGTAAAAGCTTTTGGCCCCTTTGTTCGTTTGCCGCTTTTTCTAGCCATGGCACTAGCGTAGCGGGTTTGTAGGAGTTGGTCAATGTTTTCATTAGTATAAACAAATCCTTTATGATGGAGGACAAGACAGCCCTTTGCCAGTCCGAGTGAAGCTAGTCCATAATCTTGGGTGACGATAATGTCGCCGCTTCTCGCTAACCGCATAATCCGGTAATCGGCTGCATCGGCTCCAGTATCCACGTAAATTGTTTCCACTCCTTGTGGTTGTTCGCTGTTGGAAAAATGGGCAAAGCTTTTTACAAGTACAACAGGGATCTGGTTGTCTTTGGCAATAGAAATGATGGAATCCTTAACAGGACAGGCATCTGCGTCTACGTACACGTTCATGTTTTTTCCACTCCTGTTCAGTAAGACAAAAGAAATAGTGGGTAGTTTGTATAAAACCAACTTGTTGACATGTTTATCATATAAAGGGTATGATATGACTATAATAGTGGTGAGGAAGGGGATTACCCCCTAACCTCTGGTGTTTTTGGAATCCTTATCCGGTTGGCACGGAGAAGGATTCTTTTCTTTTCGACTATATAAGTCTCGGTACGTTGTTACTATCGCACCAATAGCTGATGCAATAAGACTTATGATAGCCGTCAGAAGTAAAATCTTATCCACTTTTACACCCCCTTTCATTAAGGGGTAGGGCATATCATACCCTGCTTATTAATCTAATGTATTTTATTAGCGAAATCAATGGAAATGTATTGTGAATAATGAAAAAGGTATAGCAACCATAAACATATATGCTGATGCGAGGTGGAAGTGTGATGCGATTAGAACGGCCGTCGTTAAAATGGAAACAGGAACATGAAAGCTATGTAAAAGAATGGGGGCCTGAACGAATGGTTCCCAGTAGCTTTAATTTGTCTGGCTATGATACATATGGGGCATATTTAGAGGCGTTAGCGGCAAGGGAAAGTGGTGCTGGAAAATGGCTGCCAAGTACGAATTATTTTTTGATTGATGACCATGAACGAATGGTTGCAATGGTCGATATTCGTCACGAACTTAATGAATTTCTTTACAATGTGGGTGGTCATATTGGATATAGTACACGTCCATCCGAACGAAACAAGGGCTATGCAACATTCATTCTGAAAGAGGCATTGAAAAAGTGCCGGGAATTAGGTATTGATCGCGTGTTGGTAACATGTGATGAAGACAATGTTGGATCGGCCAAAGTTATTATCAATAATGGCGGTATAGAAGACGCATCTTATCAGGATACAGATGGAACGGTAAAACGTAGATTTTGGATTGAAACTGAGGGATAAAAAATGGAAAAGACAATAGTAATCGAAAACATGCTTGCATCCGATTGGGAGCAGGTTCGACATATCTATGTGGAAGGTATTCATACCGGTAATGCCACGTTCGATACAGAAGCGCCGTCATGGCAGGAATGGGACCAGAACCATTTATCCCGCCTTAACGGACAGTAAGGCCACCACTTCAAGATTTTGAGATGAAACTAAAAAAGATAAGTGGGGGTCAACTGCCCGTAAAGGTCCGATTCTGTTCAACTAACATTCAGTGGGGGAGAAAGGGCAGGCTAAAACCGTCACGTCCTTATACCTTTGCCTGCACTAGCACGTCATGTGCGTCGAAACCCCCCCACTGAATGAAGTTTCACTTTATCAAATTGCCGGCTAGTTGTACGTGATGGTGACGAGATTATTGGTTGGGCTGCATTAAGTCCTGTGTCCAATCGGCGTGCCTATGCCGGGGTGGCTGAAGCGAGTATTTATATTAGCCGAAAGTCTGCAGGTCAAGGTATCGGGAACAGACTATTAAAAGCATTGATCGAAGCGAGTGAAGCAAACGGATACTGGACATTGCAGGCAGGGATTTTTCCCGAAAACAAGGCTAGTATGCAACTGCATGCGAAGTTCGGTTTTCAACATATTGGAAATCGTGAGCGAATTGGCAAGCTTAATGGAGTATGGCGGGATGTAGCTATCTTAGAACGAAGAAGCAGTATTATAGGTGTAGATTAATCAAGACGGGAAACCAAACAAGGCTCCCCGTCTTTTCATTTTAGGTTATGATACCATTGTTCAGCAGCTTCCACTTCTTCAAAGATTAATTGATGCCCTTTGTTGCTCCAATAGATGTCAACGGAAGCATTTGCGGTCTCAAGCAAGGAATAAAGCTCTTTGGATTCTTCTGATGAACAAATGGGATCATTGGTTCCTGCAGTAATGAATACATGTTTACCGGATAGATCCGGTAGCTCCATTCCCCTTCTTGGAACCATTGGGTGGTGCAAAATAGCACCCTGTAATGCATTTTGATAATGGAATAGAAGACTAGCGGCAATATTAGCTCCATTGGAATAGCCGATTGCAATGATACGATTGCGATCAAAGTTGTATTCTTCTGCAGCTTGATCGAGAAACACATTTAATTCTTCTGTGCGAAAAATCAAGTCCTCCTCATCAAATACCCCTTCTGCAAGCCTGCGAAAGAACCGTGGCATTCCGTTTTCCTGCACATTTCCCCGCACGCTTAGAATATTTGCTTCCTGATCTATCTTTTTAGCAAGCGGAAGCAGGTCCTGTTCTGTTCCTCCAGTTCCGTGAAGAAGTAGTAATGTGGGTTTTGCTGGATTGTTTCCTTTTTGAAATAGATGTTTCATGTGAGTCTCCTTTCTAGATTAGTCGAGTTCCCGTACTTCAATTGGGATTAAGGTGTTTTCCAATTGCTGACGGTACTTTTCATACTGTGGTGGTAATTTTAGGCTTTGGCCCAGTTCCTCATTCGATTCATCGATGGCAAATCCAGGTGGGTCCGTTGCAATCTCAAATAAAATTTCTCCATGTTCTCTAAAGTAAACCGAATTGAAATAATTTCGGTCCTTGACGGGGGTAACTGCATAGCCGGATTTTGCAAGTTGTTGCTGCCAATCTAATTGGTCATCATCGTCTTTGGCACGCCATGCAATATGATGTACGGTGCCTACTCCTATTGCGCCACGACCGGTTGATGTTGTTTTGACATCAATCATATTGCCAATGTCACCATAAGCGGCAAGGCGAATAACATCACCTTCTTCACCGATTTTTTTCAGACCCATTCCTTCTTCAAGTAATTGAATGGTTTTAGTAGGATTACTAGAAAGTAGTGTTGCACCTCCAAACCCCTTAATTGCAACGTCTGGAGTAATGTCATCAAACGACCAGGTGTTTTGCTCGCCAGCTTCACGTTCCACAATTTCCAGTTGTAACCCATGTGGGTCGGCAAAGGTTAAAGATGTTTCGCCGAAGCGTTCCTGTTTTGTAAAGTTGACCTTGAATTTCGTCAGACGCTTTTCCCAAAATCCAATGGCATCAATTGGAACAGCATAAGCGGTTACGCCTACTTGTCCATTGCCAATTTTTCCTTGCCGTGCACCTGTCCATGGGAAAAAGGTAATGATGGTTCCAGGTCTGCCAGCTTTATTACCAAAGTATAAATGATAGGTTCCAGGGTCGTCGAAATTAACGGTTTTTTTCACCAATTGTAATCCTAAAACCGCAGCGTAAAAATCAACGTTTTCTTGTGGATGACCAACAATTGCCGTTATATGATGAATTCCAGATGTTTGTTTCATCTCCATGCACCCCTCCTAATTTGATGCTTTCCTTCCGACTGTTTTGAGCAGGTCAATCAATTTTTGTTTCTCATCGGGCTCTATATCCGTAAAAATCTCTTCAATAACCGCTTGGTGTTTCGGGAAAATATCATCCATTAATTGCTTACCCTCATCTGTGATATGAACATGAACAACGCGGCGGTCGTGCTCACTGGCAGAGCGCTCTAACAAGCCTCGCTTTTGCAGTTTATCGATGACATAGGTCATGGAACCACTGTTAATCAGGACAGCATCGCAAATTTGCTGTACGGTTAATTTTCCTTTATGATATAATGCTTCTAAAATGGTAAATTCCGTGGTGCTGACACCGTAACGCTTAATATCTTGTTTGATTCGTTCTTCGATTGATTTGGAAGCTTTCATTAAAACAACAAACGATTTCAGGGATAAATTCTTATCCATGCTATCACCTCGTTAGACTGAATTAGTCTTAATTCATTTATTTTGAATTCAAGATAATTATAGAGCTAATTATAAGAAGTGTCAACTCGAATGGTGGGTAATCAAAACGGCTTATGATAAAATAGGAAGAAACAGGACATTGAAGAAGGATTGGAAGGTGATTTAATGGGAGAATGTAATATCGATCATTCAAAAGCAGATGTAGCTAAGAAACTAGCTAGTCAAAAGGCGCATTTACCAGCTAATCTACGTGTGCAATTACTGGATTTTCTAGATGGCGATCGTTCTCAAGAAACGCTAAATGATCTATTCCATCTGCTAAAAAAATATGATTTGGCGACAAAGTCGGAACAAGAAGATAGAAATGAAAGGTTAAAAACCTTTAAATAAAGTGAAGTTTCATAAAGTGGGGTTTTCGAAGCGCAAAACGTGACGGTTTTAGTCTGCCCCTGCTCCCCCACTTAATGGCGGGGCAAAGGCTAAGTTCCAATATCTGAATTACAACGCCTTTGTGTCCTGCATCGTGCAGGTTCGAACAGGATAAGACCTTTGTCATGCAGTTGGCTCTCACTTATCTTTTTGGTTTCACCTTAAAGCTTAGAAGTGGTGGAATCTTACTCCCATGAAAATAAAATAAGCGAAGATGCAAAAATAAGCATATTAAAATAGGCCTAGCAAATTCGCTTAAAAAAATTAGCACCGCTACGCTAAAATAAGATGGGATATTAACTGGAAAGCCTATCAATAGTTATACTCAACTAAACCCATTTTCCCTAATTGGTGAATCTTTGCTTCATGGATGGCTGCCCGTTAAGAGTGGGCTATGTGGCTTTGAAATGAAGTTTGATCATTTAAAAAAGTTTGGTAATTTATATTAATTTTTTATGCAATTAAATGACTAGATAGATAGTGACAGTTCAGCAAACGGGCCAAATTCTTGAATAATGGGAGATCAGTTGAAAATGCAATTAAGAAAAACGTGCTAGAGCATATCTGCTCTAGCACGTTTTTCTTAATCTTTGGTGACAGGCTTGAGTTCTTTTTGGTTACTCTTCATGTGTTCATTACCCCACTCACCCATAATATTCAGTACAGGGATAAAGCTTTTCCCTTTTGGTGTTAGTGAGTATTCTACTTTGGGAGGAACCTCTTTATATACTTCTCTGTGAACCATTTCTTCTTCCTCCAGTTCCCTCAGCTGCCGTGTTAATATCCCTTTTGAAATTCCAGGTAACAACCTTTGAAGTTCGTTAAATCTTCTGGTCTGTTTACTTAGATGCCATAAAATAGTAATTTTCCATTTTCCTGCAGTTAAATTTTGAGTATATGTCACAGGACATAACTCTTCTTGTCCTTTAGGGACGATTTCGCCTTGAGGAATAAAACGAGCCATAGAGTGACCTCTCTTTCTTAATGGTACTATTTTTGTGACTATACAATAAAAATATAACTACTTACATTTTGATGACTTTATATATATTATATAACTATGCTTGATAATCTATCAAGTAAAATAAATTTTTAAAAGGAGACTTCTATATGTCAAAAATCGTAGTTACTGGTGCAACGGGAGAACTTGGTCAACTTGTTGTCCAACACTTACTTAAAAAAGTACCTGCAAGCCAAATCGCTGTTAGTGTTCGAAATGTTGATAAAGCAGCAGCCCTTTTTGCTGACAAAGGAATTGAAGTTCGTTACGGGGATTATGATGACCCTTCATCTCTTGAAAAATCATTTGCTGGAGCTTCTAAGTTGCTTCTAATATCAACACCACAAGACGACTCTGTAGTACGTATTCGCAAACACGTTGATGCCATTGAGGCAGCTAAAAAAGCAGGAGTAAAACACCTTCTTTATACAAGTTTTGCTGCTGTTGATAAGGGGGCATTTCCTCCACTTGGAGATGTTCATTCAGCAACTGAATATACTCTTCGTGCTTCAGGTCTTTCAACTACGATTTTAAGAAATGCTTTGTATCAGGAAGTGTTTGTTAATGAGAGCCTTCAATCGTTTGTTAATAGTGGAGTAATCGTGACTTCTGCTGGAAAAGGTAAAGTTAATACAGTAGAACGAAATGACCTTGCTTTAGCAGCAGCAACCGTTCTGGCTGAAGAAGGACATGAAGATAAAGTGTATGAATTAGCATCAGCAGAAACTTGGAATTATGATGAACTTGCAAAGATTCTTTCAGATGTTTCAGGGAAAACCGTTACTCATCAGTCTGTGTCAGACTCTGAAGTTCTAGAAGGAATGGTTAATTCTGGCGTTCCTGAAGGTTTTGCTCATTTCCAAATTGCTCTTTACAATTCAATAGCCGATGGAAATGAAGGAAACACTTCCAATGATTTAGAAGATTTGATTGGAAGAAAACCAACTTCAATTCGTGAAAGTATCACTCATTTTTTCAATAAATAAGTGATTCTATAAACATTAAAGAGGAGACCAATATGAAAGACTGCTACTAAATTGGAGCAGTCTTTTTTACAAATATAGACGAGATTTAAACAGAACTATGCATGGTTCTTGTTAAACGAAACCAGCTAATAAAAACTAATGTATTATTCCATTATAGGGCGCGATTGTGGAAGATCGCATAGAAAGTGATCAAACTCTATTTTAAAGCTACAGGATAAACGAAAACTACCATCCTACATGAATAAGAATGGTAGTTTTGCTTGTTATTTCACTTACTTTTTCGTAGCTTGTGCCATCTGATACCAAATCGATCCTTCTGCTTTTTCGCCGCCTGCAATTCGTGCCAACGCCATTTTTGTCTGCATCCGTACTTCAAATTCGGGATCATCCAAGGTTTTTTTCAAAGCGGGTATGGCGGTTTCATTGCCAACTTCATATAAATACATCGCTGCTCGCCAGCGAACAAGTCGGTTTGGATCGGATAAAGCATCAATCATTTCCGGGATGGCCTCCGCAAATCCAAGATCAGATAAACAATCGCCAGCAGTACGTCTGACATTGACGGCTTTATCCTTCAATGCCTTATACAAATAGGGCAGTACTTCACGGTCCTCAATCATGCCAAGGTAAGCAGTTGCAAGTCGTCTAATGGATGCCTTTTGATCATCCAACGCTTTGTCAAGAATACCCAAATCATCAACGGTTGGATCCGCCATTTGGTCAAGTGCTGCATACCGATCTTTCCAGTTTGGGTTATCAAGCATGGCCAGTGTAATTTTCTTCCTTATAGGAGCCTGATTTTCTTCTGTATAATTATCGGATAATGCCGCTTGGAGCAATTGTTGCAAGCGTGCTTCATCATAACTGGCGGTTATCTCTTCCACGATTTCGTGCCCAATGGCTTCCATATCACCATAACGCGGGCTTTGCTCAACCCATTTTCGTTCCATCAACATATTATCAGAGGCAGCGGATGCTTCCATGGTCGCGTTCATGAACCGTTCGGGAAGTGCAAAACGCTGCTCATTCTCACCGTCTTGTAATTTCACCTGGACAGGCAGATGACGAAACGATTGAATGAATACCTTCACTTCTCCATAATGATCATCGGTTGACATATGATTGGTAAAAAGTTGGTCCGTGTCTGTATTTTCTTCAGCGGAACCTAAAACGTCACGTACGGCTGGCAGGATTTCTTCCCAGGAAACACGTGGATTTCGTTCCAGCGCGATAAAGTCAATGACGCGATACAACCCTTTGACGCCATTGATGTCAAACAGCTGTTTGACGTAATCAGGAGCATCGATTAGTTCATCATCACGCTTATAATTTTCCGTATGGCCATTAGCAAGCCGCTCATCCAAATTTATCTTCATGGAATGTGGGCTTGGTGTTGGTTCAATGGAAACAATTTTCATAACGATCACCCTTACTTTTAATCCTATGCTTATTTTATCAGAGATTTGTTGACTAATCCATTTAAAAAGTGTCATGTCTATTTAGAATAATTTGATTTCCGTGCTAGAATAGAAATGTGCTTTTGGGAATTCAAATACCTGTCGCTTGTTATATAGTGAAGTGGTTAAAAAAGAAGGGATCAATTCTATGTCTAATGAAAAAGTAATGCGAGCATTTCAATTCCACGTAATAGATGAACCAGAAAGTATCTATCCATTTTCCCCTGTATATAAGGTGAAACAAGATGGCAAATCTTATATTGTCAAAAGGACGCAGCGACCTATGGCAAGGGCAAAGTCCGTGGTGAAGTTCATTCAACATTTAAAGCAGTATGGCGTTTCTGTTGTCACACCGGTTTCCCTATCTGTTGAAAATCCACAGCAGATCGATGATGTGGTTTGGATCGTGTATCCATATATTGATGGCACAACGTATACTGGAAAAAGTCAGGAAGTGTACGAGGCAGGAAAACTTCTTGGCAAAATTCACTCCTTATCATCAATGGATAATCAATACCACCTCGATAATTATGATGAATTCGATTTTGACATGGATGAGATAACGAAGGATGTTGCGACGATAAAACAGTATGCAGAAACCCGGGGCATTCCGGTAGACGATGAGAACTTGAGGGATCGGCTAATTGGTATTATGGAGAAGCAAGAGACATTGGAAAAACTAGAATTACCATCCGTTGCGACACCGTATGACTTTAAGGCGAATAACTTAATATATAATGATCAATCGAAGCCTTTTCTTGTCGATCCGGACAATGCAACATTTTTGCCGCGACTGTACGATCTAGCCTTGACACTACTGCTTTTCCATAATGAATTAACTACAGCTCCGGCCCGTATCTTTGACGTGGAAGAATGGGGGGTGTTTAAACAAGGCTATTTTGAATATGTCAGGTTAACTGATATAGAGAAAACATACTGGCAGGATATCGTGAAGCATGTTTATATGGATGAAGTTATTTGGATGATGGCTGAATTTGAAGAGGACTGGGATGACTCCAATCAACTTGGGTTATTAAAAACGTTGTTAGGTTTTCTGGACATTGTTCATAAGTACAATTTGGAGGGTTAGTGCCTGGAAGTGAACATATTTTTGCTGTTTGATTTGTATTAGCCACCTGCTTATGGTATCTTAATATCAAACGAATAGGCGATGACGTTCGCCGTGAAGTGTTGTTTATCATACAACTGATGACGTCTACCTTAATTACCCTTTAGACAGGGTTTTTTAAGGTGGGCGTTTTTTAATGTCATGGATGCACAGCGTATTGATTAGACGATTAAAAGAAATAGTAATCGTAGCGACACAGGAGTTGTATGCACTTAGAAGGAGAATGGTTTATGTATTATGTCTTTTTAGTTATATTTGGAGTCCTGGGAGCCTTATTACGGTACTCAATTGGGTTAATGATCCATACGGAGTTCCCCTTAGCGACACTGCTGATTAATATTACAGGCTGCTTCTTGCTTGCCTTTTTAACCCAATTTTTAAATGGGATCCCGAAGCTGTCTAAAAAAATGGTTTCCGCGATCGGAACTGGATTTGTTGGTTCCTTTACGACCTTTTCCACATTTGCGGTGGAGTCGGCGGAGTTATGGAAAGTAAGTGATTATGTCGGTGCGGCCAGCTATATTTTGGCAAGCTTAATTGGCGGCTTGATTGCTTGTGTGTTTGGCTTTCAGGTCAGCGAGAAAATGTTAGCCAAAGGAAAGGAGATGAATAATGCTGATTAACGTTATTATGGTCGCAATCGGTGCAGCATTCGGTGTGCTTGCCAGGGTATTATCAAGCAATTGGATAAAAAGCAAATGGACGCATACATTCCCGTTGGCCACCTTTATTGTGAATATTACCGGCTCATTATTGTTGGGATTTTTGACGGGGTTAGCGATTGGCAGTTATCTATCATTACTACTAGGTACAGGGTTCATGGGCTCATTTACGACCTTTTCTACGTTTAATGTAGAAAATATCGAATTACTGCGAAAGAAAAAATATAAACATTTTATCAGTTACATTGGGGCTTCCTATGTTATTGGTATCGTGGCTGTTTTTGTGGGAATTGCTATTGGTAATGTGGTGAGAACAGGAGTTTAAAACATTAGGATCTGAATAGGCGAGGGTAGGGCGAAACAATTTTTACGTTGTTTCGCCCTTGAAATCTAATCCTCTGTCCATTCAATTTAAATTTCACACGATTACTTGCACCGCTTTTAAGTTAATCTCTTAACTAATTTAAAGATAATTCTCTTTTTGAAACAACCACACCATCCTCATCAACATATACATAACTCCCAGGCTTCCACTCCACATCGCCAAAAGTAACGGCAATATCTGTCTCGCCTTCACCTTTTTTCTCGCTTTTTAACGGGTTCTTCCCTAATGCAAGAACACCAATATCCATGTTGGCAAGATCAGCGGTATCCCGGACACATCCATAAATAATGACACCAGCCAATTCTCGTTCAATGGCGATCGCTGCCAAATTGTCCCCCATCAATGCACAGTTTTTGGAGCCGCCCCCATCAACGACAAGGACATGCCCTTTGAGAATGGTTTGTAATGCGGCTTTAACCAGGACGTTATCCTCTAAAACACGTACCGTCGAGATGGGTCCGGAAAATGCGGTTATCTTGCCGAATGATTGAAACTCCTGCTTGCATACGGATAATTCATTAGCAAATTCATCACATAAATCGGTTGTTTTTAATGTCATGCTATCCACCCTTTCTTCCCTTTGTCTAATTTTTGCATTTTTTAAGATAAAAGGCAATCAAATCGTTTGCTCATAAAAAAGAGCCTCCCTTACTGGGCAGACTCTCTTCCTTTATTCTTATTCTCTCGCTCAAACAAAACCAATAATCCAGGCAACAGTACACCTCGGATAAGAAATGTGTCCAGTAGAATTCCTATTGCCACGATAAATCCAAAGACAAACAATAATTGTATTGGTTGCGTCATCAAGACAGCAAAAGTTGCGGCCAAAATGATCCCCGCAGATGAAATGACACCTCCAGTATTAGCAACAGCAATTTCAACTGCTTGTTTAACGGGGTGCTTCTTTCGTTCCTCCATAAACCTGGAAATAAGGATAATATTGTAATCGACCCCAAGTGCCACTAGAAAGACAAAAGCATACAGTGGTACACGATTGCTGATCGTATCAATATCAAACAAAACATTCGTTAAAAACGTTCCTAATCCTAGTGCCGCAATAAAGGACACTAAAATGGTGCCCATCATGTAGACTGGCATTCTAAATGACCTTGTTAAAACAATTAATAGCAAAAAGATCAATATCGTTTCAATCGATACAATGACAATTAAATCACGGCTATTTGTTGCGCGATCATCGACCGATGCAGCAGTTTCTCCGGCAAAATAAAGCTTGCCATTCAGGTTGCTTTGATCTATCAATTTTCCAGCCTTGTCTTCCAGTTTTTCTAAGGCATCCATCGTTTCCACAGCATATGGATTGCTAGAAAACGTCAGATCATAAGCGATGACTTTTTGGTTATCCGTGACCCCGCTAATGCGAACATTATTAACCAATGGCTGACCAGCCAGTGTATCGGCCAGTTTTGCCTGTTCTTGTTGTGTCAAGGCACCTGTTGCTTCAAAAAGGACAGTCGTTGGGGCAAGATCTCCTGCTTCAAAGTTTTTCTCGAGCACTTCATATCCTTCTCGTGAGGGCATATCTTTTGGAAAAGATTTCATCGTATCAAATTCATAGTCCACCTTAAAGACATGACTTGCCGAGGCAAGCAGGATTATCCCGATAATAGCAACAGCAATAACAGGCTTACGGGTTACAAAACGGCCAACCTTACTCCACAGTGAACTTGCTTTTGCCTGGTGATTGCCAACATGTGGCACTTTTGGCCAAAATGATTTTCTCCCAAATAAGGTGAATAAGGCAGGTACAAGTGTGATCGATGCGAACATGACCACGACCATTGCCGTTGCGAAAATTGGGGCAAAGTTTCGGTATTCTCCAAACTTAGCAAAAAACAAAACAAGCATCGCTGCTAATACGGTTCCCCCCGAGAAAAATACAGGCACGCCTGAACCGCGCATCCCCCATTTCATGGCATCATATCTACTAGCATGATTTTTCAGCTCTTCTCTATATCGTGCTAAGACGAACAGGGAATAGTCCGTTACTGCGGCAAATAATAGAATCGACATAATGGACAATGACTGATTATCCAAGGTTAATCCTGCTTTACCCATTATTCCTAACACCTGGTTGGTCACTTCGTATACAAAGGCGGCTGCGAGCAGGGGAATGAGCGCCAATAATGGCGACCGGTAAATAACAACGAGTAGAACTAGAATGATTGCCACTGTTGACATGATAAGCACAAGGTCTGCCCTGGAAAACAGGTCGAGTGTATCGGTGGCAATTCCCGCTGGCCCCGTTATAAATAAGGCAGCGTCCGTATCCTTTTCAGCTAGTTGACGAACCCTATCTAAAGAAGCGCCAATTTCTTTTGTCTCCAAAGATGCATCAAATGTTAACGGGATGAGTGCTGTTGTATGATCCTCCGAAAAAAAGCTTTCGGTAGCTTCGGGCGGTAGCTTTTCCAACGGGATAACGTTTTTCAATCCATTAATTTCTTTCTGTTGCAGCGTTTTTAATACGCTGGTCAGGTCGTCTAATGACACTTCACCTTGTTTCGACTGAAAAACCAGCAATGCTGGGATCCCATCGTTATCGGCAAAATAGTTATCCTGTTTTTTTTCGGCAATCACCGACTGTGCATCATCAGGCAAGGAATCAATTCCGGAAACCTGATAGTCTCTCGCCCCTGGAGCAAGACCGGCAAGTAATATTGTTAAGACTAACCATATTGCCAGGGTGATCCACATGCCCTTTTTAGTAGCAACCCGATCGGTGATAAAATGAATGATTGACTTCATTTTTTGACTCCCTTCTGCACAAAGTGACAAAATTGTCACTTTGAAAAAAATAAAATGACACACCTGTCACTATTATTATCAAGCTGTTTTTTCGATGTGTCAATTACTTTTTTTGGAACATTCCATAACTAAGCAGTTCTTTTCGTGATTGCACCCACTCATCCTGGCTCAAGGCAAGCTGGTCAGGAATTTCGATGGATTGCAGAATAAAGCTTAAAATAAGTTCATCGGGGATCGATGGTTTTAAAATACCTTCTTGTCTCCCTTGCTGAATAAACGATTGTAAATGGTGATACATTTCCAGGTGTAGTTCTCTTAATTCTTTCCTTTTTGCTTTAACATGAGCATTTTCATCGCCTAAGAGACGGTTTACTGTAATAAGAATATGACGGATTTTACTATGGGTAAACATCAGCGTTAGTAGGTATTCGAATTGAGAATCAAATGTATCGTATTGATTGATTTGTTTTAGTTTGATGAGAAACTGATTTAATTCAAACAGAATATAGTCTGTAATTAACTCCACTTTGTTTTGGTAGTATTTATAAAGGGTTCCTCTAGCAACGTCAAGGCGATCAGCTAGTATGCTAAAGGTAAAACCTTCATAACCGTGGCTGAGCAGGATTTCTTTGGTGTATTGAAATAATTCATTCTTGGAAAATTTTCGTTCGCGTGCCATCATCTCACCTCGGATCCTATTATAATCGATAATATATCGTAAACAAAGGAATGAACCTTTGTTTTCATAGAAAAGGATATCATGGGAAACATGTTATACTAATGAGATATGAACCGAAATGAAAATGATAGGATGAGAATATGGGTAAAACAATCGATTTATATGTAAAAGCAAACAGGGTAGCAAAGTATAAAAAAGGATATCCGTTACTTCATAAAGACGACATTATCAATGCTGATGTACTTAAGAGTGAAGGAAGTGTCATTTTACTGAAGGATCGCAATCACCAATTTCTTGCCAAAGGGTATTATGGAAAACAGAATAAGGGGCTTGGCTGGGTGCTGTCCTATAATCAGTATGAACAAATCGATGCCAGTTTCTTTAAAAATAAATTGAAACAAGCGATGAGAAAACGGCAGCATTTTTATACGGATCCAAATACGAATGCCTTTCGTATTTTTAATGGGGAGGGGGACGGGATTGGTGGATTAACCATTGATTACTTTGCAGGTTATTATATGATCAACTGGTATAGTGCAGGAATATATTCATTCAAAACAAAGGTTATTCAGGCGTTGACTGAGTTGGCTGAGTTTCAAGCAATTTATCAAAAAAGACGTTATGATACCAAGGGACAATATATTGAAGACGATGATTTTGTATCCGGTGAACGTGGTGAATTTCCGATCATTGTCAAAGAGAACGGAATGAATTATGCCGTTTATCTAAACGATGGAGCGATGGTTGGAATGTTCCTTGATCAACGCGATGTCAGAAAGGCAATTCGGGATAAATATGCGAAGGGGAAAACAGTGCTTAATACGTTCTCGTATACAGGTGCGTTCTCTGTTGCTGCAGCTGTTGGTGGAGCCTGGAAGACAACTAGTGTCGATCTGGCAAAACGGAGTAAAGCAAAAACCATTGAACAATTCAGTGTCAATGGGATTGACTTTGAACAGCAAGATATTATTGTCATGGATGTCTTTGATTATTTCAAATATGCCAAGCGTAAGAACCTCACGTTTGAGATGGTGATTCTAGATCCACCGAGTTTTGCCCGTTCCAAGAGGCGTACGTTTTCAGTAGCGAAGGACTACCCAGCCTTGGTCAAGGATACGATTGAAATCACAGCAAAAAGTGGTGTTATTGTTGCTTCGACCAACAACGCGACCGTCAGCATGAAAAAGTTTAAGGGATTTATTGACCAAGCGTTTAGGGAAATGAATCGGAAATACCGGATACTTGAGACATATACGCTGCCTATCGATTTCGCGACAAGTGATACGTATCAAGAGGGAGACTATTTAAAAGTGTGCATCGTGAAACTTATAGACTAGAAGTACAGGGAAACTTAGCGGGTTGATCGAATGGGTGGAAAAGTTGAACGAGAGCGCCCCGAAGTTGATCGAGAGCGCTTAAAAGTTGATCGAGCACAACTCCGAAGTTAGATACGGGCAGGGAAAATTCAGCCTATCCTCAAACCTCAATCAAGCTATTCCGCAAGCAAACAGAGTACCTATAAGAACTCTGTTTGCTTGTGGCGGCCTTTTCATCGCTTGTTAAAAGCACGTTGTCGAATCCCAAGCAAATTAATCACTATAACAGAAGAAATTGCAATTAACCCACCGATAACAGATAGTATACTCGGCAGCTCCTGAAGCCATATCCATGCCACAAATACAGCGATGACCGGTTCTACATACAGAATACTTGTGACCGAACTTGTCTTACCTAATGATAGTGCTGTACCCCACATCGCATACGCTATTGCCGCTGGAAAAATACCTGCATAAACTGCAGATAAATTTGCTTCAAGGGTGGCATGTTGGATATCTTGCCAGAGTCCAGGTGTAAAAATAAGTAATGGTAATGTACCAGCCCAGGTAAAGTAAGCGGTTAGTTCAATGGGCTTGTAACGACTATACAAGGATTTTTGAAAAACAAAAAATATCGATGTTGCGACCGCAGAAATTAATAAGTAAATGGCCCCGATTGAGGTCGATAATGTTGGACCAGCAGTCCCTATTGCTATTAAAACAATTCCGCAAAAACCAACGCCGAGTCCGATCCAACCTAATTTTCCAAGCTGTTCTTTCAAAACAATAACAGCGATCAATGCAGTAAATACAGGCCCCGAGCCAATGATCATACCTGCTGTTCCCGCTGTAACCGTCTGTTCACCGAATGTAACCCCCATATGATAGATACTGATACCTATCCAGCCAAGGATTAAAATTCGCAGGATATCCTGCTTTTTGGGGAGGCGAAAAGAAACCCCCGGTAAGAGGAAATAAAGGATAAACATAATAGATGCGACAAGGAATCGTGTCAGCACCAAGTGACCAGGTGTAAATCCGCCAAGCAGACTCGCCCTTATCGCGGTAAAAGTTGACCCCCAGATTAGAACTGTTATGAACGCTAAAATAAATGCTTTTTTGTTCATATTTCAACACCTCATTTCCTCATCACTATAAACACGATAAAGAGGCTGCAGAATTGACTGCAGCCACATCTAGTATCCATTGTCATTTCACTTGAACCCCATTTAAATCCAAAGCTAATGCCGACACTTGATAATCCAAAAAGAGGGCATGGACTTGTTCAACTATGGTCCGCCCCTTACCCTTAGGAACAAAAGAAATTAACGTTGGGCCTGCACCACTGATCACGGTTCCATAAGCACCAAACTTTTTGGCATGCTCCCTTATCATCTGATAGTTCGAAATTAGTGACGCCCGATATGGTTCATGGAATATATCCTGCTCCATCATTTTGCCCGCTAGTATATAATCACCAGATATAAGCGCAGCAATCATTAAATTACTAATTCCGCTTGCATGGGCTGCTTCCTGCCGGGTGTAACTTTTGGGAAGTGCATTTCTCGCAGCTTTTGTTTTCAGTTCAAAATTAGGTATATAGACAATTAGATCAAGATTTAGTGACGGTAAACGAAAGTAGGTAGTTTCTTCCTCATCATTTTTTAATGAAAGGACAACACCGCCAAATAATGCAGCAGCAATATTGTCAGGGTGACCTTCAATGATCGTACCAGTATCAAGCTTCTCCTGTTCAGACAAGCGAAGGTCACACAGTTGATTCGCCAGTTCAATTCCGGCAAGAATTGCTGAGGCACTACTGCCAAGGCCGCGGGCCAGAGGGATTTGACTATCTACCAGTACCTTACATGCTGGTAACTTCTTCTGATATATATTCGCTGTTTGTTTGGCGATTTGATAGATAAAGTGATCTTCATGATTAGTGGAGGAAGGAAGTAAATGGGAGTGATGCTCGAACTCCCATTTATCATGCTCCATCACATCCAATGTTAAATAACGATTCAACGCCAGGCCAGCTGAATCAAAACAAGGGCCGATGTTGGCTGAACTGGCTGGTACGGTGATGCGAAACATGTTCATTGCTTCACCACATCTTCAATATAAGCGGTCACTGTATCCTCATCGTTTGGCAAGGAAACAGGATCGACATGCAACTGGTCAATGGCAGTCTGCGGATCTTTTAATCCGTTTCCGGTCAAGACTGCGACAACCTTACTACCCGGTTTGATCCAGCCTTTCTCGCATTGCTGTATAACACCAGCAATCGAAGCACATGAGCCAGGTTCGGCGAAAACCCCTTCCTTGCTGGCTAATAATTGAAAGGCATTTAGTATTTCTTCATCGGATACGGAACCAATTTTTCCATTAGATTCATCTCGCGCTTTTGTTGCAAGATTCCAGCTTGCAGGATTTCCAATCCGAATCGCTGTTGCAACGGTTTCTGGCTGTTCAATAACTTTATTTTGAACAATTGCTGAGGCACCCTCTGCCTCGAATCCTGCCATTATTGGTAGACTTGTTTGTTTATATTCGTGATACTCTTTAAATCCTTTCCAATATGCGCTAATATTCCCTGCGTTTCCTACAGGTATTGCCAGTATATCGGGAGCTGTACCGAGTTGTTCGCAAACTTCGAAGGCTGCGGTCTTTTGCCCTTCTAACCGGTAGGGATTAACCGAGTTAACCAGGGTAACAGGGGAATGTTCGCTTACTCGTTTCACCATTTTTAAGGCGTCATCAAAGTTGCCGTCAATTTCGACAATCTCCGCTCCATACATCATTGCTTGAGCAAGCTTACCAAGAGCAACTTTGCCTTTGGGGATAACAATAATCGCCCGCATTCCAGCCTGGGCGGCATAAGCGGCAGCCGAGGCAGAAGTATTCCCGGTTGATGCACAAATGACCGATGTACTTCCTTCTTCTTTCGCCTTGGCAACCGCCATAACCATTCCCCGGTCTTTAAAGGACCCTGTTGGATTGGCTCCTTCCACTTTTCCGTGTAATTCTATACCCAATTGCTTGGAAAGGTGTGGGAAGTGAATCAGCGGCGTATTTCCTTCCTTTAATGTCAGTGCAGGAGTTTCCCCCGTTATTGGTAAATAGTCTGCATAATGTTTTAGTAAACCTGGCCAGTTGTTCATTTGTCTCCATCTCCTTCAACCCGGAATGAGCTTTCTACACTTTCCACGACATCCAAACTGTTCAGTTGCTTCATCGAATCGTTAAAGTTTGCTAACGCGGTTCGATGGGTGACCAGGACAACTTCAGCCAATTCTGTTTTGCTGCGGGGGATTTGCAGGATTCGCTCAAAGCTGATACCCATTTGATTAAACAAATCAGAAATAGATGCAAAGGCGCCAACCTCATCTTTGACGTGCATCCGAATATAAAATTGACCAAATCGTTTGTCTGCAGGGGTTAGCTCTTTTTTGAACAACGGGGAAGTAAAACGTCGCCCGTTTACCCCTAATCGCATGTTGGTAATAACCGTAACAACATCGGCCATGATTGCAGTAGCAGTCGGCAAACTGCCAGCACCTGCGCCATAAAACATGGTTTCGCCAACCGCTTCGCCACTCACATATACGGCATTGTATTCATTTTTAACAGCGGCAAGCGGATGTTTATCAGAAAGGAATGTTGGCTGGACATTTACCTCGAGTAGCTGGTTAGCACAATTGGCATAACCAATTAATTTCATCGTGTACCCTAATTGTTTTCCATATTCTAAATCAGCAAGTGCAATGTTGGAGATACCGCTAACCTCTACATCCGATAATTCTACATCTGTGGAAAAGGCAAGACGTGAAAGGATAGCCATTTTACGTGCGGCATCGAGACCTTCTACGTCTGCAGTAGGATCGGACTCCGCAAACCCGAGTTCCTGTGCTTCTTTTAATGCACTCTCATACGAGACACCGTCTTCGTCCATTTTGGTTAATATGTAATTTGTAGTGCCATTTACGATACCCATGACTTGTTGAATTCGATCTGAAACTAGTCCATCAGCAAGTCCGCGCAAAATTGGAATACCACCGGCAACACTAGCTTCATAGAATAGATCACATTGATTTCTGTTGGCTACATCCTGTAGTTCCGGTCCGTGTAACGCGATTAAATCTTTATTTGCAGTTACAACATGTTTTTTTGTTGCGAATGCTTCTAATATATGTTGACGGGCTTCATCAATGCCACCCATTACCTCAACAACGACATCAATTTCCGGGTTATGTAACACGTCATTGGGGTCAGTTGTTAAATAGGCAGGATCGACTTGAACGTCACGTGCTTTTTCTAAATCACGAACAAGTACCTTTTTAACCTCTACACCACAACCGAGCTGATGGACAAGTTTTTCTTGATGTTCTTCAATAAGTGTGATAACCCCAGAGCCAACAACACCTAAACCTAATAAACCGATTGATACAGTATCTTTCATTTACTCACCCCATATCCATAATAGTACGACAATTAATTGAGATATTAATAGCATTGTAAACATCAAAAACGCATATAGCAAGCGTTTTTGCATAATAATTTGGAAAAGTTTGATGTAAGGGTTTGCAAAACATCGAGATGGTAAAGGAGAGGGATTATGTGACTAGTTATCAAGACGGTGACGGTTAACCATGGAAATGAATTCGCAACCTAAACGTACGACATAAACAAAGGGCACGGAGCAAAGGAGGCTACTGAAAAAGTGAAATGGATTCGTTTTAAACTTCTGCTTCCCGCCCGTTTTGGATGTGTTGTCGCACGTTTCAGGCCTGGTCCCGCCCGTTTTGGATGTGTTGTCGCACGATTCAGGTCTGCTCCCGCCCGTTTTGGCGCATTGTCGCTCGTTTCGGGCCTGCTCTTGCACGTTTGTTTCATTCCTGCTTTCACACGTCTTAGCAGTTTTCTTCCAAACGACTATGAATGGTGCTTTTTCAGTAATCTTGATCAAACCCGTGTCCTTTTATATCTTCCTCTATTGAAAAGGGGGAATTCATCATACATAGAAATAAGCGCTGTTACCAAGGCAAAAACAATCACCAGTGCCCCGATAAATGGGTTGTAGTGAATGGATGCTTGTTCAATTACTAACCCGCCAATGAATGATCCAATTGCAATACCAAGATGTAAGGCCGAATTGTTTAAGCCTTGCTGAACATCAGACGTTTCCGGTGATGTGTTAATCAGGTAACTCTGCATGGGAGGTGAGATGGACCAGTTCGTCGCGCCCCAGAGGACCATATTAATCAGAAACACCGGTAAATAAAATGTTGTAAAAGGAAGTGCTATAATCGCAATGCCATACACAATAATCGATGTAAGCACGGTCTGTTTGGCACCAATCGTGTCAGCTAATGTTCCACCAAACCCGCCTCCACTTACTGCTGCAATTCCGAATAATAGATAGATAATACTAATCCAGGTCCCCCCTAGACCCAGCGTTTCTTTAACAAATGGTGTGAAATAAGCATATAGAACGGAGTGTCCAGCTAAAAACAGGAACGTGGTGGCTTGCCCAAAAAATATTTTTCGGTTTTTAAGTGTTGCCAACTGTTTTCGAAGTGGAATCGATGGTTTTGGTGCTACACGATCCATAAAAAAATGAACAAAGAAAATGGAAAGCGCTGTTAGAATCGTGATTAGCACAAATGGCGCCCGCCAGCTAAATAGGTTTCCTAATATTAAGCCAATCGGGATTCCTAAAACAATGGATGCGCTGACTCCCATGGAAACAATGCCGATCGCCCGTCCGCGGTATTTAGGATCGACAATACTTGGAGCCAGGGTCAAACATAAAATGATTAATAATGCTCCACTTGTTGCCGAAACAATTCGCCCAATAAATAATACTGTATAGGTGGGACTGAAAACTGTAATGATATTTCCTAATAAAAATATAAACAGTGAAATGGTGGTTAATCGTTTTCGTTCGATTCCGGCAGTAAGGATAAGCAGAATTGGGGAGGCAATGGCAAAAATCAATGAAAAAATCGTGATCAAAAAGCCTGCTTTTCCAAGGCTGACATCTAAATCTTCTGCAATTAAGTCCAGTATCCCCCCGATGATTAATTCGACCATCCCAACCACAAACGATATAACCATCAATAAATATACACGCTTATCCATACTTCAAGCTTCCTTTCTATAACGTACCCTTACCATAATAATTACTTAGCGAATGGAATACAAGGATGAAATATTCTTTTTGTTATAACAGTCTATCTTTAAAAAAGGGAATTGACATCATGTAATAACTGTTATACTATAAATATAACAGTTATTACAAAAGAGAGAAGGATGTGATTTGATGTGTATATGAAGCTGGATTTTGAGTCAACTGAACCAATCTATACGCAATTAAAGCACCAAATAATTGCAGGTATTGCCAAAAAAGAATTGAAGCCGGGAGAAGATCTACCTTCCGTTCGGGTAATGGCGTCTGATATTGGAATTAACCTGCATACGGTAAGCAAGGCGTATCAACAATTGAAACAGGAAGGGTTTATTTTGATTCACCGGCAGAAGGGTGTTGTGATCAATCCTGATGGGCCCCCGAAGGCAGATGAGGAGTATCGTAATAAGTTAGCAAACATGTTACACCCGGTAATTGCTGAATCCATTTGTCGGGGAATAACCAAACAGGAATTTATGGAGCTTTGTGATCAATTATTTGTAGAATTTCATGAAGAGAGGAGGAGATGAACATGGGTGTATTCTTACTCATTGTGATAATGGTTCCTGTTTTTTTATCCCTCATGTTTATTCCGTATTGGACGAGAAAAACAGAAAGCTTTGGGGTATCGATTCCGGAAGAGGTATATTACCAAGCAGAGTTACGTGCTATGCGCAAACAGTATGTATGGTTAGTGGGCTTGATGAGTGTCATTGTCACGGGTGTTTTTTGGCTGCTGGCAGCTTCAATGACTCTTGATGAAAATGAAATCAGCATATTGTACAGTATTCTTTTATTCATTTATCTCATGGTGAGTTTTATCATTTACTTGTACTTCCACAAGAAGATGACAACGTATAAACAAGCGGCGGATTGGTCTAGGGGACAGTCACAGCTTGTGGTGGTGGATACGGGTTTTCGCAAACAAAAGTTAATCTATTCAAATGGCTGGTTTTTGTTTCCGTTTGTGTTAACGATACTAACGGTCATTGTTACGCTTGTATCGTATCAGCAAATACCTGAAAAAATACCGATGCAATATAATTTTTCCGGTGAGGTCACGAATTATGCAGATAAAACGTATCGCTCTGTTCTAATGATGCCAGTCATGCAAATGTATTTAACGTTCCTTTTTCTTTTTATTAATATCATGATTGGAAAAGCAAAACAGCAAATTAGTGCCGAAAGTCCGGAGAAATCCATGCAGCAAAATATCCGATTTAGACGACGATGGTCAGCTTTCACGATTTTAACCGGAATTGGATTGACGTTGATGTTTTCATTCACACAATTGTCGTTCGTTTATCCTGTTGATCAACAAATTCTAATGGTTACCACATTCGTTATGATAGGGGCAGTCATCGTTGGCTCCATTGTATTATCGATTACTACAGGTCAGGGCGGAAGTAGGGTCAACGTAGGTAAAGCAGGCAATGGCTCGATTATTGATCGTGATGATGACCGATACTGGAAACTTGGGGTGTTTTATTTTAATAGGAAGGATCCGTCCTTATTTTTGGAAAAACGATTTGGGATTGGCTGGACGAATAATTGGGCCCATCCATTATCCTGGATCATCATCTTGGTTATTATTGGAGTAGCGGTTGGCATACCAATTTTGCTTGGTGTGTAGAAAGGAAATAGAGGTGTTGGTACGAGATGAAGGTCAAAGGGATTATCATTGTTATATTGCTTATAGAGGCTGTTCAAAAAGTCCGGTAAAAATGACACATCGAATTTCTTCGTTGGCTTGTTTCTCCGCTGCTCATGTATCTATTTGCATACATTCTGCTACTCGAAACTACGCCGCCTCGAACTTCTCGGTCCTTTTTATCCTCCTTTTTGAACACGCACTTATAATTATAATGGCAGGGTGTGATGATATGAAGGAAAATCAGAAAAAGATGGAAAAAGCCAATCAACCGGTAACATTAGCAGGAACGTGGGGTGGTGAAGTTGAAATACCAGATCAGCCACTAGAGATTACACTGAAATTCAAGGAAATGGATGATTCCACAGAAGGATCAATCAGCATCCCAATACAACATGTGGCGGACTTTTCATTATCTAATATAAAGGTAGAACAGGACCAAGTCTCCTTTGATATGCCATTGCCCGGTCAAAAGGTTCATTTTTCTGGTACTGTGAAGGTGGATAAAATAGAAGGGACGTTCACCCAGAATGGTCAGAGCTTTCCGTTTCATGTTAAGAAGGGGAGTGACGGTGTTCAAACGGAGAAAGACGACGAAGATTTTTTATCGATTGAGACGACAACAGGAACACTGTACGGTTCGCTTCTTACACCGGAAGAAGGGGAGCAGTTTCCAGTGGCATTGATCATACCGGGTTCAGGCCCGACTGATCGTAATGGAAATTCCCCTGGTATAGCGGGCAAAAATGATAGCTTGAAATTGCTTGCCGAGGGACTTGCAGAAAATGACATTGCCAGTTTGCGCTATGATAAACGAGGTGCCGGTAAGAATACTCAAGCAGTGACCGATGAAAAAGACATGCGATTTGATCAATTTGTCACCGATGCTAAGCAGTGGATTACGGAGTTGCAGGAAGATAGTCGGTTTTCCGACATCATTGTAATTGGCCATAGTCAGGGCTCGCTTGTTGGGATGTTAGCAGCAGAAGAATCTGACGTGAATGCGTTTATCTCGATTGCCGGGGCGGGACACTCGCTTGATGACGTGTTGGGCGAGCAGTTAAAAACGCTTCCAGATGATTTGCAAGCGGAAAGTCAGCAAATTTTGCAGCAATTAAAGCAAGGTAAAACCGTAACGAATGTAGACAGTCGATTGCAAAGTTTGTTTCGGCCAAGTGTGCAACCTTTTTTAATCTCCTGGATGAAATTTGATCCAGCCAGGGAGATAGCCCGATTAGATATGCCCACTCTAATTATCAATGGAAAGAACGATTTGCAAGTAGCTGTCCAGGATGCAGAAGAACTTGCAGCGGCAAATCTCGATGCAAAGATGATGCTGATTGAAACAATGAATCATGTGTTGAAAGAAGCACCAACGGATAGAGAAGGGAATATAGCGACCTATTCTGATCTAACGCTTCCATTAGCTGAAGGATTGCTGAATGCGATTACTACATTCCTTTCCGGTGCTCATATTTCCAGTAAATAAGCACGGCGACTGCCTTTTTACGGGCAGCCGCCGTTTATTATTCTGTATAATGTGTCGATTCATATGCGCCGTGGTCGTCGCCATAAAAACGATCATACCGATGTTTGAATTTGTTAAATACGTAACTGACAATGACCTTTAAAATGGCATAGCCAGGAATTCCGAGAATAACCCCTACAAGTCCGAACAGATTTCCGGCACACAATAAAACAAAGATAATGGTCAGCGGGTGAATTTTCATTGTCCGCCCCATAATATTTGGCGAAATAAAATGCCCTTCCAGTAATTGGACAACCGCCCATACAACCGCTAGTTTAAATAACATAAACGGCGAATGCACAATGGCAATAATAATGGCCGGTGAGATAGCGATAATTGGACCGAGATAGGGCACCACACTGGTAACCGCAGCTGTGATGGCAAGGGTAATCGCATAATCCAATCCGATAATTAAGTAGCCTGCAAATAACAAGATACCGATACAAGTCGCGACAATGATTTGTCCCTGAATGTACGACCCTACCTGAACATCCATATTTCGGATGATTTCATTCGCGTCGGATCTGAACTTAGGAGGAAACAATTTTAAACAATACAATTTGAACTTCTTACCATCCTTTAGCAGGAAGAATAATACAAATGGAAATGTAAATATAGCAATCGCGATGTTTGTTATGGTACTAGCCACATTCCACAGTCCTTCGACCGCCCCGCCTAAGTAGTTACCTATTTTACTTGGCAAATCGTGCAAATTATTGGTCAGCCATTGATAGGCTTCATCATAATATGGCCCTAAGAAAGAGTGCTCGACCCATGCTTCCATGCTTTCTCCCATTTGCCCCAAGTAATTCGGTAAATCCTTCGCTAAGTCCTTCACTTGGGTGCTGATTGCTGGGGCAGAAAGCAGGATTATTCCGGTCAATAGGCCACTTAATCCCAAAACAATGATCAAAATACCCCAAATTCGCCTGATGTGAATTCGTTCCAACAGGTTAATGATCGGATTTAACAAATAGTACGCAACAAATGCCAAAATAATAGGCGGCACAATCGTAGAAAAGATAACGATTATTGGTTGAAAAATAAACGCTATTTTATGGTAAATACTAATGATGATACCGATCAATATTAGTAAAATAAGTCCAAAAAATAGATCACGGCCACCAATAAATTTCATAAATCGACTCATTGATTTCATGCGGATCTCTCCTCTTATGATACGTATTATAGATGATAAAGGGTGGATTTTCCATCAAAAACCATAGATTAAATTATTTACGGATAGATTGGCCAGAAAGTTTCAGTTGTTGCGGGTTGTTTTGCAGACGCTCGTATTGATAAAATATAATTAATACGAGGAGAGGCAGGCGATAACGATTATCATGGATGTAATCATTAATCATGTAAGCCTTCATACGGACTACGTTGACGATTGTATCATACGCGATCAAACGACTGGCGGGGAATTGCATAAAATAGGATTTGAATTTAAGGTGAAAAGTAAGGATTATCATAAGATTACAACATTGTTGTATACCAATGATTTTCAAGTGCAAGTTCCTGTAAAAGAAATTGAATTCCGGGCGACCATTCATTCCTATTCTACATCAATTACCAATTTATATGAAGAAAATGCGGTTGGCGATTTTAAATTGGAGCTAATAGAGAAAAAGGCGCTTGTTTAGAATTCTTAGCGCCTTTCTGATGATCAATATTCCGTTTCCATATAAGTAATGGAAACCTTTAAATTAGCATTTTTTTCACGAATACGATCCAACAAATCTTTATCATTTGTTGCATTTTTACTGCGAATGGCATACGTATACAGGATCATCGTCCCTAGATTAGTTGTTTCCACTTGGCGCAGTTTATGACTAATGGTGTATTCCGCAAATACATCGCTTAACAGATTTTCGTGATTTAAGTTTTCCGGCACGGTGACCTTGAGAATCTGGGTATCCTTTCCTTTTCCGTATTGGAATTTATAAAGCAAGTAAAATACAATACTAGCAAATATGGTGAGGATAATAGCTAAATCAAATTGAAATAACCCGCATGTCATACCAACACATAATCCAAAAAAGATGTAGGCGATGTCTTTCACGTTTGTCACGGCACTGCGGAAGCGTATTAAAGAAAAAATGGCAAACAATCCAAAGGCAACACCAGCATTATCGCTTACGACATTCATGACAACCGAGACGATAACACTAAGTATAATAATGGTATGAACAAAGGCCTGCGAGTAACGTTCTCCAGTAAAGGTTATCATGTAAACTTTTGTGATGATTAAACTGAGCAACGTGCTTACTACTAAAGCAGTGACTACCATCCAAATGTTTGTCGAACTACTATCCTGTGAAAAAAGCGATTCAATCATTTCCATTTTATCTTCCTCCTGCAAACTCATATTCTTTTGTTGTTTGAATTGGCAATTCTTCCCCTTTAAGCAGCTCCATACTTGTGCAGTACTTGGATGCACTTCTTTGCTGACAATCTAGTGCTTGTAAAATGCGTGTAAGCCACAATGGAACACTATCATTTACCTTCACTTCTAATACCACTAGATTCGGATCAATAAAATGTTCGCCAAAGGCTCCATGCTCTAGCGATAAATCATCATCTCGACAGCGCAAGTTTAGGTCACATGTGATCCGCAATTCTGGGTCATACAATCCGTGGAGGGCATGTCGATCATAACTGACGATCATAGTTGGCCGTAACGTGTATAAGGTAAGAAAATAGTCGATTTCCCGGAAAACCTGTTGATTTGATGCGTCATAATCGGCAAAGTTAATGTAATCATTCCCGGCGTCATCCAGATAGCGATAGGCTTCTAGCAGTGGAAGAAGCATCCGCCGCTTATTGACGACCTTTTTGTGTTTTTGTTTTACTTCGAAAAAGGATGTTCCAGCCAAATCTGTCTGGTTATAAACCCGAAGACGTAGCTTTTGCCGAAATTTCAACTTGTTTTTGGTTTCAAAGTAAATGGTATGATCATTGCTGTCAAAGTACAGGCTGGTAACGGTATATCTGCCATCTTCGCCAAATTTATCCGCGCGCATCCAAGGCATGATTTGTTCCATTAAAAGGGTGTATTGTTCCTTCGTTATCAGGTACTTTTGTTCTTTCCTTGTAAAAATTTCAATTGCCATGCTGTTCTCAATCCCTTCCACTTTATTTTGCATGGTCATCATGAGAGGGTAATGTGAATAAGATTAGAGTTTGATGAGAATTTTAAATGGTAAATGAACGGACTTGGGTTGGTAAATATATCATTCGTTTCCCTTTTTTGATATAATAAAATAAGATAGAGTAGGAAGGTGTGGAATCTTTGAGTCACAGCGCAAGTTTACAAAAAGATGCAATGCACATGTTAAAGCAAACAAGTAGAACGTTTTACATACCAATCAGTCTGCTGAAACCGAAACTAAAGAAAACGGTGGGGTCTGCTTATCTATGCATGCGGGCAGTTGATGAAATCGAAGACCATGAAGCATTAGATTCAGCAACCAAGCAGTATCTATTACGATCGACAAGCAGCCTTTTACAGAAAGACTTTGATCGCGGAGCATATGAGGAACTGATTGCACCTTACAGCAGACAATTGCCGGAAGTGACGTTGCGCCTGGGAGATTGGATTGCTGTTTGTCCACCAGACATTGTGGAAAAGGTAAAACATTCAACTAGTGTCATGGCAGCTGGGATGGCTGATTGGACTGAAAAGGATTGGTATATTAAGAACGAAGCTGATTTAGATGATTATACCTACTATGTGGCTGGGCTAGTTGGTGTCATGCTTTCCGATATTTGGGAATGGTATGATGGAACAGTCACCGATCGCGATTTGGCAATTGGCTATGGACGGGGTTTACAAGCAGTCAATATTTTACGGAATCAGGATGAAGATTCCGAACGCGGGGTACACTTTGTTCCGGATGGCTGGACACGAGAGGATTTATTTACGTATACCGAGAGGAATCTCGCTCTTGCCGATGCATATATGAAGGATATTTCAAACCGAAATATCTTATTATTCTGCCGGATCCCTCTTGCATTGGCAAAACGAACAATTAAGGCCTTGCAACAAGGACGAGAAAAAATCTCCCGGGATGAAGTAGAAACCATTGTGGAAGAAATAAAAGCAAAATAAGTAAAAGGAGGCGAATGATTGCCTCCTTTTAAACTGGACTTAAAATTTTTTCTGGAATAAGGATTTTACTCCAAGGTACAATACGGCTAAAGCGAACACAACCATGGCAATCCCGCCAATTGCTTGGAAAAATTCGGCTATTTCCGGTGTGATTACTGTAGACGTGGGAAGGTTGGCGAGTCCAAATCCTGCTAATACGCAGGCTAAATAGAATAATGCTAGTTGATACATATACAAACCCTCCTTTTCTATACTTTATGAGCGAAGGAGGGCTCATGTTTGGGTGGGTGTGTCAGTTGAACGATAAGAACAAACATCAAACCTAAGATGGCATTTATGTTAAAAGCATTGAAAGGATTGTATCTGATCTAAGCTAATGCCAAAGTAGACCCATCTGTTTCGTTGCCATCTAAAACCGGACACGGAGTTTCTTCCGACAAATACAGGATAAAACCAAAAGGAGCCCCGATTTAACCATACGTAGGTGAATCGGTATAAACAGCCACGGATAGCCCCCGGATCAACTGCGAAGGCCTGAAACTGCGGCTGTTCCGGTGTGAAGGATGGTGGGGGAGCCGTCGGTGCGCCAATTGCTTGCCCACCACCAGGCCCACCATGTGATCCTCCGTTTCCAGGGGATCCTGGAAATCCCGGAAAACCCGGAAAACCCGGAGATCCCGGAGATCCTTGCCCTGGTATCCCTGGGAAACCAGCGTTTCCACCATGTGATCCTGGTTGTCCTGTATTACCAAAAAAGTCCGGGAAGTGAAAAATTTGCCGTTCATAATCATCCATATATGGGGGCTGTTGCCAATAATAGTTCATAACTTTTCCTCCTATAAAAGAGATTTCTCTTCACTATATGGATAAATGTCCAGATCTGGTTGGGCTAAAATAAAAATAATGAAGATGAATAACCAACTACTTGATTAATTGCTTCGTTTGTAGTAATATTGCGTTACTTTTTCAAACGGAATTTCAACAGTAAAGGAAATACTGAATGATGGAAGTATTATCTATTTAGCAAAAGAAAGGTTAATAGGAATACACAGCCCCTTCATTGCCCTTTTCGGGATCACTGAAAAAGTACCTTTCATAATCGTTTGGAAGAAAACGGGCTGAAACGTGCGGCAGCAGACCTGAGATGTGCGAGATGCAGAGATTTTCAAAACGTTACTCTTTCAGCAGCCTCACATTTTTTTGAGTATGCAGGCTTACTTGATGGGCTTGTATTTTTTTATGCCATAAAGTGAAACTTCATTCAGTGGGGGTCTTACTGCCCGTTAAGGCGGGTTAATCAGAAGGAGGGTTATGGAATGACTAGCGATAAGCAGCCAAAGAAATATGAATTTTTAGCGGATGATCCCAATGCCAAAATAATGCCGATAATGATTTCGTTCATGATTGGTGCTTTTTTTGCGATATTAAATGAAACATTATTGAATATAGCTCTTACAACCTTAATGGAGCAATTTGCTATTTCCGTAAGTACGGTTCAATGGATGGCGACGGGGTTTATGTTAATGATGGGGATTGTTATTCCGGCATCAGCGGTATTAATCCAATGGTTTACCACCCGGCAATTATTTTTAGGTACGATGACGATTTTTACAATAGGGACGGCCATTTGTGCAATGGCGCCAACATTTCCGATTTTGTTAACCGGCCGGTTGATACAAGCGGTGGGGACAGGACTGTTGCTGCCGATTATTTTTAATGTCTTCCTGTTAATTTATCCGCCGCATCGTCGGGGGAAAGTGATGGGTATTGTGGGATTGGTGATTATGTTCGCACCAGCAAGCGGGCCGACACTATCCGGTATTATTGTGGAGCATTTGGGCTGGCGTTTTTTATTTATCACCGTTATTCCATTTGCCTTGTTTTCCATCGCTTTTGCTTATAAATATTTAAAGAACATCTCAGAAGTTACTAAGCCAAAAATCGATATTATCTCGCTTGTTTTTTCCACTATTGGATTTGGCGGGATTGTCTTTGGTTTTAGTTCAGCAGGTGACGGAGATAAAGGTTTCTTGCAGCCGATTGCTTATGTTCCGATACTCGTTGCGGTTATTGCTTTAATTTTTTTCGCATGGAGGCAATTAAAGCTAAAGGAGCCATTATTGGATCTTCGGGTATTCAAGTATCCGATGTATGCACATGCAGTGATCATGTTTTTGATTATTATTATGGCGATGTTTGCGTCTGAAATTATTTTGCCGATGTATATGCAGGGACCGTTAGCGTTAACTGCCGCGACAGCTGGGCTGGTCTTATTGCCGGGAAGTGTACTAAATGGACTGATGTCACCGGTGATGGGTCATTTGTTTGATAAATACGGACCGCGGGTCATGTTAATTCCTGCTTCTGCTGTGTTATGTGCAACGATGTTCATGATGAGCAGATTAGGATTACACACGCCGATATGGGTGATTATTATTGGGTATATTTTGCTAATGTTATCCGTTTCAGCCATGATGATGCCGGCGGAAACGAATGGCTTAAACCAGCTGCCAAAGCATTTGTATCCTCATGGAACAGCAGTTATGACAACTCTTCAGCCTGTAGCAGGCGCGATAGGTGTTTCGGTATTCATTAGTATTATGAGTGCGCGTCAAGGCAGCTTTTTGAGTAAGGCTACCAATCCAAACGATCCGACGACGATTAGCGAATCGATGGTTGCAGGTGTCGAGCTGGTGTATTTGATTTCATTTGGTATCGCCGTACTTGCATTTATCCTATCCTTGTTTGTATATCGGGCTTCGCCAAGGGAAATGCCAACAAATGCAGCAAATGAATAAAAATAGGAAACTGCCCTTTTGTAAATGGCGGTTTCCTATTTTTTATTTTGTTATTGACTCTAACGTTACGTTAGGGATTATAGTAGTTATTGAAGGGAAGGTTACTGTTCATGATGAAAGTAAAAGAAGTAGCTGATCTAGTGGGTATTAGTGTGCGCACACTACATCATTATGATGAAATTGGGTTACTAACTCCGGAAGACACTACAGAATCAGGTTACCGCATTTATTCCAGCAAAGACCTGGATATGTTGCAGCAGATTTTGTTTTTCAAAGAACTGGGCTTCCCTTTGAAAAAGATCAAAGAAATTATCAACAGCTCATCATTTGACAGGGACGAGGCGCTAGCAGTGCAGCGGAATATGTTGCTCGAAAAACGCAGACGGCTTGATAACATGATTGGCTTGGTTGATAAGACAATACAGAACAGGAAAGGAGAGTTGGATATGACGGATAAAGAAAAATTTGCCGGTTTTGATTTTAGCCATAACCCATATGAGCAAGAGGCACGCGATCAATGGGGGGATCAGGCAGTGGATGAATCGAGTGCTAAGGTAAACAAGATGTCTAAGCATGAGCAGCAAGCATTGGCTGATAATTTTAATGCCTTGTATCGTGAACTGGCAGCCATTCGCCATGAGAATCCTGAATCGGATAAGGCACAGGCAGCCATTAAGAAATGGTATGATTACTTGAATCAAATCGGAAATTATTCATTGGCCGCGTTCAAAGGGCTTGGCCAAATGTATATAGCTGATGATCGTTTCAAGAAAAACATTGACCAATTTGGCGATGGATTGGCTGAATTTATGTGTGAAGCAATGGCTGTTTATGCGGATCAAAATGAATAAAGGTAAAAGTCAAAGCTGCTCCACGTATGGTGAGGAGCAGCTTTATTTAAAAATTATAGTCCCATAACAGCTTCTTTAATATTCTCGGCCTGTGTAATAGCGGAAATAACCGATACGCCATCCGCCCCAGAATCAATGACCGATGCTGCATTTTCCGTAGTAATCCCTCCGATGCCAACAATAGGTAGATTCGGGAATTTTTTGCTTAATGTTTGTATCCAAGGCAAACCGACTGGCTCTTTGGCATTTTCCTTTGATGTGGTCTGAAAAATAGGCCCGGCTCCAACATAATCCACGAAAGATATTGGACTTGATTGTACCTCATGATTGTTTGATACAGAGAGTCCAATGATTTTGTCAGGGAACTGTTCGCGTACACGCTCAACAGGTTGATCGTCCTGGCCAACGTGGATCCAGTCTGCATCAAGTGATTTCGCTAATTCGATGTCATCATTGACGATAAATGGAACATTGTAGTCTAAGCACAGGTGGCGGAATGTTAGTCCTAGGGTTAGCTTTTTGTTGCCTGTTAAGGATCCTTTTCCTTTTTCCCGGAACTGAAATGCAGTGATCCCAGCATCAAGTGCAGCCTTTAGCAAAGTAACTGGATCCTTACCCCTGCAATTTGGCGTTCCCATGATAAAATATTTCCTTAATTGTTGTCTTTGAAATGGAATGCTCATTGATCATGTACCTCCTATGTGCTGGTTTGGATATTTACTTTGAATGTTTTGCTAGCTGCTCAGCATCTAAAGAAAGTGCATCAATAAAATAAGGCAGAAAAGTCCCGGACCCAGAGACATTAGGATTAGTAGCAGCATATTCCGCGGCCAGTCCGTAAAATTCTACAGCCGTTTGGATCCGTTCCTCTAGTGGTTCGTTGGTTGTTAGACAAGCTGTTAAGATCGAGCCAAGCAGACAGCCTGCCCCTGTGACTTTTGTAAGAAACGGGTGTCCGGTTCGATTTTCTTTAAAATAATTTCCCGTACAGACGATATCTATTTTTCCAGTAACCACCACGGCTGTTTGATACATTTCCTGAGCTTTGGCAGCAACTTCAGCAATATTTCCTTCCCCAACAGCGTCTGGTCCCTTCGTCTCCCAAGGCACATGGACCAGATACGCAATCTCGCCGGCATTGCCTTTGATGATGGTGGGAGTTATTTCTTTTAAAATTTGTTTAATCGTCGTATCGCGAAAAGGCGTTGCTGCAATACCGACTGGGTCAAGCACGACCGGAATACCTTTTTCGTTGGCGGCTTTTCCCGCTTCAATCATTGCTGTAACTTCGGATGGTGTAATCGTACCAATGTTAATAAGTACTCCATCGGCATGCATTGCCATTTCCCGGGCTTCTTCTTTGGCCTTTGCCATGGCTGGGGTGGCGCCAAACGATAATAACCCATTGGCTGAAAAATTCATGACTACCTGGTTTGTCAAGTGATGAATAAGTGGGTTATTTTCCCGTACTTCATGTATAACTGTCTGATTCATTTGATTACCTCCTCTAACCGTGGCGCCCAATGATTCGTTGGACCACTGCCATGCCCTAATGCAAACGAATGTTGAATAGCAGCTGTTACATATTGCTTTGCGCTGTTAACAGCTTCGGGAAGTGGAATACCTTTGGCCAACAACGCAGTAATTGCAGCAGAATAGGTACAGCCTGTTCCATGGGTATTTTTTGTTTCAATACGTTCCGAACGGAAAGGATGTATTTTATTTCCATCGTATAAAAAGTCAATGGCATCTCCGGCTAAATGGCCGCCTTTTACAAGGGCTGCATCTACTCCATATTTCCTGACAATTTGCTCAGCAGCCTGTTTAAGATCATCCATTGTATGAATGGATTCGCCTAACAGGTATTCTGCTTCCGGTATATTAGGTGTTACTAACGTTGCCATGGGAAGCAGTTGCCTTCGTAAATAATCACGGGCATCTTCGTCAATTAATGCATCACCACTTGTCGCTACCATTACCGGATCCATTACATATGGAACATGGGTATTGGCGATTTTTTGTACGATGCATTCCATCATATCAACAGTAGCGATCATCCCCGTTTTAAACGCTTGAAATGGAATATCAGAAATGATAGCGTCCAGTTGTTTATCAATCATGTTAATTGGGATATGATGCACATCCTGAACGCCGGTTGTATTTTGGGCGACAATAGAAGTAATCACCGACATTCCATAGCATTTAAACTCCTGGAATGTTTTTAAATCTGCTTGAATGCCAGCACCACCTGAAGGATCTGTGCCGGCGATGGTTAGAGCACATGGTACTTGGTTTAGCGATTGTGAAAAAGTCATGTTTTTCCCTCCTATGTACCGTTTTAAATTAATATACTGATTTGATTCTCCGTCTCCTCCTTTCTGTATCATATAAAAAGACTAGATCCATGGTAATGGACCTAGCCTGTATCGGAAAAAAGTTTATTGTGATTTATCACAACTACTTCCCTCCGCTGGTATTAACCAGATCAGGTCCATAAGAGTCAGAAAGCAATCCGGCTTTCCTCTCAGCCCACATTTGGGCACCCCTAGTAGTAGAAATAAAGTGAATTCTTCCTATTGAATTTATCCTATCAAAGAATGGTTTGCTTGTCATCAATTACGCCGGAAATCCTGGATAAACTTTTAAATAAAAAAACGATTGACATCAGAAAATCAGGAGTGTATAATTTCATCTTGTTATCAAATGGTTTAGTAGTAAGATACTTTTCTAAAAGTTAGTTTAAAAAAGGGGGGAGACGTTTTGGAAAAGGATGATTTTCTTGAGTTGGAAGATGTTTTCCGGAAAATTACGAAGAAAATTCCTGAAGAGTGGAGAAGGCATACAAAGTCAAGCTTCTCCAGGACGGAAGCTCTTGTCCTTTATAAGTTATATTATAATGGCAAAATGCGTGCATCAGAACTAGCAACTATTCTTGCCATAACTACAGGCGGCTTGACTGGCTTGACAGATAAATTGGTTGAGGGTGGTTATGTGGAAAGAAATCGAACCCAACAAGATCGCCGGGTGGTTTATTTGTCCATTACGGATAAAGGGAAAGAAATGATCAAGACTATGTATGCGGCCCGAAAAGCGTTTATTGAGAAGTTGTTTCAGGGGATAACCACGGAAGAATTAATCCGTTTTAAGGACACCGCGTCAAAGTTGCTGCGTAATTTTGAGGATATCAAAATAGAATAGTTTTCATGTTGCACACGTATTATAAAGAAATAGGAGATGAGAAAGAAGTATGACTGAATCAGCAACAACTAATGTAACGAATATTAAAAAGGGGCCTATTCTTGCGGTTATTATTTTGGGCGCGTTTGTATCGCTTTTAAACCAAACATTGATGAATGTGGCTCTTCCTTCAATTATGGAGGATTTAGATATAGGAGAAAGCACCGCACAATGGATCACGACTGGGTTTATGTTGGTGAATGGTGTATTGATCCCGATTACTGCATTTTTAATGGAAAAGTTTTCAACCAGACAATTATTTATTACTGCGATTGGTTTATTTACTGTAGGTACACTCATTTGTGGAATAGCACCGGGATTTACTATTTTAATGGCTGGGCGGGTTATCCAAGCAATTGGTGCGGGAATTATTATGCCGTTATTAACAACGGTTGTCTTAGCCTTGTTTCCGGTTGAAAAACGTGGTGGAGCAATGGGGATTATTGGTATTGCAATTATCTTCGCCCCAGCTGTAGGACCAACGTTATCGGGATTTGTCGTTCAAAACTATTCATGGAGATTATTATTTTATATTATCTTGCCTATTGCCGTATTAACGACTATTTTGGCAATCATATTCTTGAAAAATGTTACCAAACAGACCTTTCCAAGTATCGATGTATTTGCAATTGTTCTGTCAACGATTGGATTTGGCGGTATTCTGTACGGGTTTAGTACTGCTGGCACGAACGGTTGGGACAGTCTAACAGTGATCATTGGCCTGATCGTTGGATTCGTAGGCCTTGCTTTGTTCGTTTGGCGTGAATTAGTTGTCGAAGTCCCAATGCTGGATTTTAGGGTGTTCAAAAGTGGGATCTTTTCGCTTACTACAGTTATTAATGTAGCAATCACGGTTGCAATGTTTGCGCCAATGCTTTTGATCCCGTTATATTTACAGAACATCCTGGATATCACACCGATGAATTCGGGTCTAATGCTGATGCCAGGCGCAATCGTAATGGGAATTATGTCGCCGATCACTGGTAAAGTATTTGATAAGATTGGTGCACGGCCACTAGCAATATTCGGATTAGCCATTACGGTAGTAACAACATATTTGTTCACGGATTTGACCGATACAACGAGTTATATGTATCTCATCGTCATTTATACGATCCGGATGTTTGGTATGTCGATGATTATGATGCCAATTATGACCGCTGGGCTTAACCAACTGCCACAACGGCTGCATCCACATGGCACAGCAATGGTGAATACGGTTCGTGCTGTAGCAGGTGCAATTGGTACTGCGTTCCTTGTAACAGTTATGACGAATCAGGCAAAAGGCAGTATTAAGGATATTATTATAAAAAACCATTTCGATCCACAGAACCAGCAAGACATGCTGCATGCTGCTAATCTTGCACAAGTTCATGGGATCAATGATGCGTTTATGGTATCGACCGTATTTGCTGTTGTAGGTTTAATTCTGTCGTTCTTCATCAAACGTGGCAGAACAACACAAGAAGAAGAACCAGAATTACCTCGAAAACAAGAACTAGAACCAGAAAGAGGATAAAGTGAAACTGCATTCAGTGAGGGGTTCGACGCACAGGACGTGATGGTTTTAGCCTGCCTTTCTTCCCTTACTGAATAGAGGCGCAAAGGCTAAGTTCTCAGGTATCCTGCTGCAACGCTTTGTGAGCTGCATCGTGCAGGCTGAGAACAGAACCGGACCTTTGTTATGCTTATTTTTTAGTTTCACCTCGAAATCCTGAAGTTGGGGTCTTACTGCCTGTTAAGCATGAGATAAATGGAAGGGGACAGCCTTCCACCACATTAATACATCAATGTGGTGGAAGACTGTCCCCCTTTTTTTAAAAAGATAAGTATAAAAAATTAGGCTCCATTTTACTCATTCCAAAATAGGCCATGTCCGGCTCCAGCGCCTTTCTTACACCCCGGTACGTAAACGGTTATTTTTAGGAAGGCGCAGTGCTAATACAATAACTAATACACAGAAAATGAGACTGATCATCGCTACCAGATGAAGGTGCTGAATATCTAAATGACTGTTAAAAGCAATACCAAGCAAGCACGATGAAAGAATGGATCCAAGATAGCGGCTGGTTTGAAATAGTCCGGAAGCTGAACCGGTTTCCTCAGGTGTTACCTGTTCATAAAGTGCCGTTTGCATGGAAATGTTATTAAACCCATTACTCATGCCGAGAATCGACATAATTACCAAAAACCAGATCAGGGATGAATCTTCTCGAAATGTTAGCAAAAGGGCGGTCCCAATTAATAAAAGCACAGCACCAGTAACAAGCGGCAGTTTGGATCCAAACCGGTCAATCATCTGTCCCGCAATCGGTGCGACAATCACACTAAAGCCTGCCAATGCCAGCATGATTAATCCCGTATGCTCCTCGCTGTACCCTTGAACTTGCTGCAAAAAGGTTGGAAATCCAAAGAAATAACAATAATAGATCAAATTGATACTGGTAAATTGCGCATAAACCATGGTTACATTAGAATTCTGTTTTAACGATGCCAGATCAATAAATGGCTCCTGTTGTCTGTTTTCCCAAAAATAAAAGCCGCCGGCAGCTAGTAAGAAGATAATCAATGCAGACCAGTGGATATTATTTTCAAGTGAAAGCAGGAATAAGATTAAGCCGATCATCGTTATTGTAAATAGGGCAATTCCAACAAAATCAATACGACGTAATTCAATCTTTCCTTGTCCTTTTGACGGCAAAATAAAAATGGCCATAACAAAGGATAGAATGATGAATGGAAAATTAATCAGAAATATTGATTGCCAATCCCATGATGCGATCAGGAACCCGCCAATGGAAGGACCGAACGCAGCAGATGTGGACGCAAAAATAGACAATGTTGCTAATGCTTTTCCTTGTCCTTTGGTTATATTTGTCCGAACCATACTCATTCCGCTTGGAAATAAGGTAGAACTGCCAATAGCTTGAAGAGCGCGACATCCTAGGAGGAAAGGGTAATTTGGTGAGAAAGGTGCCAGCATCGATGCACCAGCAACTAAAATTAACCCAGTTAGGAATAGCCGCTTAGGTCCAAACATATCGCTTAATTTCCCCATCACCGGCTGGGCAGCTGCGCTAGCCAGGTAAAATATCGAAATCAGCCAGGAAGCATCAGCAAAAGTCAGGGAATATACATGCTGCAGGCGTGTTAATGCAACAGAGATCATTGATGAATTCAATGGATTAAGTAGTGTCCCAAGTCCGATTGTTAGCACAAGCAGCCAAGGTTTATGTGTTGTCTTTGTCATACGGATCACCTTTTCATTCGTCTCTATTATCATTCCGGATAACTTTAATGATATGCGAAAGGGAAAGAAGTCGAAAATATTTTGCTCAAAAGGTAAAGATGAGAGTGCGTTTTAATTGATTTTTCTAAACGACAGAAAGACCGCCATCTTTTAGTAGACGGCGGTCTTTCTGTCATGAATTAGCAGGTGTAAAGCTTCAGCTAATCGAGGTTTCGATGTATAGATGGAGCATGCGGGGCTCGAACCCGCGACCTCTTGCATGCCATGCAAGCACTCTCCCAGCTGAGCTAATGCCCCAAAAGGAGAAAATCAATCACGTCACCTATTCTACCTTCTTTCGGATTTTTTTTCAAGTGAAAGTTCCTGAAATACTCCATAATGTAGAAAGTACTGTCCATAAGAGGAAAAATAAACTGATGGCTAAGAAATGTCTGGTCATTCTACTTTCGTCTACTCGTTGTCTGCCTTTTTTGCTCGCTTTTGAACCAATTCATTATGCAACCCTTTTTATTTTACGTACTATATCATGTCACGTAAATTTTTAGAGAGGAATGATAGTATGTTAGGTTTTTCAATGATTCAGCTTGCGCGGCAGATGAGTGACAAACTTGATACGAATATGTATCAAGAATTAGTTAAGCTTTACCATCCCTTTCGCTCTGTGCCCTGTTTTTTACACCGGCCTATAGAGTTTATAAGGAAAAAGACAAAAAAATTGCCGATTCTAATTGAATTTAATACCGATTCCTATGAACACGGCGTAAATGATGTTAGTATGTCTTCGCGCCGAAAACTCCGTCCGCTTCGATCTATTTCTAGTTGTTCCACCAAATTATCCATTCATAAAATAGAACGATTGCTTCGCCAATCCCAGCATATTAAAAAGATTCATTATGATAGAGAAATAAAAACATTACTGGATGTTGCATCACCAGCAGTTCATTCGAATCAGCTAAGGCAAGCTGGATTAACTGGAAAAGATGTTACCATTGCTGTTGTTGATACAGGAATATACGAGCACGAAGATTTAAAAGGTCGTATAACCGGATTTAAAGATCTGGTCAAAAATAAAAAGAAACCATACGATGATAATGGACATGGTACCCATTGTGCAGGAGATGCTGCAGGGGATGGTTCTGCTTCAAACGGAAAGTATCAAGGGCCAGCACCTGAGGCAAATGTAGTAGGTGTGAAAGTTCTTAATAAAATGGGCGCTGGTTCTCTGTCAACCGTAATTGAAGGGATTGAATGGTGTATCCAAAACCAATCAGTATATGATATTAACGTTCTTTCCTTGTCTATCGGGTCAGAGGCACAACAATCAGCTGAAGATGATCCGGTGGTAAAGGCCGTCGAGGAGGCTTGGAATAACGGGATTGTTGTTTGTGTAGCAGCTGGGAATGAAGGTCCAGCAAAGCAAACGATTTCAAGTCCTGGAATAAGTCCTAAAATCATTACAGTAGGTGCTGTTGATGACAAGAACACGGTCGATCGATCCGATGATCGTGTAGCTGGTTTTTCCAGTCGTGGTCCAACAATTGATGGTCTTCAAAAGCCTGATCTGGTAACACCTGGTGTGAATATTATATCCTTACGTTCTCCAGGATCATATTTAGATAAGACAGAACCTGGGGCACGTGTCGGCTCAGATTATTTCTCATTATCTGGAACCTCGATGGCTACACCGCTATGTGCTGGGGTCGTTGCACAGTTTTTGCAAAAGGAAGCCAATCTTTCTCCAGATCAAGTGAAGGAACGATTTATCAAGGCATGTGATACGATTGGACAGCCCCCTAATGTTCAAGGTAACGGGTACTTGAACGCAGCAAAATTATTATCATAAACGTAATGTAGGTACATCAGGTAGCGCTTGGTGTGCCTATCATCATGTGTTTTTCTAGTAGTAATACGCTATATCATTGTTCATGTTAACATAATAATATAAATCCAATTTGGAGGACTGCAGATGCAGCAATTTACGATAAATGTTATTGAAATTATCCAAACCATTCCTGAAGGACGTGTGATGACCTATGGACAAATTGCTACAAGTGCTGGCAGTCCCAGGGGCGCACGACAGGTAGCTAGAATTCTGCATTCGATGAGCAAGAAATATCATCTTCCGTGGCATCGAGTTGTTAATGCTCAAGGCATGATCAGTATCAAAGATGAAGAATTGCATCAGGTACAGAAGCTTTCCCTTGAGAGTGAAGGGGTAGTGGTTAATAAGCATGGTAAAATTAATTTGCAGCATTATCAACACATAAGGCTCAGTTTATCCCGCCTTAACGGGCAGTAAGACCCCTACTTCAAAAGATTTTGGAGTGGAACGAAAAAAGCGTTCTCTACCTCGGGAACGCTTTTTTGCAGGTCCTCTTTGCCGGTCATTTACCTTTGCTAAACTATCTATGTTGTATGCAATCAAACCAGGAATGTGTGCCCGATTGAGTACTCCGTGCACGACACTTCCTAACAATGCTCGGTCCAATCGCTGTATCACACAATAAAGAAAACAATGACTGAAAGAAAAATGGATGTAATGGTCATGGCGATCAATGGCTTCAATGCCTTTGTCCGCAGATCACGCAGGCTTACGTTTAATCCTAGCCCGACCATTGCAGCTGTCAGTAACCATGTAGTGATGTTGAAGACAACATTCATGACGCTGTCCGATACAGGGATGGAATGACCGAATACATAGCTTCCCAGTAAACTTAAAATAATGAATCCAACTAAAAACCATGGGAATTCGATTTTTGCATCCGATTGTTCGGCTCCTTTGCTTTTTCGCTTCATGATATAAATAAAGATAAAGCAAAGAGGAACAAGTAAAAATACACGACCTAATTTTGCCAGTAGAGCAATAGCTGTTGCCTGATCACCAGCAGGTTCCGCTGCTAACGCTACATGGGCGACCTCATGTAAACTGGAACCGGACCATATTCCGTAATGAATCGCATCTAATGGCAGAAAAGGCCTTAAAATAGTATAGCCAATCGCAAATACTGTACCCATTAACGCGATAATCCCAACACCAATAGCTGTATCCTCATCCTTTGATTTCACAATCGGTGCGACTGCGGCGATGGCAGCAGCTCCACAGACCCCGGTTCCAACCCCTAGTAATAGGGAAATGTTTTTGTCCGCCTTAAGTAATTTGGCAATCCAAATGGTGGCCAAAATAGCAAAAATGATAACCCCGGCATCACGAACAAGCAATCCGATTCCATCGTGAAGCACTGTGTCAATGTTTAATTTCAAACCATATAAAATGATTGCTGCCCGAAGTAATCGCTTTGAGGAAAACGCGATTCCGGAGCGAATGGCTTCCGGGTAACCAAAAATTTGCCGGTAAATGACCGCGATAATGATCGCACATGCTAACTGCCCAACATGGTCAAATCCAGGCACCAATGCTAAAAGATAGCCTAATAACGCGATTAAAAAAGTAAAAGCAACACCACCGATCCATTTCCAAATTGGTGATGGGTCCTTTTGTGGTTTGGTTGCTGTCTGTGCTTCCTCTGTTTGATCATTTGTTTCAACGTCTTTTAAGTTTTCTAACACCATTACGACACCTCCTGGTATTAGCATAGAATATTTATTGTGATAAGAAAAATAAATTATTATAATAAGTACGATAAGTAAAATGATATAATAGAATGAATACGTAAATATAGGTGGTGAAGTGGGAGATGGATCAACATTTACAAGTATTTGTTACAGTGGCTGAAAAGGAGAACTTTTCCCGGGCAGCAGAAGAGCTTCATATGACGCAACCAGCTGTAAGCCAATATATTCGTACATTTGAACAGCGTATCGGTACGCGATTGCTGGAGCGGTCAAATAAATATGTTCGCCTGAATAAAGCTGGTGAAATTGTCTATCATCATGCAAAGGAAATTCTCGGGTTATATACAACCATGCAAAATCTGGTAGATGATTTGGTCAACAAAGCAAACGGGCCATTATCGATTGGTGCAAGCTATACGTTTGGAGAATATGTATTACCGCGGATCGTTGCCAAATTACTGGAGGTATACCCGGCGATTCAGCCTGAGGTTACCATTGGCAATACATCAGAAATTGCCGATTTGGTGGCAACCCATCAATTGGATGTTGGCATTGTGGAAGGTCACTTTAAGGATCAACAATTAAGGATCGAGGAGTTTGCAGAGGATAAGATGGTTGTTGTTGCTTCAGCTAACCATACGTTAGTTAATAAGAAGTCTGTAGAGATACAGGATTTGGAAAGTGAGACATGGATTGTGCGTGAGAAAGGATCTGGGACAAGGGAAGCAACGGAAAATATGTTTCACCATTTGGAACTTTCCCCACAAAAATTAATGAATTTTGGCAGTACCCAACCGATCAAGGAAGCGGTTGAAGCAGGGCTTGGCATTAGCTTATTATCGCAATGGGCTATTCAAAAGGAACTTCAAAATGAGGACTTGAAAATCATTGACATAACCGGATTGCCATTTACGAGGCAGTTTTCGATCGTGACGAAATCGCGCTTCCAAACAAAGGCGCTGGAGGTATTTCTCGGTTTATTGCGCCATGATAAGGTGTTGACTACGTTAGGTAAAACGTCCTTTTAGGCTGTCATAGGCAAAGACTGTTCCTTGCTTAGACTTATATTTATAAAAAGGAGTTTCCGGCTAACAGGATAAAAAAACCACAGGCTATGCTGTGGTTTTAAATATTCTTATTTTGTTTTCGTGTCTAATTGTTCATTTGCAAACGAAATAAAGTAATGTAATGCTTGTGGATTAGCCAACGAGCCTTTGTTGACCACCTTGTTAACATCTTTTCCCATTAATATCTTCTTGATCGGGATTTCAAGTTTTTTCCCATTCAGTGTTTTTGGGATATCCGGGACCTGATAAATAGCTGTTGGTGTATGTCGCGGTGAACACTGTTCCCTGATTTGCTGCTTGATTTGCTTTTTAATATCATCCGTAAGCATATACCCATCTTTCATTAAAACAAATAATGGTACAAATGAATTCCCTTTGTGATCCTGAATATCGACTATTAAACTATCAGCTACCGATGACACCTGATCGACGGCACGATAAATTTCACTCGTACCGATTCGTACACCACCACGGTTAATGGTAGCATCGGATCTTCCGTAAATGACACAGGTATGCCGGTCTGTCACCTTTAGATAGTCGCCATGCCGCCAAATTCCGGGAAATTCATCAAAATAACTATCGTGTAAGCGGCTGCCATCAGGGTCGTTCCAGAAGTAAATAGGCATGGATGGAAATGGTTCTGTTAACACAAGCTCACCGACTTCCTCGATTTGTGGCTTGGCATTGTCGCTGAAGCTTTCAATTTTTGCACCAAGACCGCGACATTGCAGCTCCCCCGCATAAACTGGCAGGATAGGAGCCCCTAAAATAAATGCCGTACATACATCTGTGCCGCCACTTGCCGAAGCAATCCATAAATCGCTTTTTACATGATCATAGCACCATTGAAAGCCCTCTGGTGGCAAGGGAGAGCCGGTTGAACTAATGCTTTGCAAATGACGTAAATCAAAATCCTTGCCTGGGGTAATCCCATCTTTCATACATCCAGTAATAAAGCTGGCACTCGTACCAAAGACTGTCATTTTTGTACGTTCAGCAAACTTCCAGAGCATATTGTTATCGGGGTAACCGGGACTGCCATCGTATAAAACAATTGTACTGCCAGTTAGCAATCCTCCAACAAGAAAGTTCCACATCATCCAGCCAGTTGTGGTAAACCAGAAGAAGCGATCTTGTTCGCCAAGGTCGACATGGAAGGTGAGTGCCTTCAAATGTTCAAGTAAGATCCCTCCCTGACTTTGAACGATTGGTTTCGGCTTTCCAGTGGTGCCAGACGAGAATAGTACCCACAGTGGGTCATTAAATGAAACATGTTCATAGGTAAGGGTTAATTTTTGATCGGTGTTGATTGCATTATCCCATATCGTTACGTTCGTTAACTGGCCTGTTTTGGGATTGCTGTTTAAATATGGAACCACAATGGTAGCCGCCAATGTTGGAAGTTCCGCCTGTATATTTTCAACAACCGCTAAACGATTAAATTCCTTTCCGCCAAAGCGGTAACCATCAACGGTCAACATTACTTTTGGTTCGATTTGTTTAAAGCGGTCGATCACACTTTGCGTACCGAATTCAGGTGAGGCACTGGACCAGATCGCACCAAGGCTCGCTGTTGCTAAGAATGCGACAACAGATTCATAGATATTGGGAATATATGCGACGACTCGATCGCCTTTTTGAACACCAAGGTGTTTTAGTGTTTGTTGTAATGCTGCGGTGTCCTGATAAAGTTTCTCCCACGTGACTTCAGATGTATCGCGTAACTCGGAGGAATGGATGATTGCTGGTTTATGATTGTTGCGATTTCTGAAAATATGTTCCGTATAGTTAATTGCAGAACCTGAAAACCACGTTGCACCTGGCATTTTGTGTGAGGATAAAACCTGATTATACGGCTGTTTCGATTGAATATCAAAATATTCCCAGATCGATTCCCAGAATGCTTCCAGGTCATTCACCGACCATTCCCATAAAGTATGGTAATCTGGGAAATCCAGGTTTTTCTGTTGCTTCAGCCAGCGCATATAAGCATAGATATTGGAGTTTTGTTTTCTATGTTCATCAGGCTCCCATAGTAATGTTCCTTCTTCAATCGTGGCCATTAAAATTCCCCCTGAAAATAAAGTAATTACTATTATTATAGGAAACCGCTTACGAGGTGTAAAGTACTTGTCATTATTCCAAATAAGTTCAAATACTCCCCATCCTATGAAGAACAGGGAGTTTCAATATACTAATTGCTATAGAAAACTTAAACGGGCGGAAAAAACCAATGCTTTATCTTGGTTAAAAACGATTGTTGTTCTACCTCTTGATCATCTATTACGACATCATCATCGACAAAAATGTTTTCTATATCGATTGCTTTGTCATACGTCAAAACAGCACCAATATCAGATTCAGACTTTTCATTTGTTACGCTTGTATAAGGAATGTCATATTTATGTGCTAATTCCCTTTCCCGTTGAAAAAAGTGGTAGGGAATATGTCCATTTAGCAATAATTTTGTATTTGGATGGGCTTGCATGGCCTTTTCCAACCGCTGCAAAGCTTTATCCGACATAACCTGTCCTTTTGTTAGTACCAGCACAATCCGCTCCCGTAATGTCCCCAGATAATGCAAGCGTTCCGCATGTTTCGGTTTACGGATTCCATATATACCATCATTGAGATAGTCCTCTACCTGTTTCATTGATCTACCCTTCCTAACCAATGCCTTTTTCTCTATTGTATAAAGGAAGCAGGTGTGTATGCAATCTATTTGTTAAATATTTCACAAATACGTCACACGCCGATAGAGCAGTTATCCGTCATATTCAGCGAACTTTTTAAATGTTTGTTCATCCTCGATTAAACCGCAAACACCGCATTGAATTTTATGTTCTGGGCCATTATACAGAATATGAAAGATCTCCACATTTTCCTGGGAGTAATCATTAAGGATATCCCCTGTTTGTGCGTCCAGTTTTACCGGATGGGCAACTTGTTCAATTATATTAAATCTTGATCGATTGGTTTTGCAATTTGGGCAACGATATGCTTGTCCCATTTTCGAACACCTCCATTGGCGTAGTATGTAATATTGATGAAATTTTCGGGAGAGACAATTCGATAAGTGGTAGCCGAGTACATGACTCGGCCACCATTATTTATTTTCCTTTTACGCGTTTATCCGCTGCTTTACTTCGTACTTGTGCCTCTTTGTCAGCTTCATCAGCAAACGCCTCAGCAAATTCTACATCAATTCCATCGGACTTCAGGTCATTCTTAGGAGTTTGCGCAAGAATATTCCTGCCTCGTGCATGATTATGCTCGTCTCTTCCCATCATTTCCACCGCCTTATGAAAAATAAAGAGAATTTACAAGTATAGTATGTGTTTGTTTACCTATTTCATGTATTGAATGTTGTCTTTTCTAGAAATTGACAGTGCGGTTGAACAATTTTAAAATGAAAATATGTGTCAGATGAGAGAAGGGACTAAAAAGCGACATGAGCAAACAGAAAAACGCAAAACAAACTCTGTACGATTACGCAAAAGTTATTATTGGGGCAACACTTGTTGCGTTAGCTTATAACATATTTTTACTCCCGGCAAAGCTTGCGGCAGGCGGTATTTCGGGTGTGAGTACCATTTTATATGAAATGTATGGGTTAAGTCCGGCATCCACGCAGATGTTCATTAATATCCCGATTTTTATTATTGGCTGGATGGCACTTGGAAAAGACTTTAGTGGAAAAACACTTGTTGGAACTTTCTGGGTGCCATTTATCATCTATCTTACGGCGAACGTTCCGTACACGATTACCAATCCACTTTTAGGGGCTATTTATGGCGGGATTGTTCTCGGGATAGGGCTGGGTATTGTCTATAAAGGAAATGGATCCACCGGGGGAACCGCAGCTATTGCCCAAATTGTTAAGAAATTTACCGGACTATCAAGCGGGTATTCCCAGCTTATCGTCGATGGACTTGTGGTCATTTCATCGATAATTGTGTTCAATATCGAACTGACCTTATTTGCATTGATGTGTATTTATGTATCAAGTAAGGTAATTGATATGGTGCAATTACAAACAGCATCAACAAAATTAATCTTAATCATTACGGAGCATGAGGAGAAAGTCCAAAGCCTCATTCGCAATGAAATCGACAGAGGGTTGACCAAGATTCGTTCGGTAGGTGGGTATTCCAATGAAAGCAAAACGATGATTTTATGTGTAACCGATCAAACCGAAGCAGTAAATCTAAAACGGCTCCTCCAACAAGAAGAACCAACCGCCTTTGTGGTTTTCATCAATGCTTCCGAAATCCTTGGCCGCGGCTTCTCCCTGGACAAATACTACGGCCAAAAATTATAAAATGGGACAGGGCCTCAGGGGAGCTGCTGAAAAAGTGAATCGCCGATAAAGTTGGGAAAACCACTGATAAACTGGAACAAACCGCTGATAAAAGCGAACATCGCCGATAAACTGGAACAAACCGCCGATAAAATGAATATTGACAAATTTGAAAGGCGATATCTCCACATTTAATTGGTTAAAGGTGGGACTTTTTCAGTGGTCTCGGCCTCAGGTCGTGGGGTTTTTTTAGTAGAACACCATACTATTGCTCGGCCCTTTTTTGCTTGTTGTTGAATGGAGGACAGGCAGGAAACACTGACATAACCACAAAAAAAAACCACGATATAAAAATTATCTGCAAATCTTGAACATCATTGGTCTTAAGTTTCCTCCAGAATAAAGACAATGGATCTCGTGTCCCATGATGTATATATTTCTTGAAAATTTATAAACTAAATGTGGGTGAGAATTCTTTTTATAGGGAGGTATCTTTATGCCATTAAATATTACGCAAAAGTTAATTAAGGATCATCTTGTTTCCGGTGAGATGACTCCTGGTTCGGAAATCGGGCTGAAAATTGATCAGACGTTAACACAAGATGCAACAGGAACACTGGTCATGCTTGAACTGGAGGCAATGGAGCTTGATCGTGCTAAGACAGAGGCCTCAGCCCAATATGTTGACCACAACCTTATTCAGGTAGACAGTAAAAACCCGGATGATCATCTATTCTTGCAGAGTGCGACAAGACGATTCGGCATCCATTACAGTCGTCCGGGGAACGGTGTAAGTCATCCTGTTCATATGCAGCGTTTAGCCAAGCCTGGGAAAACATTACTAGGATCGGATAGCCATACATGTGCAAATGGATGTATGGGAATGCTGGCAATGGGAGCCGGTGGAATCGATGTGGCACTAGCGATTGCTGGGGAACCGTTCTATGTAAAAATGCCTCGTGTATGGGGCGTTAAGCTAACAGGAAAACTTCCGGATTGGGTGAGTGCGAAAGATGTCATTTTGGAAATGCTGCGGCGCCATGATGTAAAGGGCGGTGTAGGACGGGTTATTGAGTATTATGGTCCTGGTGTGGAAACACTGAGTGCAATGGATCGCCATGTTATTGCAAATATGGGGGCGGAATTAGGAGCAACTGGAACGGTTTTTCCTTCCGACAAAGAGATTAAACGCTTTTTAAAAGATCAGGATCGAGAGGACGATTGGATAGAGCTGGTCGCAGATAAAGGTGCTACGTATGATGTGGATGAAGAAATTAATCTATCTGAAGTGGAACCACTTATTGCAAAACCTTCAAGCCCAGGGAATGTGGTTACCGTTAAGGAGCTCGCTGGGACTCCAATATATCAATCCTATATCGGATCATCAGCAAATCCGGGTTTCCGTGACTTTGCGGTAGCAGCGGAAATGGTAAATGGTCGTTCGATTGCGGATGGCATCTCCTTTGATATTAATCCAACATCGAGACAGATGTTGACGGACTTAGTTAAGGAAAGTCATATCGCAAGTCTTCTGCAATCGGGAGCGCGTCTACATCAGGCTGGTTGTAATGGCTGCATAGGTATGGGGCAGGCACCAGCTACCGGCAGGAATAGTTTGCGAACTACACCACGAAATTTCCCAGGGCGATCCGGTACGAAAGAAGATAGTGTTTTCCTTTGCGGTCCAGAAACCGCGGCAGCTTCGGCATTAAAAGGAGAAATAACAGATCCAAGAACGCTTGATTTCGCGTATCCGAAAGTAAGTGAACCACGCAAACCAACCGTCGATACTAACTTGCTTGATGAACCAATTCCGTTTGAAGAAGCGAAGCAAGTGAAATTGCAAAAAGGACCAAATATCGCATCTATCCCAAAAATGGACCAGCTTCCGAACAACCTGGAATTGCCAATTTTATTAAAAATGGGTGATAACATTTCAACGGATGAAATCCTTGCAGGTGGAGCACGCGTATTACCGTTCCGAAGTAATTTACCGGAGATAAGTAAATTCGCCTTCGAAATTATTGATGATACCTACTATGATCGTGGTAAAAGGACGGTTGAACAAGGTGGGCATGCGGTTGTAGGCGGATTTAATTACGGACAGGGCTCCAGTCGGGAACATGCTGCACTAGCCCCGAGATACCTTGGATTACGTGTGGCATTGGTTAAAGACTTTGCGCGAATCCATTGGCAAAACCTTGTAAACTTTGGTGTACTGCCGTTAACATTTGTGGATGAAAAGGATTATGACATGCTTAGCCAAGGCGATACATTGGAAATCAATGATTTGCATAACAAAATAAAGCAGGGAAATAGATTCGCTATTCAAGTAAAAGGCAAGGAACAGAAAATACAAGTGGAACATGCATTATCTGAACGCCAAATGGACATTATGCTCAAAGGTGGCATCATTAACTGGGTAAAAGATCGTCAACAATTTGCATAGACAGGAGGAACAAAGATGGTTGATCGAGAACAAACTTGTAAAGCATGTGAAGGAACTGGTATGCTTTCCGATGATGAAGGCTGGCAATACAATTGCAGCGTATGTCACGGAACCGGGGTGTTGCCAGAGAACAGTAAATCCCGCGAGGCCCGTGTCATGGCAGTGGATGAAAATAACCGGCTGTTGGACTGAATGTGCAGAACATAAGTAAGGAAAAAAAAGAAGTAATCAAAGGGTTCCCAATGATTACTTCTTTTTTTTATTCATCCTCAGCTTGTGCGTCTTTTCCATATTTATAATCGGAAGGGTCTACTGGTTTCCAATCATCATTTGGCTTATAAAAACGCAACAAATCACCGAAAAGAAGTTTATCCGAAAGTTCGAGCTCATGGTTTATGGTATCACTTGTTTCTTTCATATTGTCTGTTATTTCTTCTATATCTTCACCAGTGTCATTGTCATAATAATTTCCACCGATCTTGCTGTATTTTGATGTGATAAAATCACCATTTCGGAACGCAACGAAGTCTTTATGGTCTTTGGAAAATAGATCGGTACCAAATTGGATGTAGTCCTGTGCATCAATCCCTGCCAGATGGAGCAATGTTGGCATTACATCGACTTCACCAGAATACGTATGGTCAATTCCTTTACCTTCTACGCCAGGTACTTTAATCATCAACGGTACGCGTTGCAATTGTGCATTTTCAAATGGTGTAATCTCTTTACCAATAAGTTCTTTCATAGCGTGTTTATGACGATCAGAAATACCATAATGGTCACCATAAAGCAGTATAACAGAATCATCATATAAACCGGCTTCTTTTAGCTCATCAAAAAACTGCTCCAATGATTCGTCCAAGTAACGGGCAGTTTGGAAATATCGGTCAACAGACGGATCACCCGTCTCTGCCGGATCAATCGTTGCATCTTCCGGATCAAGGAGATACGGATGATGGTTCGTTAGCGTGATTAAATGTGCATAAAATGGCTGCTGTAATGATTCCAGCATTGGGATGGACTCTTCAAAGAATGGTTTATCCTTTAGTCCATAGTTAATTACTTTGTCATCATCCATGTCATAGTAACTGGAATCAAAGAATTTGTCGACCCCAAATTGTTTATAAATTTCATCACGATTCCAGAATGACTTATTATCCCCATGAAGAACTGCTGAGGTATAGTCGCCTTCCTGGCCCAGGATTCCTGGTAGTGCCTGATACGTGTTTTTACCCTTTGTTACGAACGCAGCACCTTGTGGCAGGCCATAGATGGAGTTATCCATAATTAATTCGGCGTCTGCTGTTTTTCCTTGTTCCGTTTGATGGAAGAAGTTGTCAAAGTACGTGAAATTTTTATCCCTATCATGCACCAAAGAGTTTAAAAATGGTGTTACTTCTTCACCGTGTAATTTGTAATCAATCAAAAAGGATTGAAATGATTCCAAATGGATTTTAATAATGTTTTTTCCTTCTGCAGCTCCAAAGAGGTCAGGATCCGGTTCTGCATATTTGTTTTTCGTATAATTTTCCACTTCCGTCACGTCACTGCTGTCGGCAAACACGCGTTGTGATGAGGAATGAATACTTTGCAGTGCGTCATAGATGGCAAAATTATATGAACCAATATATTTGACAACATAGTTACGGTCAAATGTACGTTTCAGTAACTGTGGACGGTCAATTTCCGCCAATCCCAGGTTCACCGTAAATACAATGACACCAATCGTCATGATCGTCAGTGGCTTTCTCGGCCTGATACGATTGACAGACCAATTGCTTCTGCTCCAAACAAACAGGGCAACAACAATAAAGAAGTCCAAAAAGTAAAACACGTCATACCACTCTGCCAAACTAGCAATACTGCCACCAAGGCTGCCAAAGTTACTAGTTTGTGTCAGTGTTGGCAAGGTTATATAATCACTATTAAAACGGTAATATACGACATTTGCATAAACAAGGAAGCTCATCAAAAATTCAATGATAATCATCCATATACCTGCTCTTTTTCCTTTCGCGAACAATGCAATCGCTAAGAAAAACAAGGCAGAACTTAATGGGTTAATAAATAAAAGAAACTGCTGATACCCACCTTGGACATCCAAATTAAATTCAAATAAATATATTAAATACGTTTTTATCCAAAGTAAAACGACGGCAACAGAAAAGAAACCCAATTTTGAAGAAAATAGCTTCTTCATCGTTTTTCTCACCTCAAATTTAGTTTGCTTATATATTAATATCCTCAATCAAGGTATTCTAAACCAAAATGAAGATAATTGCAAGGGCTATGCAAAAGTTACCAATGAAGCGAGATGAGTAGGTTTAGGTACAAAATACTACCCGCTGTGGGTCAGCGGGTAGTATTTCTTCTTAATGCGGCATTGTGCCCTGTATTGGTGCATAACTGTTTTGAAACGCTTGCATGTCCTGTGGCTGCAGTTGTGGAACCTGGTAATATTGATGTTTGTTTTGATACAAAAATACCTCATAAGCCATTTCGATCATATTTGGAACACTGTCTGCAAAAATGCGCCTTAAGACGGGATTGGACATTTCTGTTGCGGACATGGTAAATGCAGAAGCGGCAGACTTTAATTGCCCCAGCATGAAACCGGATATGCATTGATCGTTTATTTCATTAACGGTTTGACTTGGCGTTTTGGGAGCTGATGGCTGCATGCCGTAAACAACATTATTGTTTTGCTCCATGTTATACGTTTGTGTTTTGACAGCTGGGTCCTGTCCTGATTTGAATGTCTGGCAAATCGTATTATAAAGCTGTGCACAAAAAGTACGATGACGTTGCGTCATGGCCATTAATTCCTGATCTTGGATGTGCTGTTCATATAATAAATATTGCTCCATAACTCCCGTCAATGTGGACAATGCTTCATGGGCATCAAACATATCATGCCCACCGAAATCCTGTTGTGAAGGCATTTGTGGAGAACTCTGCATATTTGGATGCTGGTTTTGATTTTGCATTTAAATAAACCTCCTTTAATTTTATCAGCGTTAGTTTATCCATTTTGTTTAGGAGGTATGCGAATGATTTACAACTTTTTTGTTTGTGTAGTTGTTTCAATGTTCTGTATAATGAAGTAAGAATGCAAAAGCAAAAATACAAAAAAAGTGGGGATGAGGAAAATGAAGACTTGTGAGCCAATACAATTGGATGAACGCATTAATCTGATCGACGGGTTTGATTTAGGTGTTTCCAAGCGAACGGGTACATATGTTATTAATGAGCAGGAATTGACATTGGTGGAGACAGGGCCAAGTCCATCCGTGAAACATATCAAGCAGGGGCTGGAGCAGCTTGGTTTTACATTGGAACAAGTGAAATATATTATTGTGACACATGTTCATTTGGATCATGCCGGCGGGGCTGGATTATTTCTTCGGGATTGTCCAAATGCAACGGTTGTCGTTCATCCTAAAGGGGCAAGACATCTTGCTGATCCAGCACGCCTGGCTGCCAGTGCCCGAGGTGTGTATGGGGACAGCTTCCAGGAATTGTTTGATCCCATTTTACCTGTACCGCAAGAACGATTGTTAATAAAAGGGGAAGGGGACACTCTGGATGTTAGTCCCACATGTTCACTGAAATTTTTAGATACACCTGGTCATGCCAAACATCATTTTAGCATTTACGATCCGGTTAGTAATGGAATTTTTACAGGAGACACGGCAGGTATCCGTTACGAGCAATTAATTCCGGATGGGGTTGACTTATTTTTACCGTCTACCTCGCCAAATCAATTTGATCCGGATGCAATGAAGCAAGCGATCAATCGAATCGAGGAAATGCATGTGGATCGTATTTATTTTGGACATTTTGGGATGACAAAAAAAGTAGATGAGGCGTTAAAACAAGTTTCCGAATGGCTGGACGTTTTTATACAGGAAGGGCAACAGGTTTTTAACGAGGGAAAAGGATATGATGAACTTTCCGGAAGATTATTGCAGCGCGTTAAAGAGTATCTGCGAACATTACTGATTGATGACAATCATGGTGTTTACGTAATCATAAATATGGACATGCAAGTCAGTTCACTAGGGATAATCGACTATTTTCAAAAACAAAAGTAAGCAGAAAAGTGCAGCGGGGCCGTTCAGCGACGTATGCCATAAGCAAGGGACCGTAGAGCGCCCGAACTTTGGCGCTCGAAGTGTCCATTGCTTATGGCAGTAGTCGTTGGCCCAACGCGCAACTGGATCAGAAAAGTGCAGCGGGCCGTTCAGCGACGTATGCCATAAGCAAGGGACCGTAGAGCGCCCGAACTTTGGCGCTCGGAGTGTCCATTGCTTATGGCAGTAGTCGTTGGCCCAACGCGCAACTGGATCAGAAAAGTGCAGCGGGGCCGTTCAGCGACGTATGCCATAAGCAAGGGACCGTAGAGCGCCCGAACTTTGGCGCTCGGAGTGTCCATTGCTTATGGCAGTAGTCGTTGGCCCAACGCGCAACTGGATCAGAAAAGTGCAGCGGGGCCGTTCAGCGACGTATGCCATAAGCAAGGGACCGTAGAGCGCCCGAACTTTGGCGCTCGGAGTGTCCATTGCTTATGACAGTAGTCGTTGGCCCAACGCGCAACTGGATCAAGAAAGTGCAATGCCCCGTGCTCTGGATTAAAAAAATTTTTACTTTTTTCAGATTTGCCAAGTTGTTGAGATACGGCTGATGTAAGCGCAACCAATTTATTTAGACTAATCAAAAGTATCAAAAAAATGATAAATGCCTGTTGACCCTTTTGGAAAAACGTTGTATGATAATTCGCAATATCAATGATTCAAATTTTAAAAAAATATAGTGATGAATTCGATGACGGGAATAAAGGAATAAGGGTTTGTATTTACAGAGATCTAGGGTTGCTGGAAGCCTAGAAATACATCTTACTCCGACATCTTCCCTGAGTGCTTGGCTGAACGGATCTGATCTTATTAGGCTTAGCCGGGTGTACTTTGCACCTGTTACCAAAGGGAGCTTTTCATAGAGCTCCATAAGGCAGTATTCGCGAGGATGCTGTGAACCTGGGTGGTACCGTGAAGAGGAAGACTCTTTTCATCCCATTAAATTCTGTTGATACGCAGTTTTTAGGGATGAAGAGGGTCTTTTTTTAATTTATTAACATTAAGGAGGTATGAATAGGTGAAGATGGAGGTTGAACGTGAGTTGGATACGAAAAAATCGATTAGTGGTGCTGAACTGCTCATTGAAACATTGGTAGAAACAGGGGTAGACACAGTATTTGGATATCCGGGTGGGGCGGTGTTACCCATTTACGATGCGTTATATCGCAGTGACAATCCGTTTAGGCACATTCTTTCCAGGCATGAACAAGGCTCGATTCATGCAGCAGAGGGGTATGCACGCGTTACGGGAAAACCCGGAGTTGTTCTGGCAACATCAGGCCCGGGTGCAACCAATTTAGTGACTGGAATTGCGGATGCAATGATGGATTCATTGCCGCTGGTTATATTTACCGGCCAAGTGGGCAGCAACGTCATTGGGACAGATGCATTTCAGGAGACAGATGTCATGGGGGTTACTACTCCAATCACAAAGTATAATTATCAGTTGAAACAGCTTAGCGAGTTACCACGTGTTGTCAAAGAAGCTTTCCATATTGCGAGTACAGGGAGACCGGGACCGGTAGTTATTGACATACCAAAGAATGTATCTACAACTATTTCGTCTGAAAAATTTGATAACCAGATGCATTTACCCGGGTATCAGCCAACAATTAAACCGAACCCATTGCAAATGGTAAAGCTTACGGATGCCCTGTCTAACGCCAAAAAGCCATTGGTGCTGGCTGGTGCAGGGGTATTGTTTGGCAAAGCCTCCAAGGAATTACAACAGTTCGTGGAGAAATATCAACTGCCGATTACGACGACATTACTTGGGCTTGGCAGTTTCCCGGGGACACATCCTTTGTTTTTGGGAATGGCAGGCATGCATGGGACATACGCAGCGAACATGGCCATTTATGAATGTGATTTATTAATTAATATTGGTGCACGGTTTGATGATCGTTTAACCGGGGCATTGGAGCATTTCGCACCAAAGGCAAAGATTGCCCATATCGACATTGATCCAGCGGAAATAGGCAAAAATGTTTTAACGGATATCCCCGTTGTTTCAGATGCGAAAGAGGGACTGCTTGCCTTGCTAAACCGATCGGTGGAAATGCCGCAGCATGAAGCATGGAAGCAACAATTGCAGGAAAATAAAGTAGCATTTCCGCTTTGGTATGACCGGCCAGATGAATTGTTGTCACCGCAATGGTTAATTGAAGAAGTGTATCGCGCATCAAACGGGGAGGCGATCATTACCACGGATGTTGGTCAGCATCAAATGTGGGCAGCCCAATATTATCCGTTTGATAAACCAAATAAGTGGGTTACATCCGGCGGGCTCGGAACGATGGGATTTGGCTTCCCGGCTGCGATTGGGGCACAATTAGGGGCCCCAAAAGAGCTGGTGGTCTCCATTGTTGGTGATGGTGGATTCCAAATGACCCTGCAGGAACTGTCCATGGTTAAGGATTATCACCTCCCAGTCAAAATATTGATTGTCAATAACGGTTCATTGGGAATGGTTCGCCAGTGGCAGGAGAAGTTTTATGGGGAACGTTATTCGGAATCAATCATTTCAAGCCCGGACTTCGTAAAATTGGCAGAAAGTTATGGCATTAAAGGTTTTCGTGTTGACAAAGAGGAAGATGTTCCGGGAATGTTGAACACGATTTTTTCCAATGATGAACCGGTTGTTGTCGATTGCCGAGTAGTCAAAGAAGAATGTGTTTTCCCAATGGTTCCTGCCGGGAAGGGAAATCACGAAATGATCGGGGTGAAGAGATGAAGCGGATTATAACAGCTACGGTGCAAAACCGAAGCGGCGTTCTTAATCGGGTAACAGGAATGCTATCGAAACGCCAATTCAATATTGAAAGTATTTCCGTTGGCAGTTCGGAAACAGAAGGCATTTCCAAGATGACATTGGTAGTTGATGTAAGTGATTTTCAAAAATTGGAGCAGTTGACAAAGCAGCTGAACCGGCAAATTGATGTTATCAAAGTCTCGGACATTACCGATAAGGCGATGGTTGCCAGGGAATTAGCGTTGATTAAAGTAGTTGGAAGCGGACAGCTAAGGGCAGAAATTCAAGGTGTCATTACGCCATTTCGGGCATCGGTTATTGATGTAAGCAAGGATAATCTGACGATACAGGTTGTCGGCAAGCCAGACAAGGTAGATGCCCTGATCACATTGCTTCGTCCGTATGGCATTAAGGAATTGACCAAAACCGGGATCACCGCCTTTCTGAGAGGGCAGCAGCAAAGTGTTGCTGAAATCAATTATTTATCTATTTGACCATAGCCTTTATGGTTTTCAAATATAAAAATTCACACAATATGGGAGGAATAAACAATGGCAAAAGTACTTTATGAAAAGGATATTCAAAAAGAGGTATTACAAGGGAAGAAAATCGCAGTAGTAGGTTATGGATCACAAGGGCATGCTCATTCTCAAAATTTAAGAGACAGCGGGTATGATGTTGTTGTCGGACTCCGCCCAGGTAAATCACAACAAAAAGCAGAAGAAGATGGCTTCACCGTTCTTTCGGTTGCTGAAGCGGTAAGTCAAGCAGACGTTGTCATGATACTTTTGCCAGACGAAATGCAACCAAAAGTATATCAGGAAAGTATTAAAGACAATCTGAAGCCAGGCAGTGCGATTGCATTTGCGCATGGATTTAATATTCACTTTACCCAAGTGGTACCACCATCGGATGTTGATGTATTCATGGTAGCTCCAAAGGGACCAGGACATTTGGTACGCCGAACATATGAAGAAGGTGCAGGGGTACCCGCGTTATATGCAGTACACCAAGATGTAACTGGAAATGCGAAACAGCTTTCTTTGGCATATGCAGACGGAATTGGGGCTGCCCGGGCAGGAATTCTCGAAACATCCTTCCAGGAAGAAACGGAAACCGATTTGTTTGGTGAACAGTCCGTACTATGCGGCGGCTTGACTTCCCTGATCAGATCAGGCTTCGAAACATTGGTTGAGGCAGGATATCAGCCGGAAATTGCCTATTTTGAATGTTTGCATGAAATGAAGCTTATCGTGGATTTGGTCTATGAAGGCGGGTTTGAAAACATGCGCTACTCCATCTCGGATACGGCGCAATGGGGAGACTTTGTATCCGGACCACGGGTAGTTAATGATGAAACAAAAGCACGCATGAAAGAGGTTCTTGCCGATATTCAATCAGGTGAATTCGCCAAAGGATGGATCCTGGAAAACCAGGCAAACCGACCAAAATTTAATGCAATCAATAATAAAGAAAACAACCATCTCATTGAAACAGTAGGAAGGGAGTTACGTGAGTTAATGCCTTTTGTTAAAAATCCAATCCAACAAAAACAAAAGGATGTGAAAGAACATGTCACAAATTAAGATTTTTGATACCACGTTGCGTGATGGCGAGCAATCTCCTGGGGTAAACCTGAACCAACTGGAAAAGCTGGAAATTGCCAAACAGCTGGAACGGTATGGCGTGGACCGGATGGAGGCAGGATTTCCTGCTTCCTCCAAAGGGGATTTCAATGCGGTAAAAACGATTGCGGATACGATTAAAGGAACATCCGTTACAGGGCTTGCACGAACGGTGAAATCAGACATTGATGCGTGTTGGGAAGCGTTAAAAGGTGCAGAAGAGCCATGTGTGCATATCTTTTTGGCCACATCGCCAATTCACATGACATACAAATTAAAGAAATCACCACAGGAAGTAATTGACACTGCGGTGGAAATGGTTTCCTATGCCAGTCGGAAATTTCCGCAAATCGAATGGTCAGCAGAAGATGCATCACGTTCGGATTTGGATTTTCTAGCCCAAATTATTGAGCAAGTCATCGATGCAGGTGCAACCGTGATTAACCTGCCAGATACAGTAGGTTATGCGACACCAAGTGAATATGGAAACATGTTTCGTTATATCAAAGAAACGGTACCAAATATTGATCGTGTCCGGCTTTCCTGTCATTGCCACAATGATCTTGGCATGGCTGTAGCGAACTCCATTGCTGCAGTGGAAAATGGTGCGACACAAGTTGAGGGAACCATTAATGGAATTGGGGAGCGTGCCGGAAATGTTGCGTTAGAGGAAGTGGCGGTTGCATTAAAAATCCGTTCAGATCATTACCCTTATTCAACGGGGGTTAACTTTGCCGAGACAAAGCGTACGAGTGATTTGGTAGCCAAATTGACAGGTATGTATGTGCAAGCGAATAAGGCAGTTATTGGGCGTAATGCATTTGCACATGAATCCGGTATTCATCAGGACGGGGTACTGAAAAATGCCTCCACCTATGAAATTATTACACCGGAGATGGTTGGGGTCAGCTCCAATACACTGTTCCTGGGAAAACACTCCGGACGGCATGCATTTAAGGACAATGTGGAAAAATTGGGCTTTGAACTGTCCGATGAAAAACTTCAAGAAGCGTTTAATCAGTTTAAACTGTTAACGGATCGAAAAAAAGAAGTAACCGATGATGATCTGTTTACCATTTTGACGGAAGTGCAAACTGATATGTCCAAGGTGGATAAATATCAGCTGGAAATGTTCCAGGTACAATATGGCACAGCGAATATTCCAACGGCTACAGTCAAATTGAAAACGCCGGATGAGGAAATGGTTCAAGCCGCCTGTACTGGTCAGGGCAGTGTGGAAGCACTGTATGAAACATTAGATTCGTTAATTATGGAAGACCTGCAGCTTGTGGATTACCAGTTGAATTCCGTGGGACGTGGCAAAGATGCTCTTGCAGAATCGCATGTACAGCTCATTGTTAACGGGGAACCGATGAACGGCAGAGGGTCGGCACAGGATGTGATTGAAGCATCCGCAAATGCGTTTTTAAATGCAGTCAATCGCTATCTTGTACAACAGCAGGCTAGTCATAAGAAGCAAGCTGTAAAATAAGAAACAAAGGGTAAGCGCCCGTTTAACGGAAGGACGACTAAAGTCAAAACGTCCTGTCCCAACGCCGGCGTGACCAGCGTTATGCAGGTCCGCGGGCGCTGTCACAAGCCACTCTGGCGCTTGCGCAAAGCACATTAAAAAAGGAGGGGAGCTTATGAATAAACAAATTATTCTGCTTCCGGGTGATGGTGTTGGAAAGGAAATTATGGAATCGGCAAAAGTTGTGTTAAATGCGGTTGCCAGCGAATATGGTCATAGCTTTACATTTCATAACCATGCGATCGGTGGCGACGCGATTGATTACTATGGTACACCTTTACCGGAAGACACGGTAAAGGCATGTCAAGACGCTGATGCTGTTTTGTTAGGCGCCGTGGGGGGAAGCAAATGGGACTCCCTTCCTGGGCATTTACGGCCGGAAAAAGGGTTGCTTGGTATCCGGAAGTCGCTTGGACTGTTTGCCAATTTGCGTCCGATCAAAGGCTTCACCCCACTGCTTCATGCATCACCACTGAAGGAAGAGGTCATTAAGGGAAGCGACATTATGATCATCCGGGAACTAACTGGCGGCCTTTATTTTGGCAGACCAAGTGAACGACGGGAGAATGGCAACGCGGTTGTCGATACCCTTTCGTATCAACGACATGAGATGGAACGAATTATTGATAAAGCTTTTCAAACGGCAAGACTGCGGAACAACCATTTGACATCGGTGGATAAAGCCAATGTGTTGGAATCAAGCAGAATGTGGCGTGAAATTGTAACGGAAAAACAGCAGGATTATCCGGATGTGACGGTAGAGCATCTGCTTGTCGATGCAGCAGCAATGAAGCTGATTACGCAGCCTAACCAATTTGACGTTATTGTTACGGAAAACTTATTCGGCGATATTCTCAGTGACGAAGCGTCTGTTCTGACTGGTTCACTTGGTATGCTACCTTCTGCAAGTATCCGGTCAGATGGTAAGGGGCTTTATGAACCTGTTCATGGCTCGGCACCGGATATTGCAGGAAAGGGTATTGCTAATCCGTTAGGCATGATTCTATCTGCCGCGTTAATGCTAAAACACTCATTCCAATTGGAAACGGAAGCAAATGAAATTGAAGAAGCAGTCCAACAGTGCCTGGATCAGGGATATCATACAGCTGATTTACAAATAGCTGGAGGTAAACGAGTAGGTACCAAAGAATTAACCGATATTGTTGTGGATAACCTGACGACAAAAAGCGTCTCAGATAGTATTTGCAGTATATATATCTAAGCAAGGGAGGGTTGTACGAGTGGGAAAACCGGAGACAATTGTTGAAAAGATTTGGAATAAACATGTTGTCCATCAAGCAGAGGGCGAACCGGAGTTATTGTATATTGATTTGCATTTGGTTCATGAGGTAACCTCTCCCCAGGCGTTTGAGGGGTTACGTCTGAACAATCGTAAAGTGCGCCGGCCGGATTTAACGTATGCGACGATGGATCACAATGTGCCTACCAGAAATCGTGACGTTGTAAAAGACCAAATCGCACAAAAGCAAATGGAGACATTGAAACAGAACTGTAAAGAAAATGGAATTAAACTTGCCGATATGTATCATCCGGATCAAGGGATCGTTCATGTGATTGGGCCGCAGCTAGGTTTAACCCAGCCAGGTAAAACGATTGTATGCGGCGATAGTCATACATCTACACATGGAGCTTTTGGTGCCTTGGCTTTTGGAATTGGTACGAGTGAGGTAGAACATGTATTAGCAACGCAGACGATCTGGCAGGAGCGGCCAAAAACGCTGAATGTCCAGGTAGAAGGTAAACTTGGTGTTGGGGTAACGGCTAAAGACTTAATCCTGGCGATCATCGCCAAATTCGGCGTCCGATTTGGTACGGGGTATGTAATTGAGTATACGGGTGACGCCGTTCGTAATTTGTCAATGGAAGGCCGGATGACCGTATGCAACATGTCCATTGAAGCAGGTGCACGCGCCGGGTTGATTAGCCCGGATGAAACAACGGTTGAGTTTTTAAGAGGTAAAGAATATGTTCCTGAAGGGGAAACATTTGCAGCATTAGCTGACCAATGGCTGGCATTAGCCACTGATGAGGGCGCTGTTTACGACAAAACGGTCACTATTAATGCCCAAGAAATTGAACCTCAAGTTTCCTGGGGAACAAATCCCGGAATGTGTCTTCCAGTTAGTGGATCAACACCAGATCTAGGCAGTGTGGACCATAAGGAGGACGTACAGCGAGCCCTAACATATATGGGATTGAAAGAAAATCAGCTGATCACCTCAATTGAGATTGATCACGTCTTTATTGGATCGTGTACCAATTCCAGATTAAGTGATCTGCAAAAAGCCGCCAAGATTGTTGCGGGTAAGCAAGTGAAATCAGGTGTCAGAGCAATTGTTGTACCCGGGTCATTCAGTATTAAACTGCAGGCAGAAAAAGAGGGTCTTGATACGATCTTTAAGCAGGCGGGCTTTGAATGGCGTGAAGCCGGATGCAGCATGTGTTTGGCAATGAATGATGATGTGGTGCCACCAGGATCAAGGTGTGCATCAACATCCAATCGGAACTTTGAAGGACGACAAGGAAATGGCTCCCGTACACATTTAGTCAGCCCGGAAATGGCAGCAGCTGCGGCAATTGAAGGTCACTTTGTTGATGTTCGCCAATTTACCGGCGTACCAAGCTAGGAGGTGGCAGAGGATGGAGGCTATACAACAACACAAGGGGCTGGTTTATCCGATGAACCGAACCAATGTTGATACGGATCAGATTATCCCTAAACAGTTTTTAAAACGAATTGAGCGAACGGGATTTGGCCAATTCTTATTTTACCATTGGCGGTTTGACGATGATGGTAATAAACGTTCAGATTTTAGCCTGAATAAACCGGAATATCAGGAGGCATCGATATTGGTAGCCGGGGAAAACTTTGGCTGTGGATCGTCCAGAGAACATGCACCATGGGCATTACTTGATTACGGGTTCCATGTAATTATCGCACCAAGCTTTGCAGATATTTTTTACAACAACGCGTTGAAAAACGGAATTATACCGATTAAACTGGATGAAACACAAGTAAATCAATGGATGCATCAAGCAGAAATAGCTGATCTCGAGTTGGATGTGGATTTGGAAAATCAGCTGATAACCGATACAGATGGTAATCAAGTGCACTTTGACTTCCCGGCATATCATAAGGAAAAACTAATGAATGGATGGGATGAAATTGCGCTGACACTGCAACACGAAGATAAGATTGAAGCGTTTGAGAATGCCGGCATTTGAGGTGTCTGGTACTTCCCTAAAATCAGATGAAAATCAAGGAGAGTGAACCAATTGGGAATTGCTTAACAGGTGAAAAAGTTCATACTGCGATGGAGCGTTTAACCCCCATCGTTCACCGTACCCCATTATTAACATCAATGACAACAGACAGGTTAGTAGGAAAACATGTTTATTGCAAAATGGAAAACCAGCAAAAGACGGGAGCATTTAAGTTTAGAGGTGCAAGCTTTAAACTAATGCAGCTGTCAAGAGAGCAGCTAAATAAGGGTGTCATCACTGCTTCAGCGGGAAACCATGCTCAGGGTGTTGCACATGCTGTAGCAAAGTCAGGTGCGCGTGCGATGATTTTTATGCCGGAGAAAACACCACTTGCCAAGGTGGAAGCAACCCGTAATTATGGTGCTGAAGTTGTGCTTACGGGTGAAACGTTCCAAGAAGCATATGAAGCCTCCTTAAAAAGGCAACTGCAAACCGGAGCTGTCTATATTCATCCATTTGATGATGAGGATGTGATGGCCGGACAGGGAACCATGGCAATGGAAATGCTCAGGCAGGAAGACCGGATTGACACAATTATCGTTCCAATTGGCGGCGGTGGCTTGATTAGCGGTATTGCTGTCGGAGCGAAACATGTTAATCGAAATATCAAAGTTATCGGGGTGCAAGCGAATGGAGCGCCTGCCATGTATGAGAGCTACCATACCAATCAAGTGAAAAATGCAAAGACCGTTTCTACTATTGCAGAAGGAATTGCCGTGAAGCAGCCAGGAAAACGTACGTTGCCAATAATCAGAGAGTATGTAGATGATATTGTAACGGTTGACGATGAAGAAATTGCTGCTGCGATACTTTATATGCTGGAACGCAATAAAACATTGCTTGAAGGTGCTGGTGCAGCGTCATTAGCAGCATTATTCAAGTATCGCGAACAAATTAAATCCCGACACTGTGGTGTAATCGTTAGTGGAGGAAATATGGACATTGGTACACTTCCAAAGATCCAAAACCTAGCCGAGAAACTACAATTTCCGGCTTAAAATAAGTGCCTGGCACCAGAATATCGGTGACGGGCACTTATTTTTTGGGACATGGAGACAGGTCAAGACTGCTGAAAAATCAGGAATCAGCGGACAGGTAATAATTGATCGGGTCGGTGCAAAGACGTATTTTAAATCTTCATTGCCTCTGATTATCGATGAACATCATTTCCTGCACATTTCGGTTTCTTTTTGATGTTCATAGCCTTGATGAACATCATTTCCCGCGTATCCCGGTTTCCATTGAAAAAGAATAATCTTAACCACTGCATATGCGGAGATATAGCCTTTATATTTATCGTTATTCTACTTATCAGGGGCTTCAACCAATTTATCGGTGATTCACATTCTCAGTGATCTTAAATAGAAATAAAGTAGGATGCTGAACTACCAGCACCCTACTCAATGTTTATTTCATTTTCAGTTCATGCACCCAGACTTCCATTTCTGGATCCCAAACTGCAGCTTCATGAATCGATGTGATTGCTTTTTGGTACGCTTGTAGATTTTGATACCCTTCGTCCTTGGCATCCTGTTCCTTTACGTCCTTCAGCTTTTGCGGGTAAACATTTTCCACTATAAATGTGTGTCCATCAAGCTCTACAGTGTCACTAGGGTCTGCATACCGGTCGTTGCGGCGTACAGAAGTTTTGTCACCTCTGATTAGTTTCTCAATATCCTTTGGGATGGTTACCAGTTTATTAATATCATATTTTTCCGGCCATGTTTGACTATGCATGATGATCCACTCCTTCTATAAATACTCTTCCCATACGCCAAACAATTAAACCTTATGCTCTGTCTTCATGAACGTCAGCAGCAAGAAAAAGATAAAACTCAACAGTAAAATCGACCCGCCAACAATAAAGAATACCGTATCCACTGCACCATTCAGGTTAAATGGCTTCAGATAATAAAGCCACATGCCTATTGTTAGTCCGATTGCTCCAATAATTGCCGTCCATACGTGTAAAGTGGCGATAATTGTTTTAGCGGGGGTGAAAATTTTGTAATAAACAGCCCAGGCAAACAGGGTTAACCAGCCAACAACAAGAATGTGCGCATGCACCGTTTTAAACTGATAGGCACCTGAACCCGCCATATGTGAACCCAAAAAGGCGCCGACGACAGCAAAGAGTGCAGAAAAACGTAATAAGACGTTACTATATTTGGACAAATGTAATCTCTCCTTTATTTCCATTTCATATACCAGCATAAATCTTCAATATGAATGGAAGATGAACGATAGATTACATGTTTCTCAGGCAGCTAGTGCTGTGCACGAACCATAACGAATAGAATTCAGATTATAATGGTTTTGATCGTCGTTTGAATTTCTTTCTCCGGTGAGTCATAAAGCCATTCATGTGGATAATAGCCTAGAGGATTGCCAATCATTTCGATTCCTTTATACATTTCATGATAGCGAGTATGGATATGGCCAAAAATGTATTTTTTTACACCATATTGTACAGCTAATCCCCCAAAACGGGTACTTCCCATCATCGCATTAAAAAAATCCCAGCTTGGGTCATTTTTATATTGCACAAAATGAGAAAAGGGAACAAAGTGGGTTGTCATGATGATGTGTTTATCCTTGTATGTGTGAAGCCACTTTTCTAACCGCTGCACAGCATGACTGGTGATCTCATTGTCGGTCGTCTTCCAATCAGCTTGCGTTTTATCTGTCCAGGTAAAAGTTCCGTATGTGCCTTTTGCGAAATCATCCTCGGTGTATCGAGCGAGCCCGTGACTGTAATCATACCAGCCGCCATCACCAATTAGTACCCAGTCATCATTCAACATTACCGGCCCATTTCCCAAATTGCCGGGGAATTGGAGCAACATTTTGTACGCATCGGCAGAATTGTCGGCATACACATCATGATTGCCATGAACAAAGTAAATGTTCGTTTGGGCGCATTCATCCTGCAAAGCTTTTAATAATTGTAAGGCTTTCTGGGGATGGTTCGCCATATCCCCGCTAATCATAAAAGCTTCGGGTTTGTTTTTCCAAATCCATCGTTTCAATATTGCCATGATATCGGTTTCGGTCCGTTTACGGTTTATACCTTCATGGATATCGGACAGGATAGCAATTTTCACATTAACCCCTCACTTTGGTTGGAAATTGTTGGTTCATTACATTTTCAATTCCTTGCAGTGCCTCCTTAACATTTCTGGCCGCAATATGAATTTTGCGTTCTTCCGGATACTGATCAGCCGCATATTCATATCGGGGATCATAATAATATTCTAGCAGTAACTGTACCGCATTGGCATAATTACCAAGTTGCAGGTCATCATCGATTTGCTTGGCCACCGGGGTATGAATCCGTTTTTTAATGATATGAAAGGCCTCCAGGAATGCCTTGGGAGAATTCCACGGCTGGTAATCATCTAAAATATGTTGGATTCGCTCTTTTGTTGGCATGTCGATAAATAATTGGATCCCTTTTTCCTTTTTCGCATAAAAGAAGTCTGGAAGAGTTGCTTTGCCAATCCGTTTGCTTTCTCCTTCCACGAATACGAATGGGGCATCCTGATAGCGTATCATTGCTTGGACAAGCTGGGATTCGAATTCCTTCTGACTACTAGGTTCCAGACCAATTTGGCCAAAAATGGAGCCGCGGTGGTTTGCCATTCCCTCCAGATCCATAACGGGGTATCCTTTTTGAGCAAGCAGTTTTAAAATTGTGGTTTTGCCTGATCCGGTGTATCCATTTAACACGTATAAATCAGGTTTAAACTCTTCTTCGGCTAACGTTGCAACAACCCACTGGCGGTACGTACGAAAGCCCCCGCTTAACCGGTTTGCTTTGATTCCCATTAAATCAAGCACAGTTGCGGCTGTCTTGCTTCGCATCCCTCCACGCCAGCAGAACACAGTTTTTGGTGTATCAATCTTGCGGAATGCAGCAATAAAGTCCGGGAGTTTGGCGGAAAATATCTCCAAGCCCCGTTCCTTGGCTGCTTCCTGGCCAACTTGCTTGTAAATAGTACCAACTTCGGCCCGTTCGTCATTGTTAAACACCGGAATATTAATGCTTCCCGGGATGGTGGATTCATGAAATTCCTTTGGTGATCGAACGTCAATGATTGTATGTTCTTCCTTTTGTTGCAAAGCGAATAGGTCATCTAATGCTATATCGTGAAACATCGCTTATGTCACTTCCTAACTTCTAAGCTTCTGAATTGTCGGTTTCTCTGTAATTTCTTCGATGATTTGTGTTTCTAGACGTTTTCTCTGTTATTATCCTTCCCATGAAACACGTTAAGCTATAATTACCTATTTAATTTTAACACATTGGAGGGGCGGGACAAGTGTTACAACTTTTGAAACTGGTCCAATGAAAGATCTTATAGCGATCGCTGCGGTACGTTTCGCTGAATATCGACATAAAGCCGCTGAAGTTCGACATAATAACGCTGAACTTAGCAACAGTTTCGCTGAAGTCCACAGGTCTGACAGGAATTAAAATTTCTATTGACACCAGACTGTATTAACCATATAATACATCTTAAAGGTGTATTATATCTTTAATACACAACTTTTATGCTTTAGGTGTATTAACTGATTAATACACAGTGCGATAAGTTATATAACTGAGAATTATGGGAGCTGGGTCGATGAAAACCATCAAGTTTAATAATCGGGATCCTGTCTATGTGCAAGTAGTTCACCATTTTAAAGAAGAGATTGCCACAGGTGTTCTGGAACCGGGGGAGGAGATTCCTTCACGACGGGAATTAGCAAATAAGTTCAAAATAAACCCAAATACAGCGCAACGTGCCTATAAGGAAATGGAGGACGAAGGATTGATTTATACCGAGCGGAACTTACCAAGTCGAATTACCAAAGATGAACAAATATTAAAAGAAGTTCGGGAAGAGCTTATTATGCAGGCGGTTAACTCCTTCGTCACTGCTGTCCATTCCATTCAAGTGCCGGTGGATGAAGTGCTGGATCTGGTGCAGGAGAAATATGCGGAGAAAAAAGCGGAACAAGGGGGACAGAAACATGATTGAGGTAAAGGATGTCAAGAAAAAGTTTGGCCGTAAACAAGTGCTTAATGGTGTTTCCTTCACTGCCAATAAAGGCGAGATTACCTGTCTGATCGGTATCAACGGTGTTGGTAAGACAACCATCCTGAATGCAATTATGTCCCTGACGCCAATTAATAGCGGAGAGATTTTAATCGATGGAGAAAAGCTCAACAAGTATAGTTATGAAAAAATCACCTTTATTCCCGATGCAATTACCATGCTGCCGCAAATGCGGATTGCGGATGCAATACAGTTTATGGATGATTTCTATACTTGCTGGAATCAGGAACGGGCGACGAAACTGCTAAGATTTTTCAAACTAAAGGAAGAAGATAAAGTCCGCGAGTTATCAAAGGGGAATACTGCCAAAGTAAATCTATTATTAGGATTGGCAATGGATGTGGACTACTTGCTTATGGACGAACCATTTTCCGGGATTGATATTTTCAGCCGGGAGCAAATTGCCGATGTGTTTACTAGCCATTTAATTGAGGATCGCGGTGTGATTGTGACAACCCATGAGATTGGCGACATTGAACACTTGATTGATAAGGTCGTATTACTCGGGGATGGAGGCGTGCTGAAGGAGTTTAATGCGGAAGAGGTTCGTGACCATGAAGGGATGTCTGTTGTGGATGTCATGAGAGAGGTGTATCAGAAATGAAACATTATTTGAAGCTGGTTCATTTTGAATTTGATCGGTTTGCCAAGCTGTATCTCACGCTAATTATGGTAACCATCGCAATGCAATTTATTGGGGTGATCATTAATGCAAATAGCTATCTTCGTATGGCAAATTATTCTATTCATGAACATCATATGTCAACGGAAGCTTTTCTGCGTGATTATGGCAGGATGTCATTTGAACAGATTTCCAATTCCTTATGGTTTGCAGCACCTATCGCATTAAGTATTGCTGCATTAATCTTTTATTGTTTTCTCATTTGGTATCGGGATTGGTTTGGCAAGAACACCTTTATTTATCGCTTGTTAATGCTGCCAACTGCCCGGTTAAATATATACCTTTCCAAGGCAACGTCGATATTTTTGATGGTACTTGGTTTAATTTCCTTACAATTAATCTTACTGCCGTTGGAACACCGATTGATGCAATTCATCGTTCCGTTCAGTTTGAGAACCGATTATTCACTTCATGAAATGGTCTTGTCGTTTCGCTACTTGGAGGTACTATACCCAAATACATTTACTGAATTCATTTTGCACTACGGGCTAGGTTTCATGGTAGTGTTTGTACTCTTTACCGTGATCATGTTTGAACGAAGCTATCGATGGAAGGGAATGGTGTTTGGTGTACTATATGGCATCTTCACCATGTGCTTATTTCTTGCACCTGTCATCTTGGTGTTCATATTAGAAAACGAGTACTTATATCCAATGGAATTGCTTATCCTTGAAGTGATTCTAGGATTAGCCGTCATTGCCATTTCAATCTGGGTAAGCCATTATCTCTTGAAAAATAAAATAACGGTTTGATTGGGGGGATGGAGATGAAACGCTATTGGAAGTTAATTGTGCTGGTTGTGGTTATCGTGCTGACGGTAGGGACGTTTTATATTAAGCAAGATTCAAGTATTTACCCAAAAATGGTTTTACAGACAAAAAGCGGTAATGAGGCACTGGTTGATCATATTCGGTTGGAAGCCTATTATTATGCGACGGCGTCATGGGACGACATGGTGGACATCACTACAAAAGGAGCGGTATATACAGGAAAACAGTCCTTTTTCAAACGTTTGGAAGATGAAAACGATCCTAAAATCGCTCATCTGAAACAGGACTATCGGAGCTTTTTGCGTGGCAAAATTAGAAATGCGGAAATGTTCGCCGAGAACAAGAACGTTGTCGTTTATGCCAATGTAGAGCCAGAATCATATCGGTACGAATCAACTGATTTTAAACTACATACTGCAATTCTGAATAAGCAGGATAAGCAACAGTCATCTTTTTCGATTCCGGTTAATCAGGATGGGAAGTATTCCGATATCTATGTGGAACGCGTATATCTGGTGGATGATCAAGTGAAGGTGCTTACACAAAACATGCTAGCAGCAGGTGATACGTCTGATGATACGGACATGCGTGTCTACAGCCTAGATATACAATCGGGAAAAATGGTTGATGATGAGACCGTTGTATCTGGCTCAGATAACTCAGATGCATATGAATGGTTGAGGGTTTTATCCAGAGAAAATGCTAGTAATGATGAAACCAAGGATATATTAATTGTGAAAGAAAATAACAAGGTTTCGCCTGAAGATGGGGAGATAACGTATACCGAAAGCAATGTGTTTTATTATGATTTGCAAACGGATGAACATGCTGAAGTGGCTTTACCTAAACAGCTCCAGCAGGGGACTGAGGTGCAGTCGGTTCATGGAACAACACTGTACTTTAGCAAAATGAAGAAAAATCAGTTGGACATCATTGCCTATGATATGAAAACTAAGAAAATAACAGAAAAGCAAACGATCAAATTGCCGACGTCCTATCAAGCGGAGGAAATGGGCAGTCCGCTCATGAAAGTAAAGGATGATCACGCGTATATTGTCAGTAGTGAGCAAATGGCCCAGCAGGATACCTCGGTCATGGTTGTAGATTTGCAGTCGGGCAAGACGGTATATGAAGGAACTATTGCGATAAAGGATAACCATGACATAACGGATTACGAATTATATATTAATGATTTCTTATTTGAAGAAGAAACAGGTGATAACGATTGATTACAGTAAAACAGCTCAGTCATCATTTTACACTAGGAAAAAAAGGACAAAAAACGACGCTTCCTGTGTTAACAGATATTTCTTTTCAGGTAAATAAAGGAGAGATTGTTTCGATTGTTGGTAAGAGTGGATCTGGCAAGTCCACTCTACTAAACTTGATCAGTGGTTATATCCAGCCGAGTGAAGGGGATATTTGGATTGCTGATCAGCATGTGACTGACTTTTCGGAAGCGCAATTTGCTGATTTCCGCTTGGAACATTTAGGATTTATCTTTCAAAGCTTCCAGTTGATCCCGAGTATGACAGCCTTTCAAAATATTGAATTGCCATTAACATTTAAAGGGATGGACGCGTCAAAACGAAAAACTTTAGTGATGGAAATGATCGACAAAGTTGGCCTAACCGCGTTTTGTGATCATTATCCGAGTGAATTATCTGGAGGGCAGCAGCAACGGGTTAGTATTGCCAGAGCATTGGTGCTAAACCCGCCATTAATTCTGGCTGACGAACCAACCGGAAGTCTGGACAGTGAAACGGAAGCATCTTTATTAGAGTTTATTCAACAGTTAAATCGCGAATTGGGGACGACTTTTCTCATCATTACCCATGACGATGCAGTTGCACAGATTGGCAATTGCAGTCTGTCCATCTCGGATGGTAAATTGCTAGAAAATGAGGTTCATATATGAGGTTAAAGGATCGGTTTTTATTTGTCAGACAGAATATAAAGAAGAACAAGGCACGCACGTTCATGACCATTTTAGCGACGGCTATGGGCTGTGCATTCCTAATTGTTTTGGCATCGATTGGCTATGGCCTGCAGCAAACGGTTGTTGATGATACATTGAAGCAACAGGTAGTTACCCAAATTGATGTTTATGGCCATGAAGGAGCGAGTGGGGATTACAGACCAATAACAATAGACGATATCACGGAAATGGAATTAATCGATGGGGTGAAGGCTGTTACTCGGAGAAAGAGCCTTCAGCAAATGCCTGCTTTCAACCTAGACGATTATCAGGCGGATGCGGAAACGGTGGTAGCTGATTTTCCTTCAGAGATAAAATCAGGATTGGAATTACAGGGTGGCAGATTGCCAAAAGCAGATGATGAAATTATTGTTGGTCATGATTTTGCGAAGTATCTACATGCTGATTCAGATGGCGAGGCTCTCTATGATGAAGATGGCAATTTGAAGAAGGAATACCAATATGATGGGGACGTAATTGACCAAACGCTGGACATGACCATTCAAAAAGCAGAAAATGTGAAGAAGGGCGATACACATACCATTCCACTGAAAATTGTTGGTGTGACAAAAAAACCAACGAAGGAATGGATGGAGGATGCAACTGTCTATATTTCACAGGATGTTCTGGATGAGGTGGAGGCTTTCACTGGCACGACAAAAGGAGCCATCCCCGACCCAAATTATGAGCAGGATGAGACAGAAGCTGATGCGAATGTGTTTGATGATGTAAAGGTATTTGCGAATAGCTTGGAAGATGTACAGGCAGTTACGGACAAGTTGGATGATGCTAGTTACGCAACGTATTCGGTTGTCAGTGAAATGAAACAATTAAATGTGCTATTTACGATCGCCAAGGCAGGGTTGATTTTGGTTGGTACGATTGCGGTATTGATTGCTTCGATTGGCATCTATAATACGATGACCATGGCGGTGACGGAACGAGCGCCTGATATTGGGATCATGAAGGCAATCGGGGCCAACCCAAAAGCGATCAAACAAATCTTTCTCATGGAAAGCACCTATATTGGGGTGATCGGTGCTATTATCGGGACGGTTGTGGCCTATGGGGTAAGTCTGTTGGTTAATGCAGGATTACCGTTAATTTTGCAAATGGCTTTTGATGAAGAACTGCCAGATGGACTAAAGTTTTCATCGATTCCGGTAACCTTGGTTATCATAGCGGTTGTCATTTGTCTGCTGGTGACAATTTTGTCAGGAATGCGGCCAGCGAAACGCGCTACCCAAATTGATGTTTTGCAGGCAATGCGGCGGGAAATTTAATAAAAAAGACCTTGCTTGACATGGGGTCCACTTTAATATAAATACCTCAAGCAAGGTCTTTTTTCTAATATACCTCGTAATTTTGCCCGGATTGCGCCCCCAGGACACTCTTTTTATAAGCTAATGCTACACGTTTTGCAGGAACTGGGTCAAACCCTTGAAAGAGGCTCTCCAGTCGTTCCCATGATTCCTGAACCGCATTTGGGCTAACACTATTAATTCGGATTCCACGCGGCATCTCAATCGCGGCTGATTTGACAAATGCCTTCACACCACCATTAGCCATTGCCGCTGAAGCGCCCTGGCGAATCGGGTCATCCATCATAATACCGGTTGTTAATGTGAAACTGCCATGATCATTCACATGGTTTAACCCTAACAGCACGAGGTTGATTTGTCCTTTGAGCTTACTTTCGATCCCTTTTTCATTTAATTCTGGAGTCAGTTCCGGGACAGAGGCAAAATTCGCTCCGCCAGATGCATTGACGACCGCATCCACATGGCCGATTTTTTCATACATTTGCTTGATACTGTCTTCAGCGGTGATATCAACCTGCACATCAGCACCATTTCTACCGGCGCGGATGAGGTTGTGATCCTTTTCCAATAGTGCTGTAACTTCTTTTCCAATCGTGCCAGTAGCACCAATCATAAGTATTTTCATATGAGTGTCTCCCTTCTTGTTCATCGCTATTGAAATTTACCCTAATGATAAGATTTTATGAAGGCTCTGCAGATGAATATTCTCCCGCCTTCGCTATGCTTAGAGGGAGGGAGTTTCGAGTGTATCAAAGGCTAACCAATGCTTAACACTCGTGGAGTTGACACATTTGCCTGATGGCACAACCCCGCTAGACGCTCCGCCTTGAAAGCATTGGGACATACTTTTCGCAATATGTTCATACTGCCGTTTACATCCGCATTGATCAGGATTCAGTAGCTTGCCCGGTACAGACCGCGCTTGATTCGCTTCCCGGAAAAAAATGGGAAGGTACGTATATAGTTGATCCATGACTTCCTGTTGAAGCGGGTGCAAGGGTTTATCGGTTTTAAGTGCTGTGTAATCTGACGGATGTAGAAATTCGTGGTGTTGTAAAGATTTTTGCTGGCTTCGGTTAATCGCTTAAGATGGGAAAATAAGCGATGACCGGGTTTAATCCGTATTTGCTGTGTTTCGTACACGTGTTCCCACCACCTTTACTTCAGTATACGTGTTTTGATAAGTTTTTGCAAAGAATAATAAAGAGCCAAGACCTACCGATTTATTCCCCACCTATAGAGGATGGAGGTATTCTCGCTCTTAAGGATAAATTTATGTGAAATCGGCTAACTTATGATTCATACAAGAACAATGACTGAATCAATCTGATGAACCAGCCATATGCTTATATATTTTATTTAGTTTTTCCTCTAATAAATCAAGCGGAACAATCCGGGCTTCGCGAATATATTCCTTTCCATCAATAAAAAATAGCAGGGCCGGAACCGTAAATACGGAAAATGCCCCGGCAACTTCCTGTACCACATCCGCATTGATGTGCCCCAACTTAATTTCGGGGTAATTTTCCATTAATACTTGTACCTGCGGAAATAAACCATGACAAACGCTGCAATCAGGACGTGAAATAAACAGAAAGGAAAGTTGGTGGTGTTGAATGAATTCTTGTACCGCTGAAAGTGAGGCTAATTCTTCAAATGCGCGCATATTGGAAAACCTCCATTAAAAAAACGCTAGCGTTTAAATTGCAAAAAGTGCTTGCAAGATAAACATTAACGTTGTATCATTAAAGTATTGTTGCCTATTTTTAAATAGAACATATAATAATCCTTATATAAATTTTATCACAAATGAAATTAAAAGTCAACAAAAATGAATCTTACAAATGATAATGGGGGAATTAGATGACTGAGAATGAAAGTCGGAAAGCGGAACAGCAGCTTGTAGATCGTGTAGTGGAAGAAATTCATCAACGGCAAGCAAACTTGTATGCAAAATCATCTGGATTAAAGCAGAGTGTCATTGATTTACGGCAAAACTTTTGGGAAGATGTCACCGTAAATCTGGATGAACCGGATGACGTCATCGAAACACAGGCAAGTATCAAACAGCAAGCCGAGCTATTATCAGAACGGGAACGATTTCATGGAAAAATAGGAGAAGAATTAAAGACATTAGCACGTCTGGAAAGTAATCCCTATTTCGGGCGTATTGATTTTCAGGAGGATGGGGAAGCAAAAAGTCAACCGATTTATATCGGCATCGCATCCTTAATGGACCGTAATGACGAGGAATTTCTCATATATGACTGGCGCGCACCGATTTCCAGTCTTTATTATGATTACTCCCCCGGAAAGGCTGCATATGAAACAATAGGAGACACCATTTCAGGTGAGATGACATTAAAGCGACAATTTATTATCCGTAATAGTGTCATTAAAGGGATGTTTGATACGGGAGTCACCATAGGCGATGAATTATTGCAGCAAGCGCTTGGGAATAATGCAAGCACAACGATGAAAAGTATCGTGTCCACCATCCAAAAAGAGCAAAATAAAATTATCCGTGATGAACAGCACCGCTATCTTGTTGTCCAGGGCGTGGCGGGAAGCGGCAAAACATCGGCTGCATTGCAACGAATTGCTTATCTCATGTACCGGTACCGCGACACATTACGTGCTGATAACGTTGTTTTATTTTCGCCAAATCCATTATTCAGCAGTTATGTCGCCAATGTCCTCCCCGAGCTAGGGGAAGCGAATGTGCAGCAGATTACATTTTATGAATATTTGCAAGAAAAAATTGGGGATAAGTGGACCGTCGAATCGCCATTTCAACATATGGAATATAAATTGACCGGAAAACAAGATACGGATTATCAAACGAAAATGGCGTGCATCGATTATAAATCAAGCGTAACATTTAAACAGCATTTGGAGGCGTTTCTATTACGTTTGGCGGAAGAAGGGCTGATTTTCAAGAATATAGCCTTCCATAAACAGGTATTTGTTGCCAAAGAACAGATTTACGACTATTTTTATTCTTTGGATCCAACTATTACCATTCCGAATAAACTAGAATTTGTTGCGAAATGGCTGCTATGTGAAATACAAAATCAGCAGCTTAAAGAGATAAACAAGGATTGGGTTATGGAACAAATAGAGCTGTTAGATAAAGAAGAATATCTACAGGCCCATTACCATATGCAAAAGCAGGATCAAGATGAGTTATATGCTGAGGAAACGGAAGAAGACTTTTTGCGGGAAAAGGTGGTAAAAAAGGCCTTTTCCCCGTTGAAACAGCGAATTAAGCAATTCCAGTTCGTTAATATTTACGCAACCTATCAAACGTTTTTTACCGATTGGTCGCCTGAAGATGCCCCAAGCCATTGGAATGAGATAAGAGAGCAGACGATGAAGGATCTTTCCCGGGGATATCTAGCGTGGGAAGAAGCTGCCGCGTACGTATATGTTAAAGGGAGCATATTAGGGGATAACGCGGATCGCTCTGTTCGGCATTTGTTTATTGATGAAGCGCAGGATTATTCACCGTTTCAATTTGCCTATATCAAGCATCAGTTCCCTTATACAAGGATGACGTTATTAGGGGATGTGAATCAAGCCATTTACACGCATGCCATTCAGGGAAGTCCACTTGTTCCGGCTAAGAAAGATGATTATCTTCAAAGGATCGTTCTAACAAAAAGTTATCGATCTACCAAGCAAATTGTTGAATTCACGGCATATTTTGCACCGGATGGTAAAATTATTGAGCCATTTAACCGGGAAGGAAAGAAACCGGAGTTGCTCAGCTATCAGGGAAATATTGTTGCGCCATTGGTTGCTAAAATCAAGGCATTAAAGGATAACGGTTATGAAACGATTGCACTGATTTGTAAGACGCAAGAGGAATGTGATACGCTGTTTGACCGATTAAATAAGTCGTTAGCCATGATCCAACTCAATGAGGAAACCCGTTCCTTTCATAAAGGTGTCTTGCTGCTGCCGGTTTATTTGGCCAAAGGGATTGAATTCGACGCAGTCGTCATCCCGGATGCATCGAAAAAAGCGTATACAGGTGAAGCGGATCGAACGCTTTTTTACACAGCTTGCACAAGGGCGATGCATGAGCTCGTGCTGTTAACGGATGAAAGATGCAGTCCGTTTATATTGGAGGCACCGGAAGATAAATATGATGAATTAACTATTTAATGTTCAGAAGGGGCTGGGATACAACTAAAATGTTCAAGCTTAAAGACGAATAATAATGCACTACTTTAGCGGAGGAAATATACGTATACTCCGGCGGGAGGAAAGGCATCAGTGAGACCCCGCAGTCAGCACGAGGAGGCTCACCAGCCGCCCGCGGAAAGCGAAGTATATTTCCGGAGCGGGTTAAGTGCACCAGCCATAGTTTCTGGTTAGTTCGGTTTTTTCTTTGGTAAAAACGCATTTTGTCTCAGGCCCTTCTGTTGTTTAACGTACGGTAATAAGCCCTGCATTTTCATATTGTCACTGATTCATGTTAATAATAGTAGTATAGGTATTAGACATATGCATGATCGAAAGGGTGCGATATTGGTGAATGGTGGACATTGGTATGATTGGATAACACCGACGAATCCATTTGTAGCTGTGCTGTTATGTATGCTGCTTATTTTAGGAGTGGCGATTATTGCCTGGTTTGAAGATAAGAAAAACTATAAAACGCCGTTGTTGATATTAATTACTGGGTTTATCTTTGCGATTATCGGGGTGTTAGTTCTTCATTCGATTGGATTTTATAAATAGTATGGGATTTGAACAAACGTTTGATTAAACAAGGATGATAAGAAGAAAGATAGATAACGTGGATTGGTGTGGAACGATAAAATGAACGGAGAAGGTGGGATTCGAACCCACGCGACGCGAAAACGTCCTAACGCATTTCGAGTGCGTCCCCTTCAGCCGGGCTTGGGTACTTCTCCAAAAGAAAGATGGTGCTGGTGAGAGGATTTGAACCCCCGACCCCGTCATTACGAGTGACGTGCACTACCAACTGTGCTACACCAGCATCTAAAATGGTCCTTTTTTGCGAGGCACATAGAGTATAATAATACATTTTTATCATTTCTTCAACCATTTTGCAGTGACTTTTTTATTGTAAAGAAGAATTCCGCTATTCTTCAGCGTGTGATCATGTCGTAAAATAGCATATTTAAGGGTCTTCACAAATCGCCGATAAAGTGAAACTTCATTCAGTGGGGGTTTCCCTTCCTCCCCCACTGAATGTTAGTTGAACAGAATCGGACCTTTACGGGCAGTTTATATCCATGCCTTTCCAGAGGCACAAAACGTCATGAAAGAATTTCTTTCAGACTTAACTCCCGCTATCCTTTTTGATTTCTCCTCAACATCTCGAAGTGGGAGTCTTACTGCCCGTTAAGAGTGGGATGAACCACACCACCGGCTAGAAATGAAAAATACTGAAAACTATCGGCAACCACTATGGAAAACCCAGCTGGTATAAAATGAGGCCACTGAAAATCTTATAATTTTTCAGTGAAACTAAAGATATATAATGAAAAAGACGACTCTAATTATTTTTGA